>JAKLEC010000050.1 GCA_022711715.1 Acidobacteriota bacterium
ACGGCCGGCCGAGGCGGAGCGGCTCGGCCGCGAGGGCCGGGAAATGGTCCGCGGCATCACCTGGGAGCATGCCGTCGCCCGGCTGCTGGAGGCCCGGTCGTGAGGCTCGCCTGGTTCTCGCCCCTCAGTCCCCAGCCCAGCGGCATTTCCGACTACAGCGCGGAGCTGCTGCCGGAGCTGGCGCGCCACGCCGAGATCGACGTCTGGGTCGATCCCTCCTGGAAAGGGATGCCCGGAGACACCCCCAGCTTCCGCGTCCGCCCCTACACGGCCGCGTCGTTCCCCGCCGGCGACTACGACCAGGTCGTCTACCATGTGGGCAACGACTACGCCGCCCACCGCTACATGCTGGCGGCGCTGGAGCGCTACCCCGGCGTGGTGGTGCTCCACGACCTGGTGCTGATGGGATACTACGCCGCCTGGCTGGATGCCGGCCGCCGCTTTCCCGCCTTCACGGAGTTCCTGAAGCGCTACTACCCCCGGAAGGCCGCCTGGATCGATGCCCTCCTCGCCGGCCGCCCCCCCTTCGCCCTCTGGGAGGACGAGCTGGCCCTGCAGCTGCCGATGAACGAGGAGGTCTGCGCCCGGGCCACGGCGCTCATCGCCCACTCGCGCTTCGTCCTCGACCGCCTCGATCTGCCGCCGGCCATGCCGCGCGCCATCATCCCTCACCACGGCCACCGGCCGCGGCAGGTCGACCGCGGCAAGGTGCGGCAGTCGTTGGGCGTCGCCGCCGGGGAGCTGCTGGCCGTCTCGGCCGGCTATGTCACCCCGGGGAAGCGCTATGGGGCGGTGCTGGGGGCGCTGGACGGGCTGGGCCGACCCGGTCTGCGCTACCTGATCGCCGGCCGCGACCGCGACCGGCTGCTGGAGCGCCTGGGTGCGGCGCAGCGCCCCGGCGTGCTGGTCCGGGGCTTCGCGCCGCTGGACGAGCTGGAGGGCTGGATCGCCGCTGCCGACATCGGCGTCAACCTGCGCAACCCGACCATGGGCGAGAGCTCCGGCTCGCTGCTGCGCATGCTCAGCAACGGCCTGCCGACGCTGGTCAGCGACATCGGCGCCTTCGCCGAGCTCCCCGACGGCTGCGTCGTCAAGGTGCCGGCCGACATCGACGAGCGCGAAACGATCCGGGCGGCGCTGGCGGCCCTGGCCGACGACGCCGACCTGCGCCGCTCCCTGGGCCGCGAGGCCGCCGCCTATGCCCGGGAGGCCTGCGGCAGCGAGCGCTGCGCCCGGCTCTACGCCGAATTCCTCGCCGGCCTGCCGGCGCGACCCCAGGAGGCCCCATGACCGATCCCCGCTTCGCCGCCGCCCTCGAGGAGCTGCGCCGCGAATACGGCCGCCAGGCCGCCGCGCAGCCCGATATTGACGCCATCGCCGGCGAAAAGGTCGACCGCGATCTCGCGCCCGACTACTGGACCTACGACGGCGCCGACCTGGAGAACGAGATGTGGAGCCGCATGCCCGAGCTGGAGTCGGGCCTCGACATCCTGTCGCTGGGCGGCTGGCCCGGCGGGCTGCGCGCCAAGCTCCGTCACCTGCTCCTGCGCCTGGCCGGGCCGCTGGTCCGCGCCGCCCTGGCGCGCCAGGACACATGCAATCGCCGTGTCCAGCGCCAGCTGTTCCTCGACTTCCTGGCCTACAAGCGGATGCGCCAGCGGTTGCAGCTGCTGGAGGCCGACCGCCGCGAGCTGCTCGCCCGCCTGGACATCGTCGAGGCGCTGCTGGCGGCCCGCGAGGAGGACCGTCATGAGTGAGGCCCCGACCCTCGGCGCCACTGACCGCGAAGCCCTGCTGGAGGCCGGGGCGGCGGAGCTGGCTTCGTTGCGCGCCGAACCCGACGGCGCCTCCCGCGCCGGCCGTCTGGTCGCCGGCCTTGCCGCCCACGCGGGCTCGGGGGCGGCCTGCAACGCCATCGACCGCTGCCAGCTGCTCCTCGGCCTGCGCCGGCCGCGCATCGCCGTCTACGATCACACCTGGCACTTCATCGGCGGCGCCCAGAAGTACGGTGCCACGCTGGCCGAGGCCCTGCTGAGGCTGGGCGACGTCACCCTCGTCGGCAACCGCCCCTTTGCGGCCGCCGACCTGCAGAGCTGGTACCGGCTGGACCTGGGGGCCTGCGCCACGCGGGTGGTCCCGCTGCCGTACTACGAGGAGCGCGGCGACGACTACATCGATCCGGCGCGCATCGTCTCGCGCGCCATGGAGAACCCCTTCCACGCCGTCAGCCGCGCCAGCCTCGATTACGACCTCTTCGTCAACAACAGCATGCTGGAGATGGTCTGCCCCCTCGCTTCCCGCTCGCTGTTCATCACCCATTTTCCCGAGCGCCGGCCGCGCAGCTACTTCTACGCAGACCGCTACAGCCGCGTGGTGTGCAACAGCCGCTATACCCGGGACTGGATCGTGAAGCGCTGGGGGCTGGAGCCGCATGCCCACGTCTATCCGCCGGTCGACATGTCCGGCGAGCCGGCGGAGAAGGAGCCGCTGATCCTGTCGGTGGCGCGCTTCGATCCCGGCGGCAACAAGCAGCAGCTCGACATGCTGCGCGCCTTCCTCCTGCTGCGGCGCAGCCGGCCCGAGGCCTGCCGGGGCTGGAAGCTGGCCCTGGCCGGCGGCAGCCACGGCGACAACCCCTACCTGCTCCAGGTGCAGGACTTCCTGCGCGGCCATCCCGCGCTTCCCGTGGAGCTGCATGTCAACGCCCCCCACGACGAGGTGGCCGGCCTCTACCGCCGGGCCGCCCTCTTCTGGCACCTGTGCGGCCTGGGCCAGGACGACCCGGCGCGGGTGGAGCATTTCGGCATGACCGTCGCCGAGGCGATGCAGAACGGCTGCGTGCCCCTGGTCTTCGCCGGCGGCGGCATGCCGGAGATCGTCGCGGACGGCCGCAGCGGCTTCCTCTTCGCCAGCGTCAGCTCGCTGCTGGAGCAGACGGCGCGGCTGCTGCGGGATCCCGGCCTGCGCGCGTCGCTGGCCGGCGCCGCCCGCCGCGAGAGCCGGCGCTTCGGCAAGGAGGCCTTCGCCGAACGCGTCCGCGCTCTGGTCACCGAGCTCCTGCCGCCGCCCAGCGCCGGACATGCGCCTGGCCGTTGACCTGCGCCCCGCCCTCTCCGGCGCCACCGGCGTCGGCCTGTACATGGAGCGCCTCCTCGCCGCCATGGCCGGCCGCCCCGACGCCCCCGAGCTGCACCTGTTCTCCGCCTCGCTGAAGGAGCGTTTCGACCCGCTGCGTCTGCCGGAGGCGCTGCGCGGCCGGCTCGCCGACCGCCGGCTGCCGGTGCGCCTGCTCAACCTGGCCTGGCACCGCCTGCGCTTCCCGCCGATCGACTGGCTCCTGGGCCGGCGGGTCGACCTCTCCCACTCGCCCACGCCGATGATCCTCCCCTGCCGCGGGCGGACCGTGGTCACCGTGCACGACCTCTTTTTCCTGGCTCGGCCGGAGCTGGTCCGCGGCGAGATGCGCCGCCACTACCCGCGCCTGCTGGCCGCCAGCCTGCGCCGCGCCGACGGCGTCATCTGCGTCTCGCGCGCCACGCGCGACGCCCTGGTCGAGCGCTTCCCCGGGATCGCCGGCCGCGCCGTCGCCATCCATTCGGGGGTGGGGAGCGAATTCCTGGAACCGGCGCACCCCTCCGGGCCGCTGCCCGCCGGGCTGCCGCCGCGCTACCTTCTGTTCGTCGGCACCATCGAGCCGCGCAAGAACCTGCCGCTGCTGCTGCAGGCCCTGCTCGACCTGCGCCGCGCCGGGCTGGCCATCCCGCTGGTCGTCGCCGGCGGCCGCGGCTGGGGGCTCGGCGAGTACCTGCGGCTGAAGAACAAGCTGGGAGGCCAGGTCTTCGAGCTCGGCTACGTCCCGGCCACGCACCTTCCCGGACTCTACCGCGGGGCCGCCGCCCTGGCGCTCCCTTCCCTCGACGAGGGGTTCGGTTTCCCGGTCCTCGAGGCGCTGGCCTGCGGCGTGCCGGTTCTCTGTTCCGCTATCCCCGCCCTGCAAGAGGTCGGCGGCGACCGGGCGTCCTACTTCGACCCGCGCCGGTGCGGTGACCTGCGTGACCGGCTGGCCGCCCTGTGGCGCGGCGAAACGCGGTTCGATGCCGTCGCCGCCCGCGCCCACGCCGCCCGCTTCACCTGGCAGGCGACCGCCGGCGAAACCATCGCCTTCTACCGCCGGCTGCTCCCATGATCGCGGCCATCGACGGCTTCGAGTGGCGTGACCGCCCCACCGGCGTGGGCCGCTTCCTGCAGAACGTCCTCGCCGCCATGGCGCCGCTGGCGCCCCGTGACCGCTTCGTGCTCTTCCTTCCCGCCCCGCTGGCGGCTCCGCCTGCCTGGCCCAACGTGGAGACGATCGTCGCGCCCTGCGCGGGCGGCTTCTTCCGCTGGCAGAACCAGGTGCTGCCCGGAATGGTCGCCCGCCGCGGCTGCGACCGGCTGTGGGCGCCCAACAACGTGCCGCCGCTGCGTCCCGGCGTGCCGACGCTGGTGACGGTTCACGATGTTTCCTGGCGCGGCGTCCCCGCCGACTACTCGCTGAAGGAGAGGCTGTCCCTCGACCTGCGCGCCCGCTGGGGGCTGCGCCGCGCCGCCGCCGTCGCCGCCGACTCGGCGTTCAGCGCCGCCGAGGTCGAACGCTGGTACGGCATCCACCGTGGCCGCGTGCGCGTCGTCCATCTCGGCCGGCAGCCCGGCCTGCGCCGCGCCGGCGCCGCCGAGATCGCCGCCTTCCGCGGGCGTTACGGCCTGGAGGGCAAGACCGTGATCGGCTTCCTCGGCGCCCTGTTCGGCCGGCGCCACGTCCCGGAGACGGCGGCGGCGGTGGAGCGGCTGCGCCGCGGCCGCGATGCCGTGCTGCTGCTGGCCGGCCCCGACCGCCTGGGCGCCGCGGCGCGCCGCCGGCTCGACCGCGACTGGATCGTGCGCCTGCCCTGGCTGCCGGAGGGGGAGATCGCCGCGTTCTACTCCAGCCTCGACCTGTGCTGCTATCTTTCGGAGTACGAGGGCTTCGGCCTGCCGCCCATGGAAGCGCTGCAGTGCGGCACGGTGCCGCTGCTGCTGCCCGGCTCCTCGCTCGGCGAGCTGTACGACGGCTGCGCCTTGTTCGTCGACCGCCCCGACCCCGGCCGCGTGGCCGCGGCCATGGCCTCGTTCCTGGATGAACCCGCCGCCGGCGCGGGGATGCTGCGCCGCTGGCGGGAGCGCCAGGAGCTCTTCAGCTGGGCGCGGACGGCGCGCGCCTACCTGGAGCTGCTGGCTTCCCTGGACGGCAGTGGCGCGGCCCGCGGTTCCTGAGGCCGGACGCTTCGCCCGCGGCTCAGCGGAAGGGACAGACCCCTTTGCGGCAGGGAAGCAGCGGCCTGCGGCCGTTGACCGTTTCCCTCAACTTCCGGTACTTCCTGTTGTTCCAGACGGCGGCGAACGGCTTCCTGCGCAGATCGCCCAGCTCGTGCGACGAGCAGCAGCCGAGGTTCACCTTCCCGTCGGCGGTGATCAGGCACTCCGCCCAGGGGATCTGGCAGGCCGGCGAGGCGAAGCGGGGATACTGGACGAAGCGGTCGGGGTTGTTGCGCTGGATGCGGAAGGGCAGGCTGCCGTTGACGTCCAGCAGCTCCTGCAGCCGGCCGGAGAACTCGGTGTTGCCCTGGACGGGCGCGTAGACGTAGATGCCGAGGTCGTTCGCCTTTTCCAGCGCTTTCACCAGCTCCCGCTCGAGGTCGCGCGCGGAGGGCACCTTGTCCCGCAGCAGGGGGTAGTAGGGGATGAGGAGCGAGAACTTGACCTGTTCCATGCCGTGGTCCCGGGCCAGGTCGATGAACAGCGGCAGCTCATGCAGGTTGTCGTTCTGCAGCACGACGCCCAGGTAGGGGTAGAAGTCCTCGTTGTTCACCTCCCGGCCGATGGTGCGGATCAGGTCCAGGGCCTGGAGCATCCTCTCCCATTTGAGGGGAAAACGCAGCCTCTCGAACGTCGCCGCCGCGGCGCCGTCGATGGAGACCCCCAGGCAGGCCCCCGCCCGGGCCAGGAGCGTGACCGTCGCCGATGTCAGCGTCGAGGCGTTGGTATACAGCAGGGGCCTGGCGCGGTAGCGCAGGCAGAGCTCCAGCATGCGGGAGAAGTCGGGGTGGAGCAGCGATTCGCCGCCGCCGGAGAGGATGACCCGGCAGGCGGCAGGGAACAGCTCATCGGCGATGCGCTCGAAGAGGGGGAAATCGATCTCGGGCCAGTCGGCACCCGCATGCTCCGGCGCCGAGCGGAAGCAGCTGGGGCAGCGCAGGTTGCATTTCTTCGTCACGTCGACGTACAGGGACGCGGGCAGTGAGCGCAGGCGCGTGCTTCCCGCTTCATACCCGGAGGCGATGAGGCGCAGGTTGCGCTCCTTGATCGCGGTCAGGGCCGCCTCATCCATTTCCATCCGTTCTCCCCCTTTTCCGGCATGCGCCGGCCTGACGACGCCTCATTCGCGCGGGATGATACCCTGCCGCCGCCAGGATGGCAAGAGGCGCCGGCAGCGGCCCGGCGGGGCGGAGCGCTGCCGATTCCGCCTCGCCCGCGCCTGGCGGCTAGTCGAACTTCTCGCTCCGGCTCTTCAGGAACTGCAGGATGTTCAGCGCCTCCAGCGGCGTCAGCCGGGCGATGTCGATCTCCTTCAGCTTTTCGCGGATCTCGTCCCAGACCTTGAGCTCCATGTCCTCGGGGAAGAGGCCGGCGCTGGCCGGCGGCGCCTTCTGGATGCGGCCGGTGATGCGCTCCTTGACCAGCCGGTTCAGTTCCTTCTTCTCCAGGTTGAGCAGGATGTCCTTGGCCCGCTCGATGACCGGATGCGGGATGCCGGCGATCTTGGCCACGTGGATGCCGAAGCTCTGGTCGGTGGGGCCGGGCATGATCTTGTGCAGGAAGATGACGTTGTCCTGCCACTCCTTGACCGCGATGTGGCAGTTGCGCACGCGCTCGAGGACGGAAGCGAGCTCGGTCAGCTCGTGGTAGTGGGTGGCGAACAGCACCCGCGGCCGCGCCTTCAGGGCGTGCAGGAACTCGACCACGGCCCAGGCGATGGAGAGGCCGTCGTAGGTCGAGGTGCCGCGGCCGATCTCGTCGAGCAGGATCAGCGAGCGCGGCCCGGCGTTGTTCAGGATGATCGCCGTCTCGATCATCTCGACCAGGAAGGTCGACTTGCCCTCCAGCAGCGAGTCGGAGGCGCCGATGCGGGTGAAGATGCGGTCGCAGATGCCGATCTGCGCCCGGGCGGCCGGGACGAACAGGCCGGCCTGGGCCAGGATGACGATCAGGGCGTTCTGCCGCAGGTAGGTCGACTTGCCGCCCATGTTCGGCCCGGTGATGAGCAGGATCTGCTCGCCGTCGGCGGCGAGGCCCAGGTCGTTGGGGATGAATCCGCGCCCCGAAGCGGCCTCGACCACCGGGTGGCGGCCTTCCTGGACGCGGATGGCGGCGCCATCGTTGACCTCGGGGCGCACGTAGCCGCGGCGCTGCGCCAGCTCGGCCGCGGCGGACAGGACATCGAGCAGGGCGACCTGGTCGGCGTTGCCGTTCAGCTGCGGCGAGAAGCGCTGGATCGCGGACAGCACGTCGAAATAGAGCGTGCGCTCGATGGCGGCGATGCGCTCCTCGGCCTTGAGGATCTTCTCCTCCAGCTCCTTCAGCTCGGTGGTCAGGAAGCGCTCGGCGCCGACCAGGGTCTGCTTGCGCGTGTAGCGCTCGGGCACCAGGTGCAGGTGGGGCTTGGTAACCTCGATGAAGTAGCCGAAGACCTTGTTGTACTTGATCTTGAGCGAGGGGATGCCGGTGGCGTCGCGCTCGCTGCGCTCCATGGCGGCCACGATCTCCTTGGCGTCGCGGCTGATGGCGCGCAGCTCGTCGAGCCCGGCATGGAAGCCGGCGCGGATGACCTGGCCCTCGCCCAGGGCCGCGGCCGGCTCCTCGGCGATGGCCCGCCCCACCAGCTCGACGACCTCGGGCAGAGGCTGCAGCCCGGCGCCAGCCTCGCGCACCAGGCCCGACTGCATGGCCTGGACGTCGGCGAGCACGGCGGGGACGCGCGCCAGCGTATCGCGCAGGCTGAGCAGGTGCTGGGGCTGGGCGATGTTCAGGGCGATGCGCGAATTGAGCCGCGCCAGGTCGGCGAACGACTTCAGCTTCTTGCGCACCTCGCTGCGGCCGATCAGGTTCTGCGCGAACTCGTCGACCCCGTCCAGGCGCCGCTCGATGGCGCCCCGGTCCAGCAGCGGGTAGGTGAGCCACTTGCGCAGCAGCCGCCGGCCCATGGGGGTGACGGTCATGTCCACGGCGGCGAACAGCGAGCCGGCGGCGGCGCCGTTGCGCAGGTTGGCCACCACCTCCAGGTTGCGGAAGGAGACGGCGTCCAGGACCAGGTACTCCTCGCGGGCGCTGAAGCGCGGCGCGCCCAGGTGCGGCAGCGACCCGGGGCGGATGGAGCGCAGGTACTTGATGGCCACGCCGGCGGCGCCGACGGCCTGCGGGTGCTCCTTCAGGCCCAGCCCCTCGAGGCTCTCCAGCCCGAACTGCCGGCGCAGGACCTCGGCGCAGTCGGCGGCGGCGAACTCGGCGTCGTCAAAGGCGGTGAGCAGGACGTCGGCGAACTCGGGGAAGCGCTTGCAGAACTGGGCGAAGTCCTTCTCCTGCGAGCGGGCGATGACGACTTCGCGCGGGAAGCGCCGGGTCAGCTCGTTGAACAGCGCCTCGTCGCCGCCCGCCGCGAAGGCCCGCACCTCGAAGTCGCCGACGGCGAGGTCGAGGGAGGCCAGGGCCAGCGCCGCGCCCTCGCGGCGCACCACGACGATGAAGCTGTTCAGCCCGGCGTCCAGCGCCTCCACCTCCAGGGCCGTGGCCGGGGTGAGGATGTGGGTGACCTGGCGGCGCACGATGCCCTTGGCCAGGGCCGGGTCCTCCATCTGCTCGCAGATGGCCACCTTGTAGCCCTTGCGCAGCAGCTTGGCGGCATAGTTCTCCCAGGCGTGGTGCGGCACGCCGCACAGGGGCACCGCCCCCTCCTTGTTCTTGTTGCGCGAGGTCAGCACCACCTCCAGGATGGGGGCGGCGACGCGGGCGTCGTCGAAGAACATCTCATAGAAGTCGCCCAGGCGGAAGAACAGGATGGCGTCGGGGTAGCTCTTCTTGATCTCCTGGTACTGGCGCAGCAGCGGGGTCGGGGCGAGGTCGTCCATGGCGCGATTATACCACAGGCCCCTGCGGGCGCCCCGAAGGTTCCGGGGGCGGCGCCGGCGCGAACTCCTCGCGCAGCCGCTGCAGCAGCAGGGTACGGCGCTGCACCGGCTGCGAGTTGGCCACGGCGCGGGCGATGGTTTCCTCGTCGGAGAGGAGGATCAGCCGGCGCCGCGCCCGGGTGACGGCGGTGTAGAAGAGCTCGCGGCTGAGCATGCGCGCGTGCGCGCCCAGCAGGGACAGGACCACGACGTCGTACTCCGAGCCCTGCGCCTTGTGGATGGAGACGGCGTACGCCAGGGACAGGTCGTCGAGTTCGTCGGCGGCGTACTCGACGACCCAGCCGTCGAAGTCGACGCGCAGCAGGCGTCCGCCGGCGTCGTAGCCCTCGACGATGCCCAGGTCGCCATTGAACACCCCCTTGTCGTAGTCGTTGCGCGTCTGCATCACCTTGTCCAGGCGCTTGAAGGCGCCCTTCTCCCTCCGCAGCAGGAGGGGCTCGGGGTTGAACTTCTCCTGCACCATCTGGTTGAGGCGGTCGATGCCGGCGTCGCCGCGGTACATCGGCGCCAGCACCTGCAGCCCCGGCGAGTTGAAGGGGTGCTCCGCGCCGTAGCGGCGCAGGACGCGCTCAACCTTCTCCAGCGCCTGCGCCTCCTCGCGCACGCGCAGGAAGACGAAGTCGGCGTCGGGGTCGGGCTTGGGCAGCAGCAGTGGCTCGCCGCTGTTGACGCGGCAGGCGTTCTCCACGATCAGGCTGCCCTGGTCCTGGCGGAAGTTGCGCTGCAGGTAGATGACGGGGAAGTAGCCGCTGGCGATCATGTCGCGCAACACGTTGCCGGGCCCGACCGAGGGCAGCTGGTCCTTGTCGCCGATGATGATCAGCTGCGTGTCGTCGCTCAGCGCCTGCAGCAGCGAGAACAGGACGAAGGAGTCGACCATGGAGAACTCGTCGACGATGACCGTCCCCGCCGGCAGCGGGTTGCGGGCGTCGTGCACGAAGCGGCCGCTCTCGGGGTTGAACTTGAGCAGGCGGTGGATGGTCGAGGCCTGGCAGAAGGCGCTCTCCTCGATGCGCTTGGCCGCCCGGCCGGTGGGGGCGGCGACCAGGACCGGACGGCGGTTGGCGCGCAGCACCTCGATGATGGCGCGGATGATGGTGGTCTTGCCGGTGCCCGGGCCGCCGGTGATGACGGTCAGCCGGTTGCGCACGGCGGCCAGCACGGCCTGCTTCTGCTCCTCGGTCAGCTCCAGGGCCAGGGTGGCGAACACCGAGGCGAAGTCGACGGCCGGCTCCTCGGCGGCGGCGCCGTCCAGGGCCAGCCGGCGCAGGCGCCGGGCGGCGGCCGTCTCGATCAGCTCGTTCTGCGGGGTCAGGATGCAGGCTTCCGGGAGCTCGACGAGGCGCAGCTCGCCCCGCTCCAGCAGCCGCTGCAGGACGGCGAACACGTCGGCATCGTCCACGTCCAGCAGCCAGGCGCACTTCTGCAGCAGCTCGTCGCGGGGGACGAACAGGTCGCCGCGCTGGGACTCCGCCTGCTGCAGGTGGAACAGGATGCCGGCCCGCAGCCGCTGCGGGTCGGTGCGGGCGACGCCCACGGCGCGGGCGATGGCATCGGCGACCTTGAAGCCCACGCCGCGTATGCGCTCGATCAGCTGGTAGGGATCGCCCTCGACCATGGCCATGGCCAGGTCGCCGAACTCGCGGTGGATGCGGTAGACCGTCTCCTGGCCGACGCCGAAGGGGGTCAGGCGGACGGTCAGGTCGCGCAGGACGCGGCTGCCACGGACGCCCTCCTGTATGGCGGCGGCGGCGGTTCGCTTCAGCCCGGGCACCTCGCGCAGGCGCTCCGGCTGCTCCTCCAGGACCGCGAACGTCGCCGGGCCGAAATGGTCGGCGATGCGCTGCGCCGTCTTGCGGCCGATGCCCTTGAAGCGTCCCGAAGCCAGATAGCGGACGATCCCCTCGGCGTCCTCCGGCCTGACGAAATCGAAGCGGCTGACCTTGATCTGGCGGCCGAAGCGCGGGTGCTCCGACTCCTCGCCCTCGATCTCGAGAAAGTCGCCCACGCTCAGGGCATGGAGGTTGCCGACGATGACCCGGCTTTCGCGCGCCCCCTCCAGCCGCACCAGGAAGACGCCGAAGCCGGTCTCCTGGGAAACGAAGATCTTGCGGCTGACCCGCGCCTTGTAGACGGGCAATTCAGTGCCGGGCCGCGCCGGCCGGCGGAACAGGGGCGAACCTCATCGGGCCTCCGAGGGAAAGGCGGGCGTTCCCGCATGCAAGGGACGATTATAGCAGGATGGGGCGGCAATGGCCAAGGCGCGCTCCGGAGGGCGGATAAAAGCAAAAGAACGATCCAGACACGTCAGATATTAGACGTTGGCGGTCAGCAGATCTGTCCATAATAGCTTTAATAAAAGACTGAAATAGGGAAGAGAGCCTACCAAAAAATTAGGGCTAGATCGGGCAAGTTGCCCTTCGTTCACTCGGGGACTCCGCCTTACCCGCCGAGGGGCGCGGGCTTCGTTATGCAGCGGGTTCGAATATGAACATCGGGGAACCCGCCGCATTTCCCTTCGGGAACCACTCGCCCCCCACCGCGTGAACCCCCGCCTTCATTGACCGCGGGGAACTAACGCGGGGGTCCCGGAGGGATTGCCCCAGCGGGTCCCAAGTCTTCGCCCCACGTTCACTCAGGGCAAGCTTGCCCGATGCGCGAGCGCTCCTTGGCTAGCTGAACTTGGCAGGCGCAGCGGCAATCGCCGGAACGCCTTGTGGACGTCGAGCAGACGGCCATCGGTTCCCGGATGCTTCACCCACGCGTACAAACCCGCCTGGATTGACCGCGGGTAGCTAACGCGGGGGCCCTCCCGGAGCGCTCCGGGAAAAAGTGGAGGCGATTGGCGCGAGAGCCTGCCAACGGGCTTGAATTTGTTCTAAAAGACCCGACTCCAATTGAATGCCTTGGTTTATAACGCTTCTTCACTGGCCATGCTTGCGTCCAACGTCCGGCGTCTCCGGCCCGCCGTCGTCCTTGCATTCCCTCCGCTCATCGGGTATAGGAGGTGGCATGGGATTGAGGCGGCTGAACTGGAGCGAACGCA
>JAKLEC010000051.1 GCA_022711715.1 Acidobacteriota bacterium
TCGAGGCCCTTGAGATGCAGCAGGCCGTGGAGGGTCAGCAGCAGCAGCTCGCGGGCCAGCGAGTGGCCGGCGCGCCGCGCCTGCGCCTCGGCCACGGGCAGGCAGATGAGAATGTCGCCGGCGTAGCCCCCGGCCGGGGAAGCGGCGGGGCCGGCGGGGAAGCTCAGCACGTCGGTGGCGCGGTCGACGTGGCGAAACTCGCGGTTCAGGGCGCGCGCCTCCCCCGCCCCGGCCAGGCGCACGGTGACGTCGCCCTCCAGGCCGACGCGGCCGGCGGCGCGGCGCAGCCGGGCCGGCAGCCCGCGCGCGGGCAGGGGGAACTCCTGGCGCTGGAGGACGATCATGTCGCCGCGGCCTTGCTGAAGTCGAAGCCCGGGTAGGAGACGCGCTGGTGATAGATCGAGGCCAGCTTGTCGTAGAAGCTCCGGGCGATGACGTTCAGCGCCTTGAAAGTCAGCCCGTCGCACTCGTCGAACTGGTTCTCGGCGATGTCGGAGGCGATGATCTTTTCCACCACGTTGCGGATGTCCTGGTCGCCGGGCGCCGAGAGGCTCTTGCTGGCCGCCTCCACTTGGTCGGCCAGCATGATGATGGCCGCCTCCACCTGCTGCGGCTTCTTGCCCGGGTAGCGGAACATGTTCTCGTCGAACCCGTCCAGGCGGCCGGCGCTGAGCTCCAGGGCGCGGGCGTGGAAGAACTTCACCAGCTTGCTGCCGTGGTGCTGCGAGATGGCCTGGGTAACCTGGCGCGGCAGCTTGAGGCGCTCGGCCTTCTCCAGGCCCAGGGGGATGTGCGAGATGATGACCTTGGCGCTCTCCAGCGGCGTCAGCTGCGCATGCGGGTCCTCGTAGACCGACTGGTTCTCGGTGAAGAACTGCGGGTTGTCGACCTTGCCGATGTCGTGATACAGGGCCATGGCGCGCAGCAGCAGCGGCGATAGCTCCAGCTCCTGGGCGGCGGCCTCGGCCAGGGTGGCCACCATCTGCGAATGGTGGTAGGTGCCCGGGGCCTTCTCCAGCATCTCGCGGAAGCAGGGCAGGTTGAGGTTGGAGAGCTCGACCAGCTTCAGGTCGGTGACCAGCTTGAACAGCACCTCCCAGAGCGGGATCAGGAAGTTGGCGACGAAGGCCGACAGCAGCGCCGCCAGCGCCCCCAGCAGCACGGTGAAGGCCGTCGGCAGCCAGCCGCCGCCGTCGGCCGACAGGGCGAACAGCAGCGTGATCGCCAGGTTGACCGGCAGCAGCCAGAAGAAAGAGGCCTTGAACACCGAGGAGCGCTTCAGGCGCTGGTAGTACTCGATGCCGAAGGCCGCGGCCAGGTTGCCGGCCAGGACGTAGAGCATGATGCGGAAGTCCCAGTCGCAGGCGAAGGCGCCGATGACGGCGTTGATGAAGGAGAACACGACCGCGCTCTGCAGGTCGAACAGGAAGGCGATGATCAGCGAGCCGACGGCGAAGGGGATGCCGTAGGCCAGGACGTCGCCCTCGATCTGCACGCGGAAGGCCAGGTTCTTGAGCACCAGCGGGTAGAGGAACAGCGCCAGGCGGTAGAGCAGGGCGCAGGCGATGAAGGTCATGCCCGAGACGAAGTTCAGCCGCGGGCGGTTGATGCCGCCGGTCTTGGCCATGGCGTTCAGGCGCCAGAAGAAGAAGAACAGCACGCCCAGCGACGCCAGGATGAAGATCACCCCCGGGACGCGCCGCGAGCTGGTCTTCTCCTCGGCGGCGATCAGCTGGATCAGGCGCATGTGGTCGCGGCCGACCTCGTCGCCGCTGCGCAGCACGACGCGCCCCTTCTTCAGGTGGATGAATACGGGGTTGACCAGGGCCAGCGCCTTTTCCTCCTCCAGCCGCGTCAGCACCTTGGAGTACGACACGTTGGTGCTGATGAAGTCGAGCAGGATGGGCATGACGATCCCGCGCTCGCGCTCGTCGAGCCGGTCCGCGCGCAGCCGGGCCGCCAGCTGCCCCTCGACGTCCTTCAGGTCGAGGAAGTCCTCCAGCCGCGCCGGGGTGTAGCCCTGGCGTTCGCTGTAGACGGTGACGGCGCCGCCGGCGCCGCGGGGCACGCCGGTGCGCGAGAGGATGACGCCCTTCTCCCCCCATTGGCGGGCCGCCAGCAGCAGGCGCTCCAGGTCGATCTTGGCGAAGGTGTTGCCCCGGATGAGGGCCTGCACCGCCGGCGGCGGCAGCTCGATGCCGAAGTTCTCGCGCACGCGGGCGCTGAGCGCGGCCAGGTCGGCCTTGCCCAGCAGGTGTTCGCGGCGCGCCTCCTTGAAGAAGCGGAACCACTCCGCCAGCAGCATCTGGCTGCCGGCGGTTTTCTGCTCGTTGAACTCGTAGACCGGCACCACCGCCGCCAGCGCCTTGCGCCGGCTCTGCTCGCTGGCTTCCTTGTCCTCGACCGTCATCTCCTTGCGCACGACGATGTCGTTGGCGGCGATGTCGCCGGGCTTGAGGCCCGGCTCGCGGATGGAGCGCGCCGGCGGCACGTAGACGATGTAGGAGATGGCGACGACGAAGAACGCCCCCAGCAGCAGCCGTCCCCAGTGGGAACCGCGTCGGCCGCGCTTTTCCGGGCGCTGGCGCTTGGCCTTGCGCTCCAGGTCGAGGTTCATTTCCCCGACCTCTCGTAGGCCTCGATGATGCGCTGGATCAGCGGGTGGCGCACGACGTCCTTCTGGGTCAGGTGCACGACGCCGATCCCCGGCACGTCGCGCAGGATGCGGATGGCCTTGAAGATCCCCGACTTGCGGGGCTGCTCCAGGTCGATCTGGGTGACGTCGGCGGTGACCACCACCCGCGAGTTGAGGCCGAAGCGGGTCAGGAACATCTTCATCTGCGAGTCGACGGTGTTCTGCCCCTCGTCGAGGATGATGAAGGCGTCGTTGATGGTGCGCCCGCGCATGTAGGCCAGCGGGGCGATCTCGATGATCCCCTTCTCGATCAGCTCCGTGGTGCGCTCCCAGCCGATCAGGAAGTACAGGGCGTCGTACAGCGGCCGCAGGTAGGGGTTGATCTTCTGCTGGATATCGCCGGGCAGGAAGCCGAGCTTCTCGCCGGCCTCGACCACCGGGCGGGTCAGCACGATGCGCTCCACCCGCTTGTTGATGAGGAGGTTCAGGGCCATGGCGATGGCCAGGAAGGTCTTGCCGGTGCCCGCCGGGCCGATGCCGAAGACCATGTCGCGGCGGTCGATGGCGTCGACGTAAATGCGCTGGTTGACGGTCTTGGGGAAGACCTCCTTGCCGTCGACGCGGATCAGGCGCCGCTCCGCAAGCTCGGGGAGCTGCTCCATGCGGCCATCGGAAGCCAGTTCCAGGCTGAACTGCAGGTCGTGCTCGCGCAGCCGGCCGTTCTGCCGCTGCAGCTGGGCCAGGTGCTGCAGGTATTTCTTGAATTTGCGGCCCTGGGCGGGGTTCCCCGAGTACATGACCTTGTCGCCGCGCAGGGCGATCTCCAGGCCGAAGGCCTTCTCGATGGCCTCAAGGTTCTTCTGGATCAGGATGGGGAAATGTCCGCCCTGCCCCTCCGGGCATACGAATTCATCCATCAAGCGAACCCAAGCATGGTCTGTTCATCGGTTGAATTATAGAAAGCATCGGGCCAAATGTCAACCGACCGCCCGCAGTCGATGCCTAGGCCAGCCCGGCCAGGGGCAGGAGCAGGCGCAGGCCGGACCAGATCAGCAGCCCGCCCGCCACGTCGAACAGCAGGCCGGCGCGCGCCATTTTGACGATCGGCACGAGCCCCGAGCCGTAGACGATGGCGTTGGGCGGCGTGGATACCGGCAGCATGAAGCCCCAGCTGCAGCCCAGGATGGCGCCCAGGGCGGGCGGAACGGGGTTGACGCCGGCGGCGGCCGAGACGGAGATGATCACCGGCACCACCATGTTGGCGGCGGCGGTGTTGGAGGTCGTCTCGCTGGCCAGGATGGCGATATAGATCGCGGCGAAGGTGATCCCCCATAGCGATCCGGCGCCGGAAAGCCGCAGCAGCGCCTGGCCGACATGGTCGGCCAGCCCGGTCTGGAACATGAGGCTGCCCAGGCTCAGTCCGCCGCCGAAGAGCAGCAGGGTGCCCCAGTCGATCTCCACGGCCTGCTTCCAGTTCAGGGTGAACTCCCCCTTCATCCTGTCCAGCGGCAGTATGAAGAGCAGGATCGCGCCGGCCAGGGCCGCCGCCGCCTCGGGCAGCCGGCCGTTGTACCACTTGGCCGCGGGCGAGGCGCTCCCCAGCGCCAGGGCCAGGAAGCCCGGCGCGATCCACAGGGCCACCGTCACCAGGAAGGCGGCCAGGGAGTTCTTCTGGCCGCGGCTCCAGGGGCCCAGGCGGGCCAGCTCGGCGCGCACGTGCTCGCGGCTTCCCGATATGACGGGCATTTCGGGTTTGTGCAGCCCGTACAGCATGAGAAAAAGGAACAGGTACATGACCAGGAGCATGGGCACGGCGAACAGCATCCACTGGAAGAACGGGATGCGGACGCCGGCGAACTTCTCGATCATGGCCAGGCCGATCAGGTTGGGCGGCGTCCCCACCGGCGTGCCGATGCCGCCCGCCGAGGAGGCGTAGGCGGCCATCAGCATCATCCCCGTGGCGAAGCGGGCGGGATCGCCTCGGCGGCCGCCCTGTTTCTCCATGAGAACGCTCATGGCCGACACGATTCCCAGCCCGATGGGCAGCATCATCGCGGTCGTGGCCGTGTTGCTGATCCACATCGAGATGAAGGCCGAGATGGCGCCGTAGGCGAACAGGACCCGCCAGGCGCGGTCGCCGATCCAGCGCAGCGAAAGGATGGAATAGGCGAAGCGCCGGTCGAGCCCGTGGACGTTCATGGCGCGGGCCAGCAAAAAGCTGCCCAGGAACAGGAAAATGGTCGGCTCGGCGAACGGGGCCAGGACCGTCTTGGCGTCGGCCACCCCGGCCAGGATGCACAAAAATGCTCCCAGCAGGGCGCTGACCGGGATGGGCACCGGCTCGCCGATCCACCAGACGACGATCCAGACGATGATGGCGGCCAGGGAATGGGCACGGGAATCGAGACCCGGGAAAGACATGAGGCGCAGAATCAATGCCATCAATGGCCCCAGGAACAGGGTAATCCTCTTTCGCCACGACTCCAGCTTGGCTTCCAATGGGGAAATGACCTCTTTAGGGTCCAGATTCCGCATTTTCTCCGGTTTTTCCGAGTTTCTTTCCATGATTAATCCAAATTCCTTCAGAGATGGCTGGAAATTCCAAGCATCAAGCACCAAAGAAAGTGATCGTGTTAGTGATAGTGTTAGGGACAGCCAGCAACGAAATCTTCCAGAATTGTCTAAAAGGCTCTATATTTTGCCTTAAAATGAATTGAGTTTTGGCCATGAATGAATTTTTTTTAAAAATCGATCGAATGCAATTCACTATCACTAACACTATCACTATCACTTTCCTTGTCTTCTGGCTGGTCATTTGGACATTGGTGTTTGGTGCTTGGTACTTGGTCCTTCAGTCCTACTAACTGACTCATTTTGAGGAAACATCATCAAAAATAGACTGCCTGCGGGTGCGATACGACCATGGCGCTGACGCTGAGCTCGGGGACGAGCTGGTCTCCCCTGCTCACCGAGACGCCGATGCGTCCGGCGCCGAGCAGGCGAGTGATCTTGCGCTGGTCGGACAGCGCCGGCCAGGCCGGGAACCCGGGGCTGAACCGTCTCCCCTGCCCTGCGGCGAGCCCCAGTTCGCGGCGGATGCGCAGGTGGAGTGCCGCGGCCAGCGCCTCGGCCAGCTGGGCGCCCAGGCCGTGCACCAGCAGGTAGCGGCTGAAGCGGTCGGATGCGAACAGTTCCTTTTCCAGCTGGGCCATTTGCGCGCCGCAGGTGGCGATGAACAGCGGGACCGCGTCGCCGGCGGCGGCGAAATAATCGGCCAGTGAGATCCCCTCACGCCTCGGGAGCTCGATGACGGACTTCCGGCCCCCATGCTCGATCACGAGCCGGTCGTCACCAAGCCGGCGACAGGGAAAATAGCCGTACAGCGCGGCAAAGCGGTCGATCTTCCTCTCCCTGAGCAGGGCGACGGTCTCGGCGAGGAAGCGCTCCGCCTTGGGACCGGGCCGCATCTGCCAGCGGGCCTTGAACAGGACGCGGCGGTCGACCAGGGGCATGATCTCGTCCAGGGTCCAGCGCGCCGGCCTGGGACCGCGGAACGGGGGCTTGACCGGCCCGGCCGCCTTCACGGCGGCCTGGCCGCTGGCCTTGCCCGGCCGGACCTTGACCGCAGCCGGTTTCGCCGGCTTTGCCCCGGACATGATCTTGATGGCGGCGAAGGCGTCAGCGGCATAGGAGACCTTTCCCCCATAGGCGGGCTTCAGCGCCGCTTCCACGAAGGCGGGGGTCAGGGCCGCGCCGCCGCAGATCACCGGCACGCGCACGCCCTCGCGGCGCAGGTGACGCAGCACGTTCTCCATTTCCAGGGTGGAGCGCACCAGCAGGGCGCTCAGGCCGACATGCCCGGGGCGATGCCTGCGGACCGCCGCGGCGATCTCCTCGCCTCCCTGGTTGACGCCCAGGTTGACCACGCGGAAGCCGTTGCTGCGCAGGATGATGTCGACCAGGTTCTTGCCGATGTCGTGCACGTCTCCCTTCACCGTGGCCAGGAGCATGGAGCCGCGCAGGCGCCGCCCCGCCTTCGGCAGCCGGGGCTCCAGCAGGTCCAGCGCCGCCTTAACCACCTCGGCCGCCTGCAGGACGAAGGGCAGCTGCATCATCCCCTTCGCGAACAGCCGGCCGACCTCGGCCATGGCCGGCAGCAGGACGTCGTGGACGACGGCCAGGGCGGGCATCCTGCCGGCCAGCCGGTCCAGGTCCTTCTCCAGGGCGGCGGCGTTGCCGTCCAGGACCGCCGCGCGCAGGCTCTGCGCCGGGTCCGCCTTTCGCTCCATGACCGGAGCCGGCCCCCCTTTGCTCCCCTGGAAATGCTCCAGCACGGCGCGCAATGGGTCGCGCCCGGGCACGCGACGGTCGAAAATCAGGTCCTCGGCCAGCCGGAGCTCGCGGGGATCGATGCGGTTCAGCGGCAGCAGGCGCCCGGCGTGGAAGATGGCGGCGTCCAGGCCGCTGCGCACGGCATGAAAGAGGAACACGGCGTTGATGACGCGGCGCGCCGCAGGCAGCAGGCCGTACGAGATGTTGCTGACCCCCAGGAGCGTGTGGGAGGCGGGCAGGCGCTTTTTCAGCAGCGGCAAAGCGGCCAGGGTCTCGCGGCCGGCGGCGGCGAGGCCGGGGTCGCCCGAGGCCAACGTGAAGGTCAGGGGGTCGAGGAAGAGGTCCCGGGACCTCAGGCCGCTGTCCAGGGCCAGGGCGTGCAGCCGTTCCAGCACCTCGACCTTGCGGCCGCGCTCGCGGGCCATCCCCTGCTCGTCGATGGCCAGGCAGACCACGGCGGCGCCGAAATCGCGGGCCAGGGCCAGGATCGCGCGCGCGCGGGCGCCGCCGTCCTCGAGGTTCACCGAGTTGATCACCGCCCGGCCGGCGCAGGATTTCAGCCCCGCCTCCAGCGCCGGGATGCTGGCGCTGTCAAGCATCAGCGGCAGGCGGCTGCGGGAGTTCAGCCGCGCGGCCGCCCTGCCCATGTCGCGCGACTCGTCGCGGCCGGCGAAAGCCACGTTGAGGTCGAGCAGGTGGGCCCCTTCGCGCTCCTGATCCTGGGCGACGGCGAGCATGGCGTCCAGGTCGTCGGCCAGCAGCGCCTCGCGGAAGGCCTTGCTGCCGGTGGCATTGGTGCGCTCGCCGACGATCAGCGGCCCCGGCTTCACCCGCAGCTCCTGGGCGGCGAAGAGGGAGGTGGCCATGGGGCGCGGCGAGGGCTTTCGCCGCGGCTTCGGGCTCAGGCCGCCCACGGCATCGGCCAGGGCGCGGATGTGGGCGGCGCTGGTGCCGCAGCAGCCGCCGACGACGGCTGCGCCCTCCTCCATGGCGAAGGCGCGCAGGCTGGCGGCGAACGGCGCCGGCTCCAGGTCGTAGACGTATCTCCCGGCGTGGAACTTGGGCAGGCCGGCGTTGGGCATGACCGCCAGCGGGAAGGGCGAGGCCCCGGCGAGCGCGTGCACCGCCTCGGCCATCTCGCCGGGGCCGGTCCCGCAGTTGACCCCGAAGGCGAGGAGCGGAAACGGCAGGAAGGTGGCCAGGGCGGTGGCGATGTCGGTTCCCAGGAGCATGCGGTTCTTCTCCAAGGTCACCATGAGGCAGACCGGCTTGGCGGCCCCCCGCTCGCGGAATACGCGGAACAGGGCCCGCAGCGCAGCCTTGGCCTGCAGCATGTCCTGGCAGGTCTCGACCTGGAACAGGTCAACGCCGCCGTCGAAGAGCCCCATCGCCTGGGGATAATATGACTCCTCCAGGTCGGCGAACCCGGCCTGCTGCAGGCTGGGGAGGCGCGAGCCGGGGCCGATCGAGCCGGCCACGTAGCGCGGCCGTCCACCCGCTGCGAAGTCGGCGGCGATCCCGCGCGCCAGCGCGGCGGCCGCGCGGTTGATCTCGCAGGTCCGCTCCCGGAGCCCATGCTGGGCCAGCTCCAGCCCCTGGGCGCCGAAGGTGTCGGTCTCGATGATGTCGCAGCCTGCCTCCAAGTAGCCGGCGTGGATGGCGGCGATCACGTCCGGGCGTGACAGCACGAGATAATCGTGGCAGCCCTCGTGGCCGTGGTAGTCGTCCGGGGTCAGGGCGGCAGCCATGACGGACGTGCCCATGGCGCCGTCGAGCACCAGGACTTTCTCCCGCAGGCGCTTGCCGATAGCGGGCCCGGATCGCTCGCTCATGGGCGCCATTCCTCAGCGCGGCGCCGAAAAAACCGCGTCGAGCAGGGAGCGGGTGGCGTGCCCCTGGCCCATGGTGAAGATATGGATGCCGGGGACGCCGAACTCCAGCAGGCGCTCGACCAGCTGCGCCATGTAGCGGATGCCGCCGGCGAAAGCCTGCTCTTTCGTGCGCGCTTCCTCGATGAGCGCCACCAGCTCGGCCGGGATGTTGACATGGAAGGCGCTGGGGACGGTCTGGATCTGCCGGCGGTTGACCAGCGGCTTCAGCCCCGGGATGATCGGCACCTGGATGCCGATGGCGCGGGCTTTTTCCACGAACTCCTTGTACAGGCGGAAGTCGAAGAACATCTGGGTGATGACGTAATCGGCGCCGGCGTCGACCTTGGCCTTCAGGAACTGCAGGTCCTTCTCCAGGTTGGGCGACTCGAAATGCTTCTCGGGATAGCCGGCCACGCCGATGCAGAAGCGGGTGGGGAACGGGTCTTCCAGCTCGTCGATGTACTGGCCGCGGTTGAGTCGGGCGATCTGCTCCACCAGCTGCCCGGCGTACTCATGGCCGTCCTTTTCGGGGATGAATCGCGCCTGGCCCGGTGGCGGGTCGCCGCGCAGTGCCAGGATGTTCTGGATGCCCAGGAAATGGAGGTCGATCAGGGTGTCCTCGGTCTCGAAGCGGCTGAAGCTGCCGCAGATCAGGTGCGGCACCGGCTCGACGCGGAAACGGTTCTTGATGGCGCTGCAGATGCCCACGGTGCCGGGCTTTTTGCGCCGCGGCCGCCGCGTGATCACCCCGTCCTTCTCCTCGTAGACCATATGCGGCTGGTGGTAGGTGACGTTGATGAACTGCGGCTCGAAGCGCATCAGGGGATCGATGCCCGAGAGAATGTCGTCCATGCTCCTGCCGCGGTCGGGAGGGGTGATCTCCAGAGAGAACAGCAGCCTGCGGTTTTCCTTCAACCAGTCGATGACCTTGGCCATGCGGATTCCTCGAACGTGGATTTACTGCATGATAGCACAAAGCCGCCCGCGCGCAAAACCAGGAAAACCATAGAACAATCGTTACGCGTGATGCGTGACGCGTGACGAGTAGATGGCAATGAACGATCTCTCGGATTCTGAAATAAGTCTGTGCAAGAAGAGCCCAGGACCGCAAGGAGAAATTGCAATTCTTTCGGCGTTTTTCTAAAAAAAGCCCTATGCCGGCTGGCATTGATTAGTAATTCGCTTATTGCTGCTACTTGTCACGCGTCACGCGTTACGCGTCACGATAGCTCGAGGGTCTGGATCGCTACGCTCGGGTGAACAGCACGGCCGTCTCGAGCTGGGGCGTTCCGGCGAACATGTCGAGCGGCACGACGCGGCGGACGAAATAGCCGCGCCGCCGCCAGGCGGCCACGGCGGCGGGAATCTCGTCGGCGGCGCAGAAGAGATGGATCGCCCGGCCGGGACGGCGCCGGGCGACGGCGGCGATGACCGCCTCGTCGGCGCCGCGGCGCGGCGGGTCCAGCACCACGTCCTCCTCCCCGGGAGGGAGAGGCGGCGGCAGGAGCCGCTCCAGGCTGTTACGCGCGATGGCGCCGGAACGGAAATGGACCGGCGCCTGCCCCGGGAAGCGGCCGAGCATGGCGATGCCGGCGCGCAGCGAGCCTTCGGCGGCGTCGACGGCGAACACCTCGCGGTAGCGGGGCCGCAGGCTCAGGGCGAAGAGGCCGTAGCCGCAGTAAAGGTCGAGCAGGCGGCCGATGCACTCCCCCGTCGCCATCGAGCCGACCGTCTCCAGGAGCCTGGGCAGGATCGACTCGTTGACCTGGGAAAAGGAAGCGGGAGGCACACCATATTGAAAATGACCGATAAACAGGCGGAAACAGTCGGGTCCGAACAGCTTCTTGAGGGAAAACGAGCCGCGCGGGCGGTCGCTTTCCAGGTAATACGGGGAACGGGACGAGTCGACGAACAGGAAGGCGGAGACGACCCGTTCGTCCCGGGCGTGCAGGACGGCCGCGGCCCTGGCGACCAGGTGGTGCAGCCTGCGGTCCAGGCGCGCCAGGTTGAAAATGACCATGAACTCGTCATACGTGCCCCGGATGATGAAGAAGTTCAGCGCATCGGCCAGCGGAGCGCATTCCTGCCGGGACAGGAATTCCTCCATGGCGGCGAAAATCCCGGCATGCCCTTCCGGCTCGAGAAGCGCTGAGCCTTCTTCCCCTCGAAGAATCCCATGAGACGGGATATTTCCGTGTTTCTTTCCCCTGCCGCCGGCCAGGACGCGCCGCTTGCTCGTGGTGCGGTAATGGCGCGGCTTGGGGGAGGAGATCAGGGCTTCCGGTTGGCCGGGAAGGCGGTGGTCGCGCCAGAAGCGGCCGAGCGCCGTTTCCTTGAGAGCTATCTCCACGGGGTAGTCGAGCCGGGCCAGCATGGCCGGCCCCCCCGGCGGCAGGGTCAGCCTCCTCCGCGAAGCCTCCAGGCGGATGAAGGACTCCAGCGTGCCTGCGACTGGGAGTTTATCGGCCGCCCCTTCCACTCGCCGTCCAGTTTTCCCTCCCGCATCGGTCATCGGCACTTTCAGGAACGGAGCGTGGCCTTGAGGCGCAGGGGGTTCAGCAGCAAGCCCAGGGCCGAGGCGATGTCGCGGCAGACGACGTCGGCGGCCATGAGGCTTTCCGCCGCCGCGCCCTCCTCCTGGACGACGAGGATCCCCAGCGCCGCCTGGCGCAGCATGTCGCGGTCGTTGCGGCCGTTCCCGACGCAGGCCGTCTTCCCGGATCCCAGGGTTTTCACATAACCGGCCTTCTGCCTGGTCTGTGCCGGACCTGAAAGGACCTTCAGGATGCAGGGAATCCCCGCGACCTGCTCCTCCACCCCGCCGAACGTCCCGGCCGTCACGATATGGACCTTGACAGCCTTTGCCAGCCGACGAAGGTTCTCGGCCACTCCGGGCAGGATCTTCCCATCAAGGGCCAATGTCCCGTTGAAATCAAGGACCAGGTGCTCGATTTCAAGTTTTTTCCTTTTTCCAGGGATGTCGACTTGGATCATGGGAGCCTCAAGGCATCAAGAAAAGGCAAAGTGGCAGAGAGGTAGAGGGGTAAAGTGGTAAAGAAAGGAAAAATCCCAAAGAAAAAGGCTGAATTGGCAGTGAAGTTACTTGGTTTCATGATCTCTTTTATTGCAGTTACTACCATTATCACTATCACTGCCACTTGTTTTTCGCTGTTTTTTACTCAAATCTGGCATTTTTTCAAGAGATAGATAGATTTCGCGGCAGATCCAGGCATCGGTGGCGGCATAGGCCACCT
>JAKLEC010000052.1 GCA_022711715.1 Acidobacteriota bacterium
GTCCAATATTTTACACTGTTCCGTGAAAAAAAGCAATTGTGGATCAGAGAGGCAGGAAGCGCTGGGCCAGCAGCAGGGCCACCAGGGCGTAGCCGCCGGCCAGGACATCATCCGTCATGATGCCCAGCCCCTTGGGCAGGGACTCGCTCTTGCGCACCGGGAACGGCTTGACGATGTCGAAGAGGCGGAACAGGAAGAAGGCGGCCGCGTACCAGGCCGCCTGGCGCGGCAGCAGGAACAGGGCGACCAGCTGCCCGGCCACCTCGTCGATCACGCAGGGACGGGGATCATGTTTCTTAAAGTGGATCTCGCTGGCCGTCGCGGCGGGGATGCCGATGGCGAAGATGAAGGCGGTGATGCCCGCCTTCAGCGCCAAGGGGGCGGCCGCCCATGGCGTGAAATAGGCGATCAGGACGGTGAACGCCGAGGCCCAGGTGCCCGGGGCGACCGGCAAGTAGCCCGAGCCGAGGAAGGTGGCGGCGGCGAGAGTAATTTTTTTCATGATTTTTCTCCCAGCAGCATCTCGTGTTCGCAGCCGCTGATGCGGACGGGGACCATGCCCGCTTCGCTGAACTTGCCCTTGACCCGGCAGTGGCCGTCGACCTCGGGAGCCTGGGCCCAGACGCGGCCGATGGTCGTGTCGTGCGTCCAGGGGGCCAGGGGCAGGAAGTCGAGGGTACGCCCCTGCAGGCTGCTGTTGAAGCGGCGCAGGTTGCGGTCGGAGACGTCCAGCAGGCGTTCCTTGCGCCTCTCGATAACGCCGGGGGCGACGCGGCCGGTGAGCTCGAAACCGGGCGTTCCCTCCTCGGGGGAAAAGGCGAAGACGCCGATGCGCTCCAGGGCGGTCTCGGCGGCGAAGTCGAGCAAACGGCGGAAATCGTCCTCGCTCTCGCCGGGAAAGCCGACGATGAAGCTGCTGCGCAGCACAGCGCCGGGGAAGCGCCTGCGGATCTCGCCCACCAGGCGCAGGTCCTTGGCGTAACCGCCGCCGCGGTTCATTCGCTTCAGGACGCGCGGCGCGACGTGCTGGAAAGGGAGGTCGAAATAGGGCAGCAGCGACGGCTGCGAGAAGCCGTCGAGGATCTCCGGCGTGACCTCCTCGGGCATCAGGTAGAGGACGCGCAGCCAGCGGAAGTTGAGCGCAGAAAGCTCCTTCAGCAGCTCCGGCAGTTGCGAGGGGCCGCCCCGCTCCCGGCCGAACCAGGTGGAATTCTGCGAGACGAGGTTCAGCTCCTCCACGCCGCGCCGCTTCAGCGCCTCGGCCTCGCGCACGATCGAGGGGATTGCCCGCGAGCGGAAGGGGCCGCGGATGGCGGGGATGGCGCAGAAGCTGCAGCCCATGTTGCAGCCCTCGGAGATCTTGATGAACGAGGAGTTGGCCGTGGTGAAGCAAAGACGCGGGTGGCGGTCGTCGTACAGGAAGAGCTCGCGGTCGGGATAGACGGCCGGTCGCGCGGAGGCGATGGCGTCGGCGAGCGCCGGCATGTCGTTGACTCCCCAGAGAACGTCGGCAGCGGCGAAGGCCTCCGCCAGGTCGCGGCGGTAGCGCTGGATCAGGCAGCCGAAAACGGCCAGATGGCCGATCTCCCCCTTCTCCTTCCGCTCCAACGCCGCCAGGATCTCGCCGATGCTCTCTTCCTTGGCGTCGCGGATGAAGCCGCAGGTGTTGACGACCAGCCAGTCGGGGTCCTCGTACTCGGAGACCAGCTCCATGCCCCGCTCCTTGAGCATCCCGGCCAGCACCTCGCTGTCGACCGTGTTCTTGAAGCAGCCCAGGCTGACGAAGGACACGCGGCGGCAAGCGGATTTGTTCTTGGCTGGCATGAAACGATTTTCCCCGGGGAAAGCGCATTGTAGCAAATGCGCGGCCGGATTGCAATTGCCGCCCCATTCCCCTACAATCCCCTCATGACGAGAACGAACGCTTCCGTTCTGGGCGGCGGGAGGAAAACCGGGTCCGGCGCCGGAAGGCTCCATTGGCGGGCGGCGCTGGCCGTCGCCATTCCGGTTGCGTTGCTGCTCGCCGCGCTGGCCGCCCTCAGCGGCCTGCGCCGCGGGGAGAAGGCCGGGATACCCGTTTTTCGGGCCGCGGCTGCCGCGCCCGGCGCGGCCGTCCGCCCCCAGGCGGGCACGATCGTCTTCCAGTCGCGGGTTGACGGCGTCTGGCAGCTCTATTCCCTCGACCTGGCCAGCGGCGTCCGCAACCGCCTCGCGCGTTCGCGGGCCGACGACCTCCATCCCAATGTCTCGCCCGACGGCGCCTGGATCGCCTTCGGCTCCATGCGTTCGGGGGCCGCCGCCATCTGGCGCATGCCCCGCGCGGGCGGCGCGGCCGAGCGGCTGAGCCTGGATGCGGGCGAGTGCCACGATCCCTGCTGGACGGCCGACGGCCGCGGCCTGCTGTACGGCTCGCGCCGGGGCAACGGCGAGCACATCTATCTCCTCGACCTGGCCACGCGCCGCGAGCGTCCCCTCACCGGCGGGTTCTGGCGCGACATCCTGCCCAGCGCCTCGCCCGACGGCAACGCCGTCGCCTTCGCCCGCAACAAGCTGGGCTGGGACGTCTACCGCATGGACAGCGACGGCGCGAACGTCCGCGCCCTGACCGGCAAGGGGGGGAACTGCCGCCCCGACTGGTCGCCCGACGGCCGGCGCATCGCCTACGTGTCGGATGTCGCCGACGGCAAGGGCGACGTCTGGACCATGGCGCCCGACGGCAGCGACAAAAGGCGCATCACCCCCGGCGACGAGAGCTACGATTACAACCCCACCTGGTCGCCCGACAGCCGCTGGATCGTCTACGAGACCACCACCGGCTCGAAGCGCAACCGCTGGTCGCTGGCCGTGATTCCGGCGCAGGGCGGCACGCCGCTGCTGCTTTCGCCGCAGGGCGCCGACGACCGCCTGCCCGACTGGGCCCCGGAGCCGAAATCCCGGTGAAGTCGCTCGTGCGCACGTTCGTCCTGCTGGTCCTGCACCTCCTCTCGCTGGCCTGCCGCCGCGAGCCGGCGCTGCCGGCGCTGACCGGCCGGCCGGTGATCCTCTGCGCCGGCGACAGCATCACCGCCGATGTTTATCCTCTCCTGCTGAAGGAGATGCTCGAGCGCGACGGACTCCGCGTGCAGGTGATCAACGCCGGGGTCAAGGGAGACAGCACCGCCGAATACCTCGGCTTCCTGGAGCGCTCGCGCATCGTCGAGCGCTCCGAGCCGAAATGGGTCCTGCTGCAGCTGGGGACCAACGACGTGCGCATCGACAGCCACGACACGCCCCTGCCGCGGTTCCGGCGGAACCTCGAGGCGATCCTCGACCGCATCGGGCGGCAGCGCAACCGCGACGGCTCGGTGCCGCGAGTGCTGCTGGCCACGATCCCGCCCATCCCCAGCGACGTGCGCTGGCACTTCAACGCCGCCTCGCGCGCCCGCGTCGAGGCCGAGATCAACCCGGCCATCCGCGCCATCGCCCGCGAACGAGGCCTGATCCTGGCCGACCATCATGCCCTGTTCGCCGCCCGCCCCGAGCTGCTTCCAGACGTCCATCCCAGCCCCGAAGGCTACCGCGAGCTCGCCGCCGCCTGGCGCCGCATCCTGCTGCCGCTGCTGGCCGCCGCCCCGGCGAGCGGCGCGCGGCCCTGAGCATGATGGCCGCGAGCGGCCGGGCCGGGCCGCGCCGCATCGGGGCGGTCGTCGCGCCGGCGGCGGTCTCGCTGCTCCTTGTCTGGCTGCTGATGCGCGGGCTGTCGTGGGAGAAGCTCGCCCGCAGCGTTCTCTCGGCATCCGCCTGGCCGCTGGCCCTGTACGCGCTGCTGGCGCTGGCCGGGATCTGGCTGCGCGCCCTGCGCTTCCGCATGGCGCTGCCGCCGCCGAAGCTTGGGCTGGGTCGGATCCTCGGCGCCACCGCGGTGCAGAACGCCCTCGGCGACCTGGTGCCGGCGCGGCTGGCCTCGCTGGGCTCCTATGTCTGGATCATGAGCCGGCGCTTCGCCGTGGCCGGCGAGTCGGCGGCCGCGACCTTCGCCATCTCGTTCGTTCTCGACCTGCTCACCCTCGGCCCCCTGCTGCTGCTGGCGGTGGCCGCGCGCCTGAACGCCGCGTCGGGTCTGCCGCTGGGCTGGATCTCGGCCTTCGCGGCGCTCCTGTTCGCCGCGGCGCTGGCCACGGCCTGGTGGCTGGCGCCGCTGACGCGCTGGGCGGCGCGGCTGCCGCGGTCCCTGGCCCGTGGCCGGGAGGGATGTGTCTGGGCGAAAAGCGCCGCATTCCTGGAGCGCGTCGCCGAGGCATTGGCCGCCTGCCGCCGGGGCGGCGCGTTGGCCCGGCTTTTCGCCGTGTCGTTCGCCATCCGCCTGGCCAAATACGCCGCCCTCTACGCGCTGACCGAGGCGCTCCTGATCGGGGCGGGGATCGTTGCCCCGCACCCCGACCTGTGGGACCTGGTGATCGGCGTTTCGGCCACCGAGCTGGTGGCGACCCTGCCGATCCCCGCCCTGGGCCAGTTAGGGGTCTGGGAGGGTGGGATGGTCGGCGCTCTCGTCATGATGGGGTTCGCCAGGGAGCCGGCCACGCTGCTGGCCTTCGGCATTCATGGCATCACCACCGCTTTCGAGTACGCAGTGGCCCTGCTGGCCTTCGCCGCTCTCCTCGCCCTCTCGCGCCGGCGAAAAAATCGCTGAAATGGGGGCCTGACGGCCTGAGTTGGAGCCGGGAGACGGGCGATTGACTCCCATTTTTTTCTATGCTATACACCGGTTGTATCCTTTTCGGCCAAGGAGGAACCCATGAGCGCCACTGGACAGAAAGCGAAAGGAAAGAAGTATAAGATCGCCTGGTTGCCCGGAGACGGCATCGGCATCGAGGTGCTGGAGGCGGCCAAGATCGTCCTGGACAAGCTGAAATTCGATGCCGAGTATATCCACGGCGACATCGGCTGGGAGTTCTGGTGCAAGGAGGGCGACGCCTTCCCCCAGCGCACCGTCGACCTGCTCAAGAGCGTGGATGCCGCCATGTTCGGCGCCATCACCTCCAAGCCGGTCAAGGCGGCCGAGGCCGAGTTGGTCCCCGAGCTCAAGGGCAAGGGGCTGGTCTACCGCTCGCCGATCGTGCGCATGCGCCAGCTGTTCGACCTGTTCACCTGCCTGCGCCCCTGCCACGCTTATCCCGGCAATCCGTTGAATTACAAAGGGAACATCGACCTGGTGGTCTTTCGCGAGAACACCGAGGGCCTCTATTCCGGCGTGGAGTTCAACCCGGTGCCGGCCGAGCTCTCGGAGGTCCTGGCCAGGATTTCCAAGCCGTTCGCCGCCTTCAAGGACCTTCCCGGCGACCAGTACGCCCTCACCTGCAAGATCAACACCCGCAAGGGCTCCGAGCGCATCATCCGCGCCGCCTTCGAATACGCCCGCAAGTTCAAATATCCCAAGGTAACGGTCGTTCACAAGGCCAACGTGGTGCGCGCCACCGAGGGGCTGTTCCTCGACATCGCCAAGCAGGTGGCCAAGGACTTTCCCGACGTGCAGATGGACGACGCCAACGTCGACGCCATCTGCATGTGGCTGCTGAAGAATCCCGAGAAATACGGGGTGCTGGTGGCGACCAACCTGTTCGGCGACATCATCTCCGACCTCTGCGCCCAGATGGTGGGCGGCCTGGGCTTCGGCTGCTCGGGCAACATCGGCCAAAAGCTGGCCGTCTTCGAGCCCACCCACGGTTCGGCGCCAAAATACGCCGGGCAGTACAAGGTCAATCCCATCGCCACCATCCTGGCGGCCAGGATGATGCTCGACTGGCTGGGCGAGAAGGACATGGCCGCCCGCCTGGAGAAGGCCGTGGCCGCGGTCATCGCCGAGGGCCGGGTGCGCACCTACGACATGGGCGGCGCCAGCAAGACCCTGGAGATGGCCGAAGCCATCGCCGCCAAGCTGTAGTTCCGAAAAGCCACATGGCAGCGTGCAGATGAAGAGGGAGAACGCTCGATGAAAGAGATCATCATCCACGAGGTTGGCTTGCGCGACGGGCTGCAGATCGAGAAGCAGACCGTGCCGCTGGAGAAGAAGATCGAATGGGTCGACGTCCTGCTGGCGGCCGGCATCGGCATCGTGCAGCTGGGCTCCTTCGTCAACCCCGAGAAGGTGCCGCAGATGGCCGATACCGACAAGCTGTTCGGCCACTACCGGCAGCCGGGGAAGAAGCCGCAGGGCGCGCTCCTCTCCGGGCTGGTGCTGAACGAGAAGGGGCTGGAGCGCGGCATGGCCTGCGGCGTCGACATGTTCTGCATGGGCGTGTCCGCCAGCGACACCCACAGCCGCAAGAACACCGGCAAGGGGACCGAGGAGGCCGCCGCCCAGATCGTGGCCATGGCCCAGGCGGCCATGAAGGCCGGCAAGCGCGTGCAGGCCTCCATCCAGTCGGCCTTCGGCTGCGGCTTCGAGGGGCCGATCCCGGCCGAGCGCGTCCTGGGGATCGTCGACCGCTACCTGGCGGCGGGAGTCCGCAACATCAGCCTGGCCGACACGGCGGGCCACGCCTATCCGCCGCAGGTCGAGTCGCTCTACGCCGAGATCCGCCGCCGCGACCCGCAGGTCGAGCTGGCCTGCCATTTCCACAACACCTACGGCCTGGGACTGGCCAACTGCTACGCGGCCATGCGCGCTGGCGTCACGTATTACGAGTCGGCGCTGGGCGGCCTGGGCGGTTGCCCCTTCACCAAGGTGGCGGCGGGGAACGTCTGCACCGAGGACCTGGTCCACTCGCTGCAGCGCGAGGGGCTGGCCGTTGGGATCGACTTGGAGAAGCTGCTGGCTGCCTCGCGCAGCCTCGCCGCCTTCTTCGGCCGCGAGCTCCCCGGCTTCATCCTGAAGGCCGGCTCCATCGCCCGCTTGCAAAAGGCACAATAAGGAGAACGAACATGAAGCTGCTGGAAAAGATCCGCGTGCTGGACCTGACCAACGTCCTGTCCGGTCCCTTCTGCACCATGCACCTGGCGCTGCTGGGCGCCGAGGTGATCAAGATCGAGAACCCCGACGGCGGCGACCTGGCCCGCAAGCTGGGCAACGTCAACGCCCTCAACAAGCAGCTGATGGGCACGAGCTTCCTGGCCCAGAACGCCAACAAGAAGTCGCTGACCCTCAACCTCAAGCTCGCGGAGGGCAAGGAGATCTTCCGCAAGCTTCTCGAGACCGCCGACGTGGTGGTGGAGAACTTCCGTCCCGGGGTGATGGCCAAGCTCGGCTTCTCCTACGAGAAGATCTGCGCCGTCAATCCCAAGATCGTCTACTGCGCCATCTCCGGCTTCGGCCAGACCGGTCCCGACGCCTTCAAGCCCGCCTACGACCAGATCATCCAGGGCCTCTCGGGCGTCATGGCCGTCAACGGCGACGAGCGGCTCAACCCGCTGCGCGCCGGCTTCCCGGTCTGCGACACCGTCGGCGGGCTGAACGCCGCCTTCGCCATCATGGCCGCCCTGTATCACCGCGAGCGCAGCGGCGAGGGGCAGTTCATCGACATCGCCATGCTCGACTCGATCATGCCGCTCATGGGCTGGGTGGCGGCCAACCTGCTCATCGGCGGCCAGCAGCCGGTGCTGATGGGCAACGACAATTTCACCGCCGCCCCCTCGGGCACGTTCCAGACGCGGGACGGCTACGTCAACATCGCCGCCAACCAGCAGAAGCAATGGGAGGACCTGGTCGACGCCCTGGGCCTGAGCGAGCTGAAGACCGACCCGCGCTTCCAGGAGCGCGACACGCGCAAGGCCAACCGCAAGCAGCTCACGCCGCTGCTGGAGGCGAAGCTGACCCGGGAGTCCACCGAGCACTGGGTCGACCTGCTCAACGAGAAGGGCATCCCCACCGGAGACATCTACGGCCTGGAGAAGGCGCTGCTGCAGCCCCAGAGCCAGCACCGCCGGGTGATCGAGACGGTGAAGGAGAAGGAGATCGGCGACATCAAGCTCTTCAACCTCACCGCCAAGTTCTCCAAGACCCCGGCGGCGATCGACGCGCCGCCGCCGCGCCTGTCGGCCCACACCCACGAGATCCTCAAGGGGCTGGGCTACCAGGACGCGGACATCAAGACGCTGAAGGAGAAGGGCGCGATCTGAGCGCCCTTGCAACATAAGGAGGAAACCCATGGGTATGACAATGGTCGAGAAGATCCTGGCCAGGGCCACGGGACAAGCCGCGGTCAAGGCCGGCGACGTGCTGGAGCCGAAGGTCGACCTGGCCATGTCGCACGAGAACGGCGCGCTGGTCATCAACCAGTTCAACGAAATCTACAAGGATACCGGCCTGGAGGCCAGGGTGTGGGACCCGGCCCGGATCGCCATCATCTTCGATCACCGCGTCCCGGCGGAGAGCTCGAAGACGGCGACCAACCAGAAGAAGATCCGTGACTTCGTGGCCCGGCAGGGGATCACCAAGTTCCACGACATCCGCGGCGACGAGGGCGGCATCTGCCACCAGATCCTTCCCGAGAACGGCTACGTGCTGCCGGGGACGGTGGTGGTGGGCACCGACAGCCACACCACCAGCCACGGCGCCCTGGGGGCGTTCTCCTTCGGCATCGGCGCCACCGAAATGGCCGCGGTCTGGGCCCTGGGCAAAATACTGAACGTCGAGGTTCCCGGCACCATCAAGGTGGTGGTCGAGGGGGCGCTGCCGCGTGGCGTCGAGCCCAAGGACATCATCCTGCACTTGGTCGGCAAGCTGACCGCCGAGGGGGCCAACTTCAAGGTCATCGAGTTCCACGGTTCGACCATCCGCCGCATGTCCACCTCCGGCCGCCTGGTCATCTGCAACATGACGGTCGAGGCCGGCGCCACCTCGGGCATCGTGCCGCCCGACGCCGAAACGGTCCACTACCTCAAGGGCGAGGCCGGGGTGAAGAGCATCCCGCCGCTGTTCGGCCCCGACGCCGACGCGTCCTACGACCAGGTGATCGAGATCGACGCCTCCAAGCTGGAGCCGCAGATTGCCTTCCCGCATACCGTGGACAACGTCAAGCCGGTGGGCGCCGCCAAGGGGATCAAGGTGCAGCAGATCGTTATCGGCTCCTGCACCAACGGCCGCCTCGACGACCTGGCCAGCGCCGCCGCGATCCTGCAGGGCAAGAAGGTGGCCCGCGGGGTGCGCATGCTGGTATTCCCCGCCTCCTGCCGCATCTACCAGAAGGCCCTGAAGGCGGGATACGTGGAGACCTTCATGAAGGCCGGGGCGGTGGTGATGAACTCGGGATGCGGCCCCTGCCTGGGCGTGCACCAGGGGGCGCTGGCCGACGGCGACAAGGCGTTGGCCACCACCAACCGCAACTTCAAGGGACGCATGGGCAATCCCAACGCCGAGGTCTATCTCGGCTCCGCGGCCACCGCCGCCGCCTCGGCCGTTACCGGCGAGATCACCGATCCGCGGACGGTCACCGTCGCCAGGGCCAAGGAGACTCCCAAGAAGGCCAAGGCCGCCAAGGCCAAGCCCAAGGCCGCCCGGAAGGTCAAAGCCGCAGCCAGGAAGCCCAAGGTCGTGAAGCGCAAGGCCGCCGCCAGCAAGCCGAAGGCCAAACCCGTCCGCAAGCCGGCCAAAAAAGGGAGGAAATAACCATGGCCAAAGTCGTACTGAAACTCGGCGCCGACGTTTCCACCGACATCATCTACCCCGGCCGCTTCATGGCCACGGTCCTGCCGACCGAGACCCCGCAATACGCCTTCGCCGATCTGGAGTTCAACAAGAAACTCAAGGCCAAGGAAGTGGCTCCGGGCAGCTTCATCGTGGCCGACAAGAACTTCGGCTGCGGCTCCTCGCGCGAGCAGGCGGCCTCCTGCCTGACCGGCTGGGGGCTGAAGGTCATCGCCAAGAACTTCGCCCGCATCTTCATGCAGAACTCGATCAACGTCGGGCTGAACATGGTGATCTGCCCGGGCATCGAGGCCAGCGAGGGCGACGAGCTGGAGATCGAGGGCGGCAAGGTGGTCAACAGGACCAGCAACAGGAGCTTCGACATCGTCCCCATGCCCAAGGCCCGGCAGGCGATCATCGACGCCGGCGGCCTGATCCCTTTCGCCCGCAAGCTGGTGCTGCAAGCCAAGGGACACTCCTGAGTTCGTTGGGCCTCAATCTCGGAGAGGCGCTGGCGGCTCTCTCGCGGGCCTTCGCCGACTTTCTGATCCATGCCGCCGCCATGGTGGCCTGCGGCTTCGTGGCGCTGGTGGAATTCGCGGCGCTGCTGGTCGTCACCCGCGGCGCCGGGATTCACGGCCCGGCCGCCGTTCTCCTGCTGGCCGCGCTGATCGTGCTGGCCGGCGCGCTGACCCTCGCCGCCTGGGAGCGGCTCCTGTTCCGCCGCAAGGCGGCGATGCTCTTCGCCTTTGCCGGCCGGGACGCTGGCCTGGCAGGCGGCGCGGCCAGGGTGATGTTCCCCGATGCCGCCAGCTGGTCGCGGTCCGGCCGCTGGCTGCGCCAGGCGCTTTATGCCCTGCGCCGCGCCGGCGAGCCGGCCGACTTGCCGCCGGGAATTTCCGGACGGGTCGCCGAAACGGCGTTTTGCCGCGCCATCCTGGCCCTGGCCGTTTCCCGGGGTTACCGCGACCAACCGCAGGGGCTGGCCGAAGCGCTTGCCCTGTACTGGCGGCATGGCGTGCAGACGCGGAGGACGGCGGAACACTGGCTGCGCTTCTCCGCAACCAGCCAGGCGCTGCTGTTCGCCGTCCTGGCCCTGGCCAACGTGCTGATCTTCCGCCATGCCGGCGCGCCGGCGGCGATCGGCGTCGCCCTGGCCGTGGCCGTCGCCTGGCCCCTGCACCGGGCCTTTTTCGCGCCCCTGGCCCTGGCCGGCGTCAGCGCCGCGCTGTTGTCAGAAACCAACGGCCGCGAGCCCGACGCCGTCCTCTGCAGGAAGATCACCCCCCTGCTTGCTTCCTAACCTGGAAAAATTTTCCAGCAGACGCCGGGTGCGGGGCGAAGGAGAAATCCTTGACCACTGGCACCATTGGATCATACCATCCATTTGCAGGACGTTGACCGACTTCATGATCCCGAACTATTTGCCTGGACCGTTGCGTATGAACACTATGACCATACGGACGCGATAACGCCCTGACCCGCTTCACGGGGCCGGCGATTGATCCTTCCAGGTCGCTCCCTGACCTTGATGGTCTGGATGGCAACGCGGCCGGAATATTGGGGTGGTACACGCCCTGGGCTGCGGCCTGCATCCAGTTGCGGCGGCGGGCGTTGGCTGCCTGGAAACCGCCCACTCCCCATTTGCCATCTCATTTGACTTTATTTGCCTTGGAGCGTAAAGGTACGAAGGAGGCTCCCGGACGGGAGCCGCGGTATTTCGGAATCAGCAGGAGGTGCTTGCATGCGTCAGCAATGGGTCAGTGTCCTCTTTGTATGGATAGTTTTTTCCTTGATCTTGCCCGGCCAGGCCGGCTCTTGGAAGCAGATCGGCAAGCCCAAGGCCTGGGCCGGCACCATCGCCGGGGTGCCGCTCAACGGCATGCTCTATACGGTGGAGCAGGGCGGGGCGCTCTACGCGACCGATCCGGCCAGCGGGGCCTGGAAACAGCTGGGCAAGCCCGACTTCGCCGCCACTTCGCTGATGATGGCGGCCGCAGGCAGGCTTTTTACCATCGAGAAGGATGGAAGCCTGTATGGGATCGATCCTGCCAGCGGTGCATGGCAACGGCTGGGCACGGCCGGGTCCTGGGCCGGCACCATTGCCGGGGTGGGTCTGAACGGCAAGCTCTATACCGTGGAAAAGAGCGGTATCCTGTACGTGACCGATCCCGCCAATGGGGCCTGGAAGCAGCTCGGCAAGCCTGATTTTGCCGCCACCGCTTTCCTATTGGCTGCGGCCGGCAAGCTCTATTCCATTGAAAAGGGCGGCAGCCTCTACGCCATCGAGCCGGCCAGCGGGGCCTGGAAGCGGGTCGGAACCGCCGCCGGCTGGGCCAACACGATAGCCGCCTGCGGCACGCCGGGCGCCATCCTGACCATTGAGCGCAGCGGCAAACTCTATGCCTCCGATCCGGCCAGCGGAGCCTGGAAACAACTCGGCAAGGCCGACTTCGCCGCCACC
>JAKLEC010000053.1 GCA_022711715.1 Acidobacteriota bacterium
GACGCCGGCCGTGGCCACCTGTTCGACCGGCCGCTGCTGGTCCTGCTGCCCGGCGCCTGCCTGGTCCTGCTGGTGGCGGGATTCCTGCTGCTGGCCGAGGGGTTGCCGGGAGCGGTGCCGGGATTGCCGGCCGGTGGGCGGGGGGACGGGAAAGGCGGCCGGCCGCCTATTTTTCCCGCAGCTCCTCGGCGACGGCCTTGATGTCGCGGTAGTTGGGGTCCTTCTTGAGGATGTCGGCGGCGTAGCGGCGGGCGGAGGCGAAGTCCTCCTTCAGGCGGGCGGTCTGCACGATCTCGTATTTAACGGCGTTGTACTCGTCGTCCTTGCGGCCGGGCATGGCCAGCGCCTTCTCGAACCAGCCGATCGCCTCGTCCATCATGCCCTTCTCGCGGAAACAGATTCCCAGCAGCCCGGCCGAGTCGAAGAACTTCAGCGGGTGCTTGGAGGAGATCAGGAACTCGTGGATGGCCTCCTCGACCAGGCCCATCTCCTTGTAGGCGATACCGAGGTTGTAGCGCGTGTCGTAGTCCTCCTGACCGATCTTCTCGTCCACGCCCTTCTTGAACTCCTTGAAGATCTCCATCATGTTCTTTTCGACCGTCGAGGTGCGCTGCTTCTGCAGCTCGTCGATCCAGTACTTGATGGCGCCGAGCTCGGCGGCGACCAGCTTCTCGGTCTCGTAGAGCTCTTCCTCCTCGAGGAAGAGCCCCTCGCCCTTGAGGATGTCGACCTCGCTCTCTGCCAGGTCGCTTTCGTCGATGTCGCGAAAAGGGGACTCGCTGGCCGGGGCGGCCTCGTCGCTGGTGAAAATGTTGTCGATGTCCAGGAAGTCGGCGCCGGAGCCGGAACGCTCCATGGCGGCGGCCTTGGCGTTGGGACTGGGGGAGGGGGCCTGGATGATCTCCTCCTGGTCGATCTCGATTAGCGGCGGGAGTTCCTTGCTCTCGGGCTCCTCCATCTCGATCTCGAACTGGAGGTTATCGATCTCGGCGAAGTCGCTGGAGGCGATCTTCTCCTCGGCAGGGTTCAGCAGGCCATCGAGCCGGAGCTCGACCTTGGAGTCCTCGAACTTTTGCAGCAGGTCGCTCTCCTGGACGATCGACGGCTCGATCTCGATCTTTTCGGTCGCGCCGGGCTTGACGCGGATGGAGTCGGTCCGGTCGGGGCGCGTCTCCTTGGCCTTGTGCACCCGCTCCAGCCGCGTCTGGATCTCGCGGCTCTCGGGGTACTCGGCGCGCAGGCGCTGCAGCGCCTTCTCGGCATCGTTGAAGTACCCCTCGCTGATGTAGAAGTCGAGCTCGGCCAGGTGCGACGACAGCCCCTTCTTGCTCTCGACCTCGGTCTTCCGCTGCAGGCTGTCCTCGCCCTTGAGCAGGAAGACGTCCTCCTCCCCCGGGCGCGAGCTCTCCAGGTCCAGCTCGCCCATGCCCGGCTGCTGCAGCTCCTTGATCTGCTCGATCATCTCGGCGTGGTCGAAGTCGATCTCGATGTTGGTGCGCTCGTGGCCGCTGAGGTCGAGCAGACGCTCGTCGTTGGGCTTGAGCCGCGTGAGCTTGTCCAGTAGCTGCTTGTACTCCTCGTCGCGGTTGTCGCGCTTGTAGAGCTTCATCAGCTCGATGCCCTCGTTGAGCAGCGACTCGATGTCGTTGCTCATCTGGTACACGTCGAACAGCTTGGTGCGGATCTCGATGTTGTTGGGGAAGGCGTTCTGCGCCGTTTTCAGCAGGTCGGCGGCCCTGCGGAAGTTGTTGCCCTTCAGGGCCTGGTCGGCGTTGTTGAGCTGGAAGGCGATGAACTCGCGCTCCTGCTTGTTCTCCTCCTCTTCGGCGCCGGCCTGCTCCCCGGTCAGTCGCGCCAGCTGCTCCTGGTAGGCGAAGGGCGAGTCCGTCAGCTCGATCAGCTCGTTGAGGACGGCGATCAGCTCCGTCTTCATGTCGCGCTGCTCGTAGATCGGCAGCAGCGATTCGTACAGGGCGATCAGGCTGCTGGTCTTCTTGCTGGCCTTGAAGATCGTCGCCAGCTTGTTCAGCGCCGGCAGGTAGGTGTTGTTCGAGGTGATGATGAAGCGCAGCAGCGAGTTGGCTTCGTCGTATTTCTCCTTCTCGATGAAGCGGTCGATGGTCGGCAGGAACAGCTGGTAGGCCTTGTCGATCTCCTCCCGCTGCAGGTAGACCTTGCCGAGCTTCATGATCACTTCGGTCTCGTTGGAGTCGATCTCGGCGATGCGCCGGTAGACGTGCTCGGCCTCCTCAATGAGGTTGTTCTTGAAGTACAGCTCGCCGAGGATCTTCAGCAGGTTCAGGTGCTTGTAGATCTCCTCGCCCAGGTTGCGCAGCATCTGGATGGCCTTGTTGTTGTTGCCCTGGGCGATGGAGCAGGAGATCAGCTTCTCGAAGATCTTCAGGTGCTTGACCTTGCCGTAGGCCTGCATCAGCAGCTCCTCGGCCTGCGGGAACTCGCGCTTCTTGATCAGGATGTCGCTGGCGGTGAGGTACTCGGCGACCGCCTCCTCCTTCATGCCCTCGCGCAGGTAGTTGTCGGCCAGCAGGATGCGCATCTTGATGTTGCCGCGATCGAGCTCCAGGATCTTCTTGTAGATGCCCAGGGCCTTCTTCTGGTTGTTCTGGCGCTTGTACTCCTCGGCCAGCTCCAGGTAGATCTGCTTGGCCTCGATGGTCAGCCCCTGCTTGGAGTAGAGGTCGGCCAGCTTGAAGGAGACCGACTCGTTCTGGGGGTCAAGGCGCGTGATGCGCTTGTACATGGCGATGGCCTTGGTGAAGAAGCCCTCTTTCAGGTAGAAGTCGGAGATCCACTCGAATTGCTTGAAGGCCTCGGGAAGCTTGTTGAGCTTGAGATAGAGATCGCCGATGATGCGGCGCACCTCCAGGTCGTCGGGCTTCACCTCGACGATCTTCTGGTATTCCTTGATCGCCGCGTCGATCTTGCCCTGCTTGAACAGCTTGTCGGCCTGCTGCAGGATCTTGATTCGATTCTCAACCGCCATGTTTCAGCCGGAAGCTCCTCCGGTGGAAAATCGTTTCCCCCCGGCATGATAGCACATTTTGGTGCCCCGGGGTAGGGTACCCCTTATTTCGCCCCAAGTCAAACTCGGGGAAAAAGGGGGCGAACTCCTCCAGCAGGCGGTCGCGGAAGACCTTGGCGATGATCGAGGCGGCGGCGATGGACAGGCTCTTGCCGTCGCCACCGATGACGGCCCGGCCGGGGACGGGCAGGAAGCCGGGGTCGATGGCATCGATCAGGACGAAGTCGGGCCGGAGCTGCAGGCGCCGAAACGCCTGGCCCATGGCGCGCCGGGTCGCCTCGAGGATGTTGCAGCGGTCGATCTCGTCGTTCCAGCTCCAGCCGATGGAATAGGCCAGCGCCGTGCGGTAGATGTCGCGTGCCAGGAGCTGACGCTGCCGCGGGGAGAGCTTCTTCGAGTCGTCGTAGCGGGGATTGGGCCGGTGCGGGTCGAGGATGACCGCGCCGGCGACCACGGGGCCGAACAGACAGCCCCGTCCCACCTCGTCCAGTCCGCAGATCAGCCGCCGATCGTTGCGCAGCAGGGCCGCTTCGATGGCGAAGTCGGCCATTACCTGAGTTCTTTCAGGCGCGACGCCTTTCCCTTCAGGCTGCGCAGGTAAAACAGCTTGGCCCGGCGCACGCGGGTGTGCTTCTTGACCTCAATCTTCTGCACCAGCTTGGAGTTCAGGGGGAAGATCCTTTCCACGGCGACGCCGAAGGAATTCTTGCGCACGGTGACGGTCCGCGAGGCGCCGCTGTTCTTGATGGCGATGGCGGTGCCCTCGTACGTCTGGATCCTCTCCTTGCCGGCCTCGATGACGCGGTAGGACACCTTCAGCTCGTCGCCGGGTCGGATCTCGGGGGTCTCGCTGCGCGCCTCGCGGGCGCGCTTATCGGCATGGGCGGCTTCCGGCTTCTTTTTCTCGGGCTTGTCGGCCGGGCGCTCCTTGCTCTTCTTCTTGTCGTCTGTCATGTTGGTCTCCTCGATGGCAGTGAGTTCGCTGATGGATTATTTTACTATGTTTCGCCCGGTTTTTCAATACGGGGGCCCGGAAAAGAAAGGTCCCTCACGCAAATCCGCGAATGGGTTTCGGGGAGCGTGGACGAGTATAAGGCCAGCCGGGCGTAGGGCTGGGAACAATTTCCAAGCACCAAAGAAAGTGATAGTGTTAGTGATAGTATCAGGAAAAGCCCGCAACGAAATCTTTTTTATAGCCATGCATCGGTCACGAATGCATTTTTTTGATCTCTGAATCTTTTGGAAATCGTTCGAGGGCATTTACTAACACGAACACTATCACTATCACTTTCTCTGGTTTGGGTCATTTGGATGCTAGTGCTTGGATATTGGTGCTTTAGTCCTACTTGATCGCACGGCTCACAAGCCAAACTTGGCTCGAGTTTGTGAGCGGAACTAAAAAAGGAGGGGGCGCCGGCCGGCGCCCCCTCCGGGAATGATCGTCGCTTGCCCTCAGTCGAAGCGGTAGGCGATGGTGATGCTGGGCACCACGAGGTTCATGCTGTGCAGGCCCGGCATCTTGGAGGTCGGCGCCAGCGGCACGTTCTGTTCCTGGCCGCGCAGGATCTCCACGGCGGCGTGGACGCTGAGCTTGGCGCCGGTATAGCCGGCGCCGACGGTGAACATGTTGTAGGGGATCTGCGGCAGCAGGATGTTCATCGTCTCCAGCGGGGCCGGCGAGGGGTCGCGCATGTAGCCCACGCGCAGCGACCACTGCTCGTTGACCAGGTACTCGGCGCCGACGCGCACCTGCAGGCAGTCCTTCCATTTCAGGTCGAGGTTCTGGTCGAAGGCGGCCTTCAAGGCCGGGTGGGCCATGAGCGCGGTCCAGTAGGCGTCGGAGAACTCGACCGGGATCTTGTCCAGCTTCTTCCAGTTGGTCCAGTTGACGTCGAAGGCCAGGCGCAGCTTGTCCAGGGGCTTGAAGCTGACGCCGGCCCCCAGCCACATGGGCAGGGTGGTCTTGCGGGTGACGTCGCTTTCGGTGGCGGCGCCGACCAGGGCGGCGCCGGACATGGTGGCGTCGCCCTTCAGGGTGACGCTGACCGGCAGCTTGTAGCTGAGGCCGAAGGCGAGCTTGTCGCTGGGCTTGTACTGCATGCCCACGGTGGCGCCGAAGCCGATGCCGTTCAGGCTCTCCTCGTATTGGCCGACGCCCGGGCGCTCGATCTTCAGCATGCCGTAGTTCAGGTTGATCGAGGCGCCGAGCGAGAGCTGGTCGGAGACCTTGTAGGCCAGCAGCGGCGAGACGGTGAACACGCCGAGGAAGCTCTGCCAGGTGTAGGGCTTGCCGCCGGAGAGATTCTTCAGCTCCGTGCCGTCCCAGGAGGCGCCGGTGCCCGAGGGGGTGTAGACGCCGATGCCGACGGTCAGCTTGTCCGACAGCGGCTTGACGAAGCCGAGCGCGCCGGCGGGGTAGACCTTGCTGTTGGTCTTGGCGTCGATGCCGTAGGCCGGCAGCGCGTAGGTGCCGCTGGGGAGCAGGTTGGTCTCGAACAGCGAGACCCAGGACTTCTCGGCGAAGGCGGCGCCGGCGGGGTTGAAGTAGAAAAGGCTGACGTCATCGGTCCAGGAAATGACCGCGCCGGCCATGCCCATGGCGCGCGAGCCCGAGCCGTTGAGGTTCAGGCCGTTGGCGCTCAGGGACGCGGCGCAGCAGGCGATCAGGACGACAGTCACCACGTAGCGTGCGATGGTCTTCATGGGTTGTTATTTCCTCCCTAAGGAAATTAGTTGAAAAAAAACAATAATATACTCGTTCGCAAAAGTCAATCGCCCAGGTCGCCGGCGGCGAAGTCGATCGTGCCGTACACACCGTCGTAGCCGGGAACGCGGCGCACGCGGCCGGCGCGCACGGCCGCCACGGCGGCGGCCAGACGGGGCTCGCTGGCGGCGATGGCCGCCAGCGGCGTTTCCTGCAGGATGGCGAACTCGGGCCCCAGGCGCTCGATCAGCGTGACGTAGAGGCGGTCCACCTTGCGGGCGCCCTCGCCGCAGCCGAGGAGCCGGGCCAGGATCTGCCGCAGCGGCACCTGGTAGGCGAAGCGGGCGCGTCCCGGGTCCGGGCGGTCGGCGAGCTCCTCGACGCGGTGCAGCACCCCCAGGGTGAGCGGCCGGCCGCAGGCCGGGCAGGCGTTGTGCAGGCGCCGCGCCTGCCGCGGTGACAGCGAAACGCCGCAGCCGCGATGGCCGTCGTGATGGTACTTGCCCTCCTCGGGGAAGAACTCGATGGTGCGCACGATGCCGTCGCCACGGATGGCGGCGGCGATGGCGTCATAGGCCAGCGGGCAGTCGAACTCGCTGGCCTCGCGGCCCAGGTTCGGCGCCGAGTGAGCGTCGGAGTTGGAGAGGACCGTGCACTGGGCCAGCGACGTGACGCGGCCCAGCATGGGCGGGTCCGCCGACAGCCCCGTCTCCACCGCGCGGATGGCCGGCGTCATGTCCAGGAAGCACTCCTCGAGGCTGTCGAACCCCGAGCGCGACCCCAGCAGCGAGAACCAGGGGGTCCAGATGTGGGCGGGGATGACCAGCACGCGCTCGTCGATGGCCAGCAGCTCGGCGGCGATGTCGCGGGCCGTGGCGCCCAGGATGGGGCGGCCGTCGGCGTTCAGGTTGAAGCGCCGCCCCAGCGCGGTGTTGATGCGCCCGACCGTTTCCAGCGCGGGGGCGAGCAGCAGCAGGTGCACCTTGCGCACGCGGCCGCCCTGGGTGAAGATCAGCGAAATCTCGGCGCTGAGCATGAACAGCGGCCGCGGCCGTGCGCCCGCCCAGGGCGGGAGCCCGGCAGCGGCCCCCTCCTTCAAGGCATAGAGGCCGGGGGCGGCCTCCGTCAGCGACGAACGCAGGCGCTCGAACCACAGGGGATGGGTGAAATCGCCGCAGCCGACGACGGCCAGCCCCTTGATCGTCGCCCAACGCTCCAGCTCGGGCAGCTCCAGGGCGGGCGATGTGCCGCGCGAGAAGCGGGAATGGACGTGCAGGTCGGCGTAGAACCTCATTCAGCCGCCCGTTTGCGAAGCCGGGCGCCTCCCTGATCCCCACGGCACCTGGCAGGCCGAGGGGGCCTGGGACGAAGCGAAATGGCCGACGGCACCGCAAGTTGGCTTCATGGGAACAGTATTATAGGAATTCTCCGGGTTTTTGCAACCGGTTTTTTCCCCGGCGGCGCGGATCTGTCCAAAATAACCTTAAAAGAGATTTAAGAAACTGGGAGGACTGAAGCACCAAGATCCAAGCACCAAATTCCAAATAAGCACCAAATTTCAATAACCAAATGACCAAAACGAAGAGCGAATGCAATTGGGAATGGAATCAGGGCTTAGAATGCGAAATATTTCTCGGGAAGGAAATGGGAGCGATCAAGAGCCTTGATTTGGGTCATTGGAATTTGGAATTTATTTGGGATTTGGTGCTTGGTGCTTGGAATTTTAGTCTTACTGGCGTCTGACCTTGTCTAAAAACCCGTTTTGACTAGACTACACCCCTTCCCTGGGACTGTCTGGCCGCCGGGACTTCGCCCGGCGGCCCCGGAACGCGATCAGGCCGCCGGTGCCTGCGGCTTGGCCGCTTCCCCCCGCGTGAAGGTGAAGGAGAACGCGAACAGCAGCAGGCCCACGATGCAGACGCCGCCGGCCACGGTGACCACCGGCGAGATGAAGTGGCGGGAGATCACTTGGGCCAGGCTGCCGGCGTGCTCGGCGAACGCCTCGTGCCAGTGCATCCAGTGCGAGGAATAGCGGGTTTCCATCGGGCCGACGCGCATGGCCCAGGGCACGATGCCCCTGGCCAGCGAGGAGAGGGCCAGGACCAGGCCGCCGCCGGTCATGGTGGCGACGCCGCTCCAGCGGAAGAAGCCCGGCCAGCCGCGGCCACCGATCACGGCGCCCAGGAAGATGAAGAGCGCCGGGATGAGGAAGAGCAGGTAAGCGAAGGAGTCGACCGTGCGGGCCACGTTGAAGTTCCGCCGCGGGAAGCGGGCGTTCTCCAGCATGTTCACCCGGTCGGGGATATCGCGGCCGATGCGCTCGCGGATGGCAGCGGCCACCGCCGCCGTGTCGCCGGGGGGCGCCGCGGCGGGCCGGCAGGGCGGCAGCGACTCGCAGTCCGCCTGGTGGGCCAGCGCCCGGGCCCAGGCCTCCGATTCGCCATCCGAGCAGGCGGGGAGGTTCTCCAGCACGCGCGCGAACCAGGCGGTCATGGCCGGGTGGGCCAGGGCCGCCTTCAGCGGGCGCATGTCGAGCCACAGCGAGCGGGCGGAGCTCCGGCCGTTCATGATCCGGCCCAGCTCGGCGAGCGAGCCGGTCAGCTCCCGCTCCAGCCAGTCGTCGAGGCCGGTCTCGCGCATGAGCTGCTTGGGCGCGGTCCCGGCGGCGGCCATGGCGTTGAGCCAGGCGCGGGTGTCATAGTCCATGTCCGATCTCTCGTCGCGCGCCGCCTGCATCATTCCTTCCAGCAGCCCGGGGACCTCGGCGATGACCTCGCCGGGAAGCGTGGCCAGGGTCTTCTCCGAGACGAACGCCTGGGTGAAGCCCACGGCCCAAATAATGCCGAAGAGGATCGGCAGGGCGAGGAAGATCATGATCAGTAGCCCGAAGAAGGTGCGTGCTTGCTTCATGGTTCCGCTCCTTGCTTATTGAACGTAAATGAGGGGAAAAAGTTCCCTGGCGGCGGCGTCCACGGCCGTCATTCCGGGTCGAAGCGGGCCGAGAAGAATCCCACCCAGTGCTTTGGCGAGAACGGCGCGGTGATGCCGAAGCCGGGCTTCTTCAGGGGCAGGACCCCCTCGCTGTAGGTGTCGGCATAGCGCAGCAGCCTGCCTTTCAGCCCCAGCCCCGCGGCCCCTCGCAGCGCCTTGGCGATGGCCAGCAGGCCGAAGGGGATGTCGTACTTGCCGCACCAGTAGCTGCCGCCGGTTTCGAGGTAGGTGGCGCCCCACAGCTCCCCGGTCAGCCGGCGGATCCTGGCGTCGTCCAGCGTCCCCGCGACCAGCCCGGCGGCGATGCGCCGGTCCTCGGCGATCCCGCGGGCGTGGGCCGCCTCGTCCTCTCCGTAGGGGACGTTGGCGAAGTCGCCGCCGTAATGGTTGGCGTCGGCCGAGACGAGGAAGACGATGTCCCTCCCCGGCAGCAGGCGGTTCTCCTGGACGTAGCCGGCGAGGATCGCGGCCAGGCGGCCCGACAGCTCCTCCATCCTTTCCCAGGGCATGGCGGTGACCATGATGGGGGTGATGCGGATTTCGGGGTTGAAGTACTGCAACCACGGTACCAGGGCCTCGATCGAGTGTTCCAGGGAATGGGCCTTGTTGCTGACGATGAAGTCGTCCCCGCCCAGCTCCGCCTTGATCCGCTCGCGCAGCGGCGAAATGGCCACCGTGCCTCCCAGGCCCGTCCAGGCCGGGTATTCGTCGAGGATCAAGACTCCCTTCGGGTCACCGATCTCCTTGCGCACCGTGCCGTGGGTGACGCCGAAGATCACCGCCTCCTTCGCCCGCAGGCCCTTGAACAGGGGGTAATATACCCGGGCGGCATAGAGGTAGTCGTCGTGCGGCGAGATGCCGGCCACCGCTCCATTCATGCCCGGGGCCGGAGGCTCGGTCGCGGCCAGCAGGGCCATGAGCCGCTCCATCTGCGGCCGCTGCCAGCAGAAGCCGACGTCGTCCCGGACCGGACGGACGTCCTGTGCGCGGGCCGTGAGGGCCACAGCGCAGATCGCGCCAACGAGGAAGACCGTCTTTTTCATGAGTGGATTGTAGCGCCGCCGCAAGCCGAACGCAACGGCATTGAGAATGAATAAGGGGTAGAGAAAGATAGAGAGGTAGAGTGGTAGAGTCAGAAAAGGCCTAAAGAAATTTATTTCGGGGCTGTTGCTTTACCCCTCTACCCCTTTCCCTCTCTATCTCGGTTCTCTTTGCTGGCGTCTATCGTCTAGCGTCTGATTACTTTAAAATCGCCCCGATCGGCGTTTCCTCGGGCAGGATCGGGACGTAGGGGCGGTTGTCGGCGTCGGAGGCGGCCAGGATCATGCCCTGCGAGAGAATGCCGCGCAGCTTGGCCGGCTTGAGGTTCTTGACGATGATGATCTTTCGGCCGACCAGGTCCTCGGGCCTGTAGTGGAGGGCGATGCCCGCCACCAGGGTGCGGGTGCCGTCCCCGGTGTCGACCTGCAGCTGGAGCAGCTTGTCGGCCTTCTCCACCTTCTCGGCGGCCAGCACCCGGGCCACGACCATCCGCACTTTCTTGAAGTCGTCGATCTCGATCAGGCCTTCGCCTTCCGCAGAGGGCGGGATCGTGGGCGCCTGGGGCGGCAAAACGGTTTCGGGGGTTTTGGTTTCCTGCATGATGGTTCCTTTGCCGGCGGCGGCCGGCACGGGCTCCGCTTCTGAGAAAAAAGCCTTGCTGTCGACGCGCGGGAAGAGCTGCGTCCCCCGGCCGATGGCGAATTCCTCGGGCAGTTCCCGCCAGCCCAGTCCGGCGTCGCCGCAGCGGAAGATGTCGCGCACGGCGGCGGCGGTCTCGGTCAGGATGGGCGACAGCAGCCCATTCACGCTGAGGATGGCGCGGCAGAGGGTCTTCAGCGCGCCGGCCAGGCGCGGCCGGTCCGCCTCCTCCTTAGCCAGGTTCCAGGGCTGGACTTCCACGATGTAGCGGTTCAGGCCGTTCACGTAGTCGAAGATCAGCTCCAGGCCGCGGTTGAACTGGTATTGGTCGAACAACGCCAGCACCGCCTTCTCCATGTCCCGGTATCCCGCCGCGATCCCCTTTTCTCTTTCCGTGTACAGCCCGGCGCCGCGGAACTCGTTGGCGAAATACTTCTCGATCATGCCGGTGGTGCGCGACACCAGGTTGGCCCAGTCGTTGGTCAGGTCGGTGTTGACGCGGTGGATGAATCCCTCGTGGGAGAAGTTGCCGTCGGCGCCGATGGACGCCTCGCGCATCATAAAGTAGCGGATGGCGTCGGGGCTGAAATGGCGGAGCAGGATATGGGGGTCGAGGACGTTGCCGCTCGACTTGGACATCTTCTTCTCGTCCTTCAGCCACCAGCCGTGGATCAGTTCTTTCTTGGGCAGGGGCAGGCCGGCGGCCATCAGGAAGGCCGGCCAGTAGACGGCATGGTACTTGAGGATGTCCTTGGCCATGATATGCAGGTCGGCGGGCCAGAGCGCGCGGAAGCGCTCGCCCTCGTTCAGGTAGTCGATGGCGGTGACGTAGTTGGCGAGGGCGTCGAACCAGACGTAGATCGTCTGTCCCGGATCGCCCGGCACCGGGATCCCCCACTTGACCGTCGAGCGGGTGACGCTCAGGTCGCGCAGCCCCATCTTGACGAAGGAGACCACTTCGTTCATGCGCGAGCGCGGCGTGACGAACTCCGGGTTCTCCTCGTAGAACTTCAGCAGCTTGTCGCCGTAGGCCGAGAGGCGGAAGAAGTAGCATGTCTCGCTGACGCGGTTGTCGGTCAGGCGGCCGCAGTCGGGGCAGGCGCGCCGGCCGTCGGCCGTTTCCTCGACGCTGTCGGGGATGAAGTTCTCGCACGAGATGCAATAGTGGCCGGCGTACTCGCCCAGGTAGATGTCGCCCTGTTCCCTGACCCGGGAGAAGATCTTCTGCACGCCCCGGACGTGGACCTCGTCGGTGGTGCGGATGAAGGC
>JAKLEC010000054.1 GCA_022711715.1 Acidobacteriota bacterium
TCCTGGGCGGCGATGTCGGCCTGAGCCATGACGGCTGAATGGATGGTCAGGAAGAGCAGTAGGATGGAGATTCGGTTCTTTATCATCATTTCTCCTGAGAGCCCGACCCGGGAACGGCGAATGAAGCGAAATGGTAGCGCCGCGCTTTTTTTTTGTCAACGTCGCGTTTTTCCGGCGGAGATCGATGCAATTGGGGTCATCCCGCATACCCGGCGGAGTATCTCCCCCCCGGGGGTGAGGCGCCTGGCCCCTGGAAGCGCCGGCCATCGGCGCTTCAACTCCGGGCGGCGCTTGGCATGAACGATGCAGTCATGGTTATGGAGCCACATGGAGGTGAATCGTGAGCCTTTTAAAGAATTTCGGCGGCGGCGGGCAAAAATGCGAGCTGTGCCACTCGACGATCTACGGCGAGGAAACCGTCATCGCGGGGCAGAAACAGGCGGTTTACGTGAACTTCAATCCGCTGGAGGCACAGGCGATTGAGCAGAAGAGCGGCTACCGCTGCAAGTCGTGCGGGCGGGAATACTGCAAGGACTGCCTGGAGAAAAAAGCCCCGGGGAATGCCTATGGCGGAAAGTCCTGTCCCCGCTGCGGCGGTCTTTTTGAGATCATGCACGGCTAGTCCATGCCGCGCGGGAGAACCGGAATGATCAAGGAAGTTCATGTTTTCATTGAAAGGGGGGGCGACGACCGCCTGATGCGCGAGATCGTCCAGGCGCTGCATCCCGAATTCCTGCAGCAACCGGGACTGCGCCTGGTGCGGCACGATGTGCCCGACTGGCCCGGGGAGCCCTTCACCATGGCCGCGATCCAGTTGCGCCTGCAAGGCAACATCGTCCTCACGACCGGCAACTGCCTGGTCCAGGACGGCAGCGCCTATGGCAAGCGCCTCTACCTGGTGATGCTGAAGAACTAGCCGGCGCGTCCCGCTAGAAAATCCTGGCGACGAGGGAAGAGATCCCGGAGGCGATCGCTTTGCCGAGGGCGAGCAGCAAGCCGGGAATGCGTTCGTAGTTGAAGAAGATCCAGGCGGCCAGGGCGGCGACCAGCAGCAGGTTCAGCAGGAACAGGCGCCGCCGGTTCCCCCGCCGCCTCCGCGGCCGCGGCGCGGCGGCGCGCTGCGGCGTCACCGCGGGGGCGCCGCTCTGGCGCGTCTTTTCGCGATCGGAGGTTTTCGGCAGGTCGCCGAATTCGGGCTTGCCGGCCTTGGGCAGCTTGAAGGGCCTGAGCAGCGGCTTGACCAGCTCCTGCCACTCCTTCTCCGTCGCCGGCCGCTTGCCCCTTTCCTTGGCCATCAGCCGGTCGAGCAGCTCCTGGTAGGCGGCGAGCTCGCCGGGAAGGGGCGGCACCGGCTCGGTCACGTGCTTCATGATGACGGCCATGGTCTGGCTGCCCTTGAAGGGCGGCGCCCCGCTCAGCATCTCGTACAGCACCACTCCCAGGCTGTAGACGTCGCTGCGGCCGTCGGCGCGCTTGGCGTTCAGCTGCTCGGGGCTCATGTAGCGCGGCGTGCCCATGCTCATGCCCGAGCGCGTCAGCTGCGTGGTCGACTCCAGGACGCGGGCGATGCCGAAGTCGAGGAGCACCGGCGTGCCGTCGGGGCGGAACATGATGTTGTCGGGCTTGACGTCGCGGTGGACGAAGCCCCGGCCGTGGGCGTAGTACAGGGCCGAGGCCACCTGGTTGGCGATGGCCAGCGCCTCGTCGGGGACGAGGCGGCCGCGCTCCTGCAGCCGGCGCTTGAGGCTCTCGGGAAAGAACTCCATGGCCATGAAGCGCAGCTCGGGGGTGCGGCCGGTGGCGAAGATGCGCACGATGTTGGGGTGGTGCAGGCGGGAGATGGTCTCCGCCTCCTTGATGAAGCGGCGCACGACCAGCGACTCGGCGAAGCGGCGCCGGGCCAGCACCTTCACCGCCACCAGCCGCGAGTGGCGGCGGTCGACGGCCAGGAAGACGTCGGCGGCGCCGCCGCTGCCCAGGAACTTCTTCAGCTCGTAGCCGGGGATGTCTGGGAAGGCGGCCATGTCACGCCTTGGGCGTTCAGCCGGCGGCGGGCTTGCGGTAGAGCCCCAGGCGCAGGTAGAGCTCCATGCCCAGCCAGAAGCAGAGGAAGGTGGCCAATGCGGCGGCCAGGAAGCGGCCCCAGGGGGCGCCGGCGAGGGCGGGGACCAGCACGACGATCCGGCGCAGGCCGGCGGCGAGCAGCGAGAAGATAGCCCCGCCGAGGAGGACGCGAACCAGGCGCGCGGGCAGGGAGCCGGCGTCGTCGGGCAGCCCCCTGCGCGAGAGCAGGACAAAGGCGGCGTTCGCGCCCACGTACAGGCCGGTGAAGGTCATGGAGACGAGGGAGAACGCCGCCAGCAGCAGGGGCAGGCCGAACAGGAAGGCCAGGTACGCGGCGCGGCGCGCGGATGAGGCGATGGTGCCGCCCAGGGCGGCGAACAGCTCGGCGCGGCGACCGTCGCTGCGCCAGAGCAGCCAGGCCGCGAGCAGCACCAGGCCGCCCAGCGCGGCGCCGCCGAGGATGTCGGCCAGGAAATGGACGCCCAGGTAGAGGCGCGAGAAGGCGATCAGCGCGATCATCAGCGCCGCCAGCCAGGCCAGCCAGCGCCGGCGGAAGACGACGGCCAGGCCGCCCCAGACGGCGAAGGCGCTGGAGGTGTGGCCGGATGGAAAACCGAAGGATATGCCCTTCACGCGGAAGGCGTCGATTACCTCGCGGGCGGGGAGGTCGAAGAAGCCGTCCGCGCCCCGGGCGAGGAAGGCGCCGGCGGTGTCCCAGTCCGGCTCCAGGCAGGCGACGCGCGAATCGGCGAAGAACGGGCGCGGCAGGCCGAAGAACTGCTTGGCCATGCCGCTCAGGGTCGAGGTCCAGAAGACGATCTGGAAGAGCAGGAAGCCCTGGCGCAGGCCGAGGCCGAACACCACGGCGACCACGATCAGGATGATGATCTCGTGGTAGCCGAGGGCGGTCACTTGAAGAAAGAGCCAGGTCAGCCAGTCGGAGGCCAGCGACTGCAGCGCGATATGGAGGCCGGTCTGGAACATGGAAATCCCCCTTGCCGTGGAGTAAGCGCCATTGTCGGCGATGCGCGGGCGTTTGTCAATCGGCCGCGCCGGCCAGCCGCCCGGCCGGATGCCGGCTCAGCGCACGGGTTCGGCCTTCAGCCGGCCCGAGACGACGGCGCCGTCCTCGCCGAGCACCACCTCGTAGTAGTAGTGGAAGTCGCTGAGGGCGGTCTCGCCCAGGCGCCAGTGCCGGGTGTCGGGCCAGTCGTGCGGCTGCGACTGCCACGGCTTGTCGTGCAGGTCGCAGAACGCGGCCCAGACGGCCTGCGCCCTGTCGAAGGAGCGGATCTCGATCTTCTGGCGGGCCAGCAGCTCGCCGAACGACGCGTAGTCGCCCGAGTCGAGGAAGGCCAGCAGGTCGCGGCTCTGCCGCTGCACGCCGAGGGTGATGACCTGGAAAACGTTCTCGCCGGGGATGTCGTTCTTTTTCCTGAGCTTCTCCCCCTTGCGGGTAAAGGCCTCGGACCAGGTGACGCGGAAGAAGCGCCAGTCCGGGAACAGCCCGGACAGGGAGGGGGAGGCGATCTCGACCGGATCGCTGATGTCGAGCGTCTTCAGGTCGGAGGGCAGGCCGGCCGGCTTTTTCGCCTCGAGCCACTGGCGGACGAGCAAGGCATCGGGATCGCCGGCGGCCAGCGGCGTGGCGGTCACGGCCGATTCGGCCTGCGCCGGCAGCCGGGCGGGGAGGAGCAGGCAGCCGGCGAGAATGGCGAACGTGACAAGCGCAGCGACCGCAGGGAGCGGAGCTGGAGCGGATGTTCCCTTGGGCATGGGCACCTCGTTGCCGTGCAGCAGGGATCATTCTGGTCAAAGGACCGCGATTTGTCAACCCGGCCGCCCGCGCGGCATGCGCTCCGCTGCCGGGCCGACACCCCGGGCGGGGTCCCGTGCCCGGGGCGGCATCATTTGACAGCCTTCGCTCTTGTATGTTACCATTTTTTTTGAACAATCCCGGAAACGGCCCGGGGTGCGCCGGCCCCGCGGCGCAAGCCCCTGTCCCGGCCTTTCCCAGAGAACAAGGAGAACACACCATGAGCAAGGGAAAGCAAGCGACCATCGACGGCAATACCGCCGCGGCCCACGTCGCCTACGCCTACAGCGACATCGCCGCCATCTATCCCATCACCCCCTCGTCGGTGATGGGCGAACTCGCCGACTCCTGGGCCGCCAACGGCCGCAAGAACGTGTTCGGCGAGGAGGTCGAGGTCATCGAGATGCAGTCGGAGGGCGGCGCCTCCGGCGCCGTGCACGGCGCCCTCTCGGCCGGATCGCTGACCACCACCTTCACCGCCTCGCAGGGGCTGCTGCTGATGATCCCCAACATGCACAAGATCGCCGGCGAGATGCTGCCCACGGTGTTCCACGTCTCGGCCCGCTCGCTGGCCTGCCAGTCGCTCTCCATCTTCGGCGACCACTCCGACGTCATGTCGGTGCGCAACACCGGATTCGCGCTGATGGCCGCCGCCTCGGTGCAGGAAGTCATGGACCTGGCCGTCGTCTCGCACCTGGCCACCCTCGAGTCCTGGGTGCCCTTCCTGAACTTCTTCGACGGCTTCCGCACCTCGCACGAGATCCAGAAGGTCGAGATGATCGATTACCCGACCCTGTCCTCGCTGCTGGACATGAAGCGCGTCGAGGAGTTCCGCGCCCGCGCCCTGACCCCCGACCGCCCGGTGCTCAAGGTCGGGCAGCAGGCCCCGGACGTCTATTTCCAGGGCCGCGAGACGGTGAACCTGTACTACGAGAAGACCCCGGCCATCGTGCAGAAGTACATGGACCTCGTCGGCAAGAAGATCGGCCGCTCCTACAAGCTGTTCGACTACGTCGGCCACCCCGAGGCCGAGAACGTCGTCATCGCCATGGGGTCGGCCTGCGAGACGCTCGAGGAGACGATGGCCCACCTGAACGCCAAGGGCGCCAAGCTCGGCCTGCTCAAGGTCCGCCTGTACCGGCCCTTCTCCCTCGCCGCCTTCACCCAGGCGCTGCCCAGGACGGTGAAGAAGATCGCCGTCCTCGACCGCACCAAGGAGCCGGGCGCCCTGGGCGAGCCGCTGTACATGGACGTGGTCGCCGCCCTGGCCAACAAGGGCCTGACCATCGTCGGCGGCCGCTACGGGCTGAGCTCCAAGGAGTTCACCCCGGGCATGGCCAAGGCGGTCTACGACCACCTCGCCGGCGCCTGCTTCCACGACTTCACCGTGGGCATCACCGACGACGTCTCCAAGCGCTCGATCCCCTTCGACGAGGAGTTCGCCATCGAGAAGAGCGACACCATCTCCTGCATCTTCTGGGGACTGGGCTCGGACGGCACCGTCGGCGCCAACAAGAACTCGATCAAGATCATCGGCGACCACACCGACCTGTACGCCCAGGGGTACTTCTCCTACGACTCCAAGAAATCGGGCGGCATCACCATCTCCTACCTGCGCTTCGGCAAGAGCCCCATCCGCGCCCCCTATCTTTCCAACTCGGCCGATTTCGTCGCCCTGCACAACCCGGCCTACATCGGCCGCTACGACGTGCTGAAGGGCATCAAGGAGGGCGGCACCTTCCTGCTCAACTCCGAGTGGGGGAACGACGAGGTCTTCGACCATCTCACCCGCGACATGCAGGAGACGATCATCCGCAAGAAGATCAAGTTCTACAACATCGACGCCCTGAAGATCGCCGACGCCGTCGGCCTGGGCAAGCGCATCAACACCGTGATGCAGGTGGCCTTCTTCAAGATCTCCGGCGTGCTGCCCGCCGACGAGGCCATCCGCCTGATTAAGGACTCCATCAAGAAGACCTATGAGAAGAAGGGCGAGAAGATCGTGAAGATGAACTGGGACGCCGTTGACCGCACCAGCGACGCGCTGCAGCAGGTCAAGGTGCCCGTTGCGGCCAAGGACATCCGCGCCTCGGCACCGGTGCCGCAGCTGATCCCCGACGGCGCCTCGGAGTTCGCCCGCACCGTCATCGACCCGCTGATGCACCTGAAGGGCGACAGCGTGCCGGTGTCGCAGATGCCGCTCGACGGCAAGGTGCCCACCGCCACCGCCAGGCTGGAGAAGCGCGGCATCGCCCCGCAGGTGCCGCACTGGATCAGCGCCAACTGCATCCAGTGCAACCAGTGCTCGCTGGTCTGCCCGCACGCCGCCATCCGCGCCAAGCAGATCGAGCCGGCGCAGCTGGCCAAGGCCCCGGCTACATTCAAGACCGTCAAGTCCAACACCAAGAACGAGAAGAACCTGCAATACAAGGTGCAGGTCTACATCGAGGACTGCACCGGCTGCGGCAACTGCGTCCACGTCTGCCCGGCCAAGACCAAGGCGCTCGAGTTCAGCCCCATCGAGGCCGAGCGCCAGGCTGGCGAGAACGCCAACACCGAGTTCTTCGAGAACCTGCCCGACAACATCCTGGACGGCACCACCCTCGCGCAGTTCAAGGGCGTGCAGTTCCGCAAGCCGCTGTTCGAGTTCTCCGGCGCCTGCGCCGGCTGCGGCGAGACCCCCTACATCAAGCTGGCCTCGCAGCTGTTCGGCGAGCGCATGATCATCGCCAACGCCACCGGCTGCTCCTCCATCTACAGCGGCACCTTCCCCACCACCCCGTATTGCGTGGGCAAGGACGGCCGCGGCCCGGCCTGGGCCAACTCGCTCTTCGAGGACAACGCCGAGTACGGCCTGGGCATGCGCCTGGCCGTCGACGCCAACCGCAAGCTGCTGCGCGCCGCCATCGACCGCGTCCTGGCCGCCGGAGTGGGCAAGGAGCTGGAAGCGGCCCTGAAGAAGTGCCTCGAGCTCTGGAGCGCCACCGGCGACGACGCCCAGGCGGCGGCCCAGGCGCTGCGCGGGCTGTTGCCGGCCGCATTGAAAGCGGCGCCGGCCGAGAAGCAGGCCTCCTACCGCAAGATCATCGAGCTGCAGGACTATCTCGTCGACAAGTCGGTGTGGTGCATCGGCGGCGACGGCTGGGCCTACGACATCGGCTACGGGGGCCTGGACCACGTCCTGGCCACCGGCAAGAACGTCAACGTGCTGGTGCTGGACACCGAGGTGTACTCCAACACCGGCGGCCAGGCCTCCAAGTCGACGATGCTCTCGGCGGTGGCGCAGTTCGCCTCGGCCGGCAAGCGCACCGGCAAGAAGGACCTGGGGCTGATGTGCATGAGCTACGGCTACATCTACGTCGCCTCGGTGGCCCACGGCGCCAACATGAACCAGCTGGTCAAGGCCTTCATCGAGGCCGAGGCCTACCCCGGGCCGTCGATCATCATCGCCTACTCCCCCTGCATCATGCACGGCATCGACATGGGCCTGTCCAGCGCCGAGGCCAAGAAGGCCGTCCAGGCGGGCTACTGGCCGCTCTACCGCTACAACCCGGCGCTGGCCGGCCAGGGGCAGAACCCCTTCGTCTACGAGAGCAAGGACCCCAGCCTCGACATGCAGGACTTCCTGGCCAAGGAGATCCGCTTCGCCACCCTCAAGCTGCAGTTCCCCGAGGCGGCCGACAAGCTCTACGAGCAGGCGCGGGCCTTCAAGAAAGGCAAGCACGAGTACTACAAGAAGCTCAGCGAGCTGAAGTAGGACGCAAGCGGGGCGTGTGTCATGGCCGTCGAGGTGCAGCGCATCGACCTGGACCACCCCCACCGCCGCCTGCTTCAGCACGCGGCGCGCATCCTGGCCGACGGCGGCCTGATCGTCTACCCGACCGACACGATCTACGGCCTGGGCGCCGACCTGTTCAACAAGGGCGCCATGGAGCGCATCTTCAAGCTCAAGAAGGCCTCGCGCCAGAAGCTGCTCAGCTTCATCTGCCCCGACCTGGCCGCCGTCGCCGAATGGGCCTACCTGCCCACCAGCGCCTACCGCATCCTGCGCCGGGTGACGCCCGGGCAGTACACCTTCGTGCTGCGCGCCAGCAAGCAGGTGCCCAAGATCCTGCTGCAGAAGCGGCCGACGGTCGGCGTCCGCATCCCCGACTCGCCGGTGGCCCTGGGCCTGGCCCAGGCGCTGGGGCGGCCGCTGCTCTCCACCTCGGTGCCCCAGGGCGAGGAGGACTTCTGCACCGACCCGCAGGCCATCGCCGAGACGTACCGCCACGACATCGAGCTGATCCTGGACGCCGGCCCGCTGGCCAACCAGCCCTCGACGATCATCGACCTCAGCGGGCCGGAGCCGGCGCTCATCCGCCGCGGCGCCGGCGCCACCGAGCCCTTCGGGCTGTGAGCGGAAGCCGGCGTCGCCGCGTTGCTTTTCCGCCGCCGGCGGGGTACAATAGCCCGGAGCGCACATGACCAAGGCCAACATCATCACCATCATCCGCTTCCTCATGGTCCCCTTCGTGGTGGTCATCCTGCTGACGGAGATGCAGAACAAGGAGTTCATCGCCTTTGCCGTCTTCGTCACCGCCGCGGTCACCGACGCCCTCGACGGCTACGTGGCCCGCAAGTACGACCAGGTCAGCGACCTGGGCAAGTTCCTTGACCCCCTGGCCGACAAGCTGCTGGTGGCGGCGGCGCTCATCGCCCTGGTCTACCTGCAGGAGGTGGAGACCTGGGTGGCGGCGATCATCATCCTGCGCGAGCTGTTCATCTCCTTCTTCCGCCTCTACTTCCTGGTCAACAACGCCTCCTTCTCGGCCTCGGTGCCGGCCAAGCTCAAGACCACCTTCCAGATCGTCGCCCTGGCCATCCTGATCATCTACCGCAAGCTGCCCTACGCCGCCGCGCTGAAGCGGCTGGGCGACCTCGTCCTCTACGTCGCGGTCTTCCTCACCGTGTACAGCGGCGCCGAGTACGTCATCCGCCTCAGCCGCCGGCCCAAGGCGTAGCCATGCCCTACCCGAAGTACCGCCTGCTGGATCGCAAGAAGATGAAGACCGTCTCCATCCAGGGGCGGCGCTCGCTGGTCCAGCTCAAGGATTTCCCCCGCCCCTGCCTGCCGGGCGCCGATTTCCGCCAGTTCGTCGACTCGCTGCCGCCCTACCTGGCGGCGCGCGACCTGCGCGAGCTGGTGGACCTGCTGGGCCAAGCCCGGCAGAAGGGCCGGCCGATCGTCTGGGCCATGGGCGCCCACGTGATCAAGCTGGGGCTGGGACCGCTGCTCGTCGACCTGATGCAGCGCGGCTGGGTCTCGGCCGTCGCCAGCAACGGCGCCATGATGATCCATGACTTCGAGCTGGCGCTCGCCGGCGCCACCTCCGAGGACGTCGCCGCCAACCTGCTGCAGGGGGCCTACGGCAACACCGAGGAGACCGGCCTGTTCCTGAACCTGGCCCTCAAGGACGGCCTGGCCCAGGGCATGGGCGCCGGCGAGGCGGTGGGGCAGTACCTGATGCAGTCGCAGTTCCCGCACCGGGACGAGAGCGTGCTGTTCAACGCCTACCGGCTGAACATCCCGGTCACCATCCACCCGGCCATCGGCACCGACTTCATCCACTACCACCCGATGTTCTCCGGCGAGGTCACCGGCGCCCTGGCCGAGCGCGACTTCCAGCTGCTGGCCGCCATCGTCGCCGAGCTGGGCGGCGGCGGCGTCTTCCTCAACATCGGCTCGGCGGTGATCCTGCCCGAGGTATTCCTCAAGGCGGTCTCCTACTGCGCCGCCCAGGGCATCGTCCTGGAGCGCTTCCACACCGCCGTCTTCGACTTCAACCGCCACTACCGGCCGGCGGAGAACGTCTGCCGGCGGCCGACCGCCCGCGGCGGCCGCGGGTTCTACTTTGTCGGCCCGCACGAGATCCTGTTGCCGCTGCTGGCGGCGATGATCCTCAACCGCCATCCCTGAGGGGCGAGCCCGGAGATGGACGCCCGCGCCGATCTCTTCCCCCTGGCCGACAAGCTGCGGCCGGCCGGCCTGGCCGACTTCATCGGCCAGGAGCACCTGACCGGCAGCCGCAAGGTGGTGCAGGCGCTGGTGCGCGACCGCAACCTGGCCTCGCTGATCTTCTGGGGGCCGCCGGGCACGGGCAAGACCACCCTGGCGCGCATCCTGGTGCGCGAGGCCGGCTACCCGTCCAGCGAGTTCTCGGCCACGATCTCCGGCATCGCCGAGATCAAGAAGCTGATGGAGCGCTCGCAGGCGCTGCGCCGGGCTCACGGCAAGCCGCTGGCGCTGTTCGTCGACGAGATCCACCACTTCAACCGCAGCGTGCAGGACGCCTTCCTGCCCTACGTCGAGCGCGGCGACGTGGTGCTGCTGGGCACGACCACCGAGAACCCGGCCTACAAGATCAACCGCGCCCTGCTCTCGCGGCTGAAGATCCTGGAGCTGTTCCCGCTGCGCGAGCCGGACTTGCGGCGCATCCTGGAGCGGGCCCTGGCCTTCCTGCGCGAGCGCGCCGGCGCCGAGCTGCGCTTCACTCCCGAGGCCGAGGCGGTCGCCGTCGGCTACAGCGGCGGCGACAGCCGCCGCCTGCTCAACCTGGTGGAGATCGTCTTCCAGACCGCCGGCGCCGGGAAAGCCGTCGACGAGGCGGCGCTGCTGGACGTCATCCAGAACAAGATCGCCGGCTACGACCGCACGGGCGACGACCGCTACCAGCTCATCTCGGCGCTGCACAAGAGCGTGCGCAATTCCGACGTCGACGCCGCGCTCTTTTGGCTCTACCGCATGCTGGAGGGCGGCGAGGACCCGCTGTACCTCCTGCGGCGAATGGTGCGCATGGCGGTGGAGGACGTCGGCCTGGCCGACCCCGACGCCCTGCGCGTCTGCCTGCACGCCAAGCAGGCCTACGAGTTCCTGGGCTCGCCCGAGGGCGACCTGTTCCTGGCCGAGGCGGCGGTCTACCTGGCGCTGGCGCCCAAGAGCAACGCCCTTTATCTGTCCGATGCCAGGATGAAAAAGCTCGCCGAGAAGTACCGCATGCTGCCGGTGCCGCTGGCGATCGTCAATCCCGACAATTTCATCGCCGCCGGCAAGGGGGCGGGCGAGGGCTACGTCTATGCCCACGACCTCCCCGAGAAAACGTCGCTGCTGAAGACCATGCCCGAGGGGGTGCGCGAGCAGGACTTCTACGAGCCGGGGACGCTGGGCTTCGAAAAGCACGTCCGCGAGCGCATGGAGTACTGGAAGAAGGTCAAGGACGAGCTCAAGAAACGGAAGTAGCGCTCGTGACGCGTAACGCGTGACGCGTGACGAGTAACCGCAAAGGCCGAACGAGTAGAGGGCAAAAAAGATAGAGGGGTAAAGAGATCAAGTCAGAGTAGAACGCAGCCCAATCCGAACTTGGCGTCGGCATTCAGCTTTTGCCTTCAAGGTTCATGAATTCGATCGACATCTTCGTTCGATTGCTCCAGTTCAATTTTTGCTGCTACTTGTCACGCGTCACGCGTTACGCGTCACGATAGATCGATCAGAGCAGATATTGTCTAAAAGATTGCTATGTGCTACTTTTCATCTATGAACGTGCAACTGCTGCCGGCGGCGCTGGAGGACATCGCGGTCCTGCGGGCGGCCGGCTACCGGGGAACGGGGTTCCTGCTGGGAGCGGAGATGGGGCGCTTCCTCCTCGTCGAGCGGCTGCTGCCCCTGGAGATCGATCCCCGGCGCGACAAGGGCGCCGCCTGCGCGGCGGCGTTCCGGCTCTACGG
>JAKLEC010000055.1 GCA_022711715.1 Acidobacteriota bacterium
GCGTCGCTTTCGTGGAAGATCTGCCGCCGCTCGGAATGGCCCACCAGCACGAACTCCGCCAGCCCGGCCAGCATCCGCGGCGCGATCTCCCCGGTGTAGGCACCCTGTTCCTCGTAGAAAACGTTCTGGGCGCCGATGCGCACCTTGGGATCAAGGCCGCGCACCGACTCCAGCGCCGTAAAGGGCGGAAAGACGACGACGGTCAGGCCGGGGACAGCGGTAAAAGAGCCGGCCAGTGTCCGGACGAGCTCCCGCGCCTCGGCTCCGCTCTTGTGCATCTTCCAGTTGCCGGCGATGACGTATTCCCTGTTCATTTTGCCTCCGTCAGCGCCTCGATGCCCGGCAACTTGTCGCCGGCCAGGAACTCCAGCGCGGCGCCGCCGCCGGTCGAAATATGGCTGATGCGCCCGGCCACGCCGGCCTTGGCCACGGCGGCGGCCGAGTCGCCGCCGCCGATGATGGTGGTGGCGGAGCTGGCGGCCACCGCGGCGGCGACCGCCATCGTGCCGCCGGCGAAGGTGTCCACCTCGAAGACCCCCATGGGACCGTTCCAGAAAATCAGCCTGGCGCGGGCGATCTCGGCCCGGAACGCCTCCACGGTCTCGGGGCCAATATCCAGTCCCATCATTTCGGGGGGGATGGCCTCTCCGGGCTTGATGACGCGCACGGTGATGTTCGGCGCGATGCGCGTGGCGGCGATGTGATCGACGGGAAGCAGGAAGCGCACGCCCCGCTCCAGGGCGCGGCGGCGGATGTCGCGGCAGAGATCCAGCTGGTCGTCCTCCACGGGCGAGGCGCCGACGTCCATGCCCTCGGCCTTGAGGAAGGTCTTGGCCATGGCGCCGCCGATCAGCATCGCATCGGCCTTTTCCACCAGGCGCTTCAGCAGCGGCAGCTTGTCGCTGACCTTGGCTCCACCCAGGATGACCAGGTAGCCGGCGGGCGGCGTATCCGCCGCCAGCGTCAGGAAATCGATCTCCTTCTTCAGCAGGAAGCCGGCGGCGGCCAACGCCACGTGGCGGGTGATCTCGGCGATCGAAGCATGGGCGCGATGGCAGGCGCCGAAGGCGTCGTCCACGTACAGGTCGATCCCCTGGGCCAGGGCGGCGGCGAAGGCCGGATCGTTCTGGGTCTCGCCGGGGTGGAAGCGCAGGTTCTCCAGCAGCAGCACCTGCCCGGGCTTCAGCCTGCCCTTGGCCTTCTCGGCCCTGGCCCCCACCGTCTCCGTGCAGAACTCCACCTTGCGCCCCAGCCGCTCGCCCAGGCGCCGGGCCACCGGCGCCAGCGTGCAGTCGGGAATCACCTCGCCCTTGGGGCGGCCCAGGTGCGAGGCGCACACGATGCGCGCCCCGCGCTCCAGAAGGAAATGAAAGGTGGGCAGGGCCGCCACGATGCGCGTGTCGTCGGTGATGCGGCCGGCGTCCAGCGGCACGTTGAAGTCGTTGCGCAGGAAAATCCGCCGCTCCGCGACGTCGACGTCGGCGACGAATGCCTTGGCCATTTCAGCCCGCCGCCATCTTGAGGGTGAGGTCGCGCAGCCGGCAGGAGTAGCCCCACTCATTGTCGTACCAGGCCAGCACCTTGACCAGGTTCTTTTCGATGACGAAGATGTTGTCCATGTCGACGATAGCCGAGTGCTCGTCGCCCTTGAAGTCGATGGAGACCAGGGGCTCGGAACTGCAGCGGAGGATGCCGTGCAGGGGGCCGGCGGCCGCCTGGAGGAAGGCCTGGCGCACCTCCTCCACGGTGGCGTCCTGGGCCACGGCCACCACCAGGTCGACCACCGACACGTCGGGAGTGGGCACGCGGATGGACGTGCCGTCGATCTTGCCCTTCAGGTCCTTGATGACCAGGCCGATGGCCTTGGCGGCGCCGGTGGTGGTGGGGATCATCGACAGCCCGGCCGCCCGCGCCCGGCGCAGGTCCTTGTGCGCCAGGTCAAGGATGCGCTGGTCGTTGGTGTAGGCGTGAATGGTGGTCATGTTGCCCTTCAGGATGCGGAAGCGGTCGTGCAGCACCTTGGCCACGGGGGCCACGCAGTTGGTGGTGCAGGAGGCGTTGGAGACGATGTGGTGCTTGCGGGGGTCGTACTCGCCGTCGTTGACCCCCAGCACGATGGTCAGGTCGGGATCGGTGGCCGGGGCGGAGATCAGCACTTTCTTGGCGCCGGCCTGCAGGTGCTTCTCGGCCTCGGGACGCTTGGTGAACAGGCCGGTGGACTCCACGACCAGGTCGATGCCCAACTCCTTCCACGGCAGGTCGGCGGGGTTCTTGATGGCCGTGGCGCGGATGCGGCGCCCGGCCAGCTGGATGAAGCCGTCACCGTGCTCGACGCTCTCGGGCAGGGTGCCGAAGGTGGAGTCGTATTTCAGCAGGTGCGCCAGCGTGCGCGTGTCCGTGACATCGTTGACCGCCACGATCTCGATGGCGGAGTTGCGGTAGGCCGTGCGCAGGAAATTCCTGCCAATTCTGCCGAAGCCGTTTATTGCGACCTTGTATGACATGGGATACCTCCTAGAATGGAAAACTAACATATCGGGAGGGCTTTTGCAAGCCGCGCCCGGAGGCCATTCAACGTGAGTAAGCTCGGCGCACGGTTGACGGCTGACGGCACACGGCGACAGCGCTCCAATGAACTCGGCGTACAGTTGACGCACACGGCAACAGCACTCTGTCGGCATAGTTCGGTTAATGTTCTTTCCGTACGCCGTACGCCGTGCGCCGTACGCCGTCTGCCGTATGCCTGGCACACAGAATCCCGCAAAGGACGCCATGATGTTTGCATTTTTCTATTGCTTTCCCTATAATCGCCGCGGAGGGACGCATGGACATCAAGGAACGCGCCAGGGAACAGCTGAACGGGCTGGAGAGGGTCCTGCTCAAGATACCCGGCTTCAAGGGCTACTTCGAGCGGGAGCTGCGCCGCGACTCCGATCGCTTGCAGCGCGAGTACGTGGTCAAGCAGCTGCGGCGGGTGAAGACCGGCATGAACAAGTCGCTGCAGGCCGCCAGCCGCGCCAAGGACTTCGAACGGCTGCGCGAGTGCGAGGGCTTCGTCCGCCAGCTCGACAAGACCATCGCCGCCGTGCGGTACGCCGATCCGGGCTACAGCGGTTTCTTCGACCTGGTCAAGATCCGCGAAGCCGAGCTGGACCGCGTGTACGAGTGCGATGCGCGCCTGGCCGAGGCCGCGGCCGCCCTGGCTGCCGCCCCGCTGGACGCGGCCGACCTGGCGCCGCTGCACGCGGGGCTGGCCGGCATCGAGGAACTGTTCGCACAGCGCCTCGCCCTGCTCAAGGGCTGGGCCGGAGGAGGAGAGCGATGAAGCTCGAGATCATCCAATACTTCGATGCGACGGGAAAGGAACTGTCGCACCGGGTCCCCGAGGCGGGCTCCAGCGACATCAAGCTGGGAGCGCAGCTGATCGTGCAGGAGAACCAGGCGGCCGTCTTCTTCCGCGACGGCAAGGCCCTGGACACCTTCCGCGCCGGCCGCCACGTGCTGTCGACGATGAACATCCCGCTGCTGACGCGGCTGCTCTCCCTGCCCTTCGGCTTCAAGTCGCCGTTCCAGGCCCAGGTCTACTTCGTCAACCTCAAGACCTTTCTGGACCTGAAGTGGGGCACCAAGGAGCCGGTGAGCTTCCGCGACGAGGAGCTGGGCTACGTGCGCCTGCGCGCCTTCGGCGTGTATTCCCTGAAGGTCGCCGATCCCCAGGTCTTCATCGGCGAAGTGGCCGGCACCCAGGCGGTCTATACCACCGCCGACATCGAGGATTTCCTGCGCGACGTGCTGGTGGGGCGGCTGAACGACTTCCTCGGCGAGACGGTGAAGAGCCTCTTCGCGCTGCCCCAGCATTTCGACGAACTGGCCGCCGGCCTCAAGGGCCGCATCGCCGACGACTTCGCCAAGTACGGCCTGGAGGTCGCCGACCTGGTCATCAACGCCATCACCCCCCCCGAGGAGGTGCAGAAGATGATCGACGAGCGCGCCGGCATGGGTGCGGTCGGCGACATGGGGAAGTTCGTGCAGTTCAAGGCGGCCAAGGCCATGGAGAAAGCCGCCGAGAAGGGCGGCGAGGCCTCGTCCGGCATGGGCATGGGCATGGGCGCCGGCATGGGCATGATGATCCCCGGCATGATCAGCCAGGCCATGCAGGACGCCAAGAACCAGGGGGCGGCGGCCGCTGCCGCCGCCCCGGTCAAGCCCTGCCCCGCCTGCGGCAAGAGCGCGCCGGCGTCGGCCAAGTTCTGCCCGGAGTGCGGAGTGCCGTTCCCCAAGGGCGCATTTTGTTCCAACTGCGGCGCCGCCCTGAAAAAAAAGGACAAGTTCTGCCCCGAGTGCGGCCAGAAGACCTCCTGACCCGGGTCCGAAGCCGCTGTCCCGTGAGCGGGCCCCGGCCATGATGCGACGCGCCGAGCGGGTGCTGCTGATCGTGAATCCCGCCTCTGGTTTCGTCAATAAGGATATCGCCGTCGCGCTGATCACCCGCAAGCTGCGCCGGCACTTCGCCGGCCTGTCCCTGGTCCATACCGCCTCGCCGCCGGAGGCGCTCGCGGCCGTCCGCCAGGAAATGGAGCATTTCGACCTTTTCGTGGCCTTCGGCGGCGACGGCACGGTGAACTCGCTGGCCGGCGCCCTGATCGGCCGCGACAAGACCCTGGGCATCCTGCCCGGAGGCTCGGGCAACGGCCTGGCGCGCAACCTGGGCATCCCCCTGCCCTGGATGCGCGCCTTGAACACGCTCGTCGCCGGCCGCGACGTACGCATCGACGCCGGCGAGATCAACGGCCGGCGCTTCTTCAACGTCGCCGGCATCGGCCTGGACGGCCTGATCGCCAGGAAATTCGAGCGCGATGCCCGCACGCGCGGCATCCTGCCCTACGTCTACTTCGCGCTGAAGGGCTACCTGGAGATGCCCGCTTTTCGTGTGCACGTGAGCGCCGCCGGCGGCGAGTTCGATGAGGAGATCATGATCGCCGCCCTGGCCAATTTCCGCCAATACGGGGCCAAGGCCATCATCGCCCCGTACGCCTCCCCCTACGACGGCCTGCTCGACCTGTGCCTGCTGAGGAAGTCCACGCTGCGCGAGTCCTCGCTGAACGTGCAGCGGCTGTTCGCCGGCACCATCCACCGCTACCCGTTCTACCGCAGCGTCCCGTTTGCCGCGGCCGCCATCCGCTCGCTGAGCGGGCCCGTTCCCTTCCATTTCGACGGCGAATACGGGGGCGAGCAGGCCGACTATGAGGTCCGCGTGCTGCCGGCGGCGGTGCGCGTGCGCGTCCCCGCCGTCAAGATGGGGAAAAGTGATAGGGGTAGTGATCGTGTTAGTAAAAACAGTTAAAGAACTTATTTGATTCTGACCGATCCCCTAAAAGAGTCTTTTGCTTCTACCTTTTTCCATTAAATTGCTCAGTGCCAGGTCACAGGAATTTGCAACTTGAAAAAAAAGGGAAGGATTTCTCCTTCCCTTGCCACTTGCGAACGTTCAGCCTATTCCAACGTGGACGTCTGCTGCTCCGTCACCAGGCCGAGCACTTCGATCTGCGCTTCCTTGATGGCGTTCATCACGTCCACCACGCGGCCGTACTGGGCCTCCAGATCAGCCTTCAGCAGGACCTTCTTCTCGGTCCGCTGCATCTCCTCCATCTTGTCGAGGATCATCTGCCCCAGCTTGGCCAGGTCGTCCACCGGCGTCTCGTCCAGCGATATCTCGCCGGTCTTCTTGACGTACACGGTGAACATCTGGCTGGGGTCGGGCTGGTTGCCCACGTACTTGGCCTCGGGCAGAGTGACGTTGGCCCCCTTCTGGATCATCGGCGTCACGATCATGAAGATGATCAGCAACACCAGCAGGATGTCGCAGAGAGGCACCACGTTGGGCTCAGACTTTGCAGTTTTCGAGCCGCCAACATCGACGCTCATGCTCGACTCCTATTACTTGGACTTCAGCTTGATAAAATGATCAATCAGCTCCGAAGAGGCGTTGGCCATTTCACCGGTGAAGATGTCCACGCGGTTCAGCAGGATGTTGAAGAACCACACGGCGACGACGGCGACGATGATGCCGAAGCCAGTGGTGATCAGGGCTTCCGCGATGCCGCCGGCGACGGCGCCGATGCCGCCCGAGCCGGAGACCTTCATGCCCTGGAAGGCGGTGATGATGCCGAACACGGTGCCGAACAGGCCGACGAACGGACCCGTGGAGCCGATGGTGGCCAGGCCGTTCAGGCCGCGCTTGAATTCCTGCACGCCCTTGATGGTGGCGCGCTCGATGGCGCGCTTGGCGGACTCGACCACCTCAGGCTGGGCGGAGCGGCTGTCCTGCTGGAACTGCAGCTCGTTCAGGCCGGCGACCAGCACCTTGGCCAGGTGGCTGTTCCGGAAACGCTTGTCGGACGACAGCTTGATGGATTCCTCCACCTTGCCCTCGCGCCACAGGCCCGAGATCAGCTTCAGCAGATCGCGGGACTGCTTCTTGGCCTTGTTGAAGACGATCGCCCTTTCGATGCCGGTCGCGAAGCAATACACCGACATCAGCAGCAGGGTGAAGACGACCGCCTTGGGGATGAAGCTCATGCTGTGCCACATTTCAACTAGATCCCATGACATAGGAAACCTCCTAATTAAATTTTATAATAATTCTTTCCGGGGACGCGCCCACGTGAGAATTACTGGTTTTGCAGGGTGAACGTCACCGTGGCCGTGAAGATGACTGGCTTGGGGATGCCGTTCAGGATGTAGGGCTCGTAGACCCACTGCTTGATGGCGCTGAGCGCCGCGTCGTTGAGCAGCGGGTGGCCGGAGATGACCCGCGCCTGGCGCACGCGGCCGTATATGTCGGTCATGGCCTCGATGATGACCACGCCCTGGATGCGCGCCGTCAGGGCGATCTGCGGGTAGATGGGCTTGACTTCCTTGATCTTACGCGGCCGCTGCACGCTGGCGATGCGGATCGCCTGCTCCTGGCCTTCGATCAACTGGCCGCCCTCGACGCCGCCCAGGACGCCGCCGATGACGCCGCCCTCGACACCGCCCTCGACGCCGCCTTCGACGCCGCCCTCAATGCCGAAGCTGCCCACGTCCTCCTCCTGAATGATGGTCGGGACCTGGATGGGAGCAACCAGACGGCCGGCGATGATCGGGCGCGCGGCCTCGGCCTTCTTGGCCTCGGTGGCCTTGGCCTCGCCGCCGCTCTTCTTCTTGGCCGCCGGCGGGGGGGGCGGCGGGGGGGGCGGCGGGGCCGCGATGAACACGTTCGTCACCTTGACCTCGGGCAGGTTGGAGTCGGCCATCATCAAGGGGACGACGACGAACGCCGCGATCGCGACGCCGTGGATCAGCAGGGAGATGGGCAGGGTCAAGTATTTCTTGGTCGGCTTGCGCTTCTCTCCCGATATGATCAGGGATTCGCCAAACATGCTAGGCCTCCATAGAATGATTTAGTATTATTTCCAAAATATTTTATATACCAAATGCCGGGACAATTCAAGCCCATCCTCAACTTTTTTTTCTTTTTACCAGCCAGCGTTCCCAGACCTTCAGCCAGGCGCAGGACTGGTAGATGGTCGAGTAGGAGCCGGCGATGACGCCCACCAGCATGGTGAAGGCGAAGGGGCGGATGACCTCGCCGCCGAACAGGTAGAGCGACAGCACGGTCAGGAACACCGTCAGCGAAGTGAAGATGGAGCGGCTGAGGGTCTGGTTGATGCTCTTGTCCAGGACGGCCTCCAGGTTGTCCTTGCGCATCACCTTGAGGTTGTCGCGCAGGCGGTCGAAGACGACGATGGTGTCGTTGATCGAGTAGCCGACGATGGTCAGCAGGGCGGCGACGACCTGCAGCGACATCTCGATGCGGAAGAACAGGATGAAGGAGAGCGCCACCAGCACGTCGTGGGCCAGGGTGAGGATGCCCGACAGGCCGAAGATGGGCTTGAAGCGGAAGCCGATGTAGATCAGCATGCCGATCAGCGCCCAGATGCACGCCAGCAAGGCCTTGCGCCGCAGGTCCTTGCCCACCTGGGGACCGACGAACTCGACGCTCAGAAAGGTGAACTTGGAGAAGAAAGCCTGCTCGCGCAGCTGTTCGACGATGCGGTGCTTGACCCCGGCCTTCTCCAGGGCGGCGAGGTCGCGGATGATGCCGGTGCCGCCCTTGCGCAGGCCGATGATGATATGGGCGGTCTCCTGGGCGTCCGCGTCGCCGAGGCCCTTGTCGCGCAGGAAGCGGGCGATCTCCCCCGCCGCCGAGTTGTTCAGGTCGATGCGGCCGGCGGCGGCCTGGGCGCGCTCGCCCTCGTCCATGAGCGCGGTGCGGATCTCGCGGGCCACGATCTCGTACTCCTCGATCGCCTCGAGTTTCTCGCCGGCGGGGCGGCCCTGGCGCTTCAGCGCGGCCAGCGTCTTGATGAAGAACTTGTCCTCGCCGCCGATGCGGGTGATCTGGGCGTCGCCCAGGCCGATGGCCGACAGCCGGCCGCGCAGCTGCGGGATGGCGACGCCGCGGTCGAAGCCCACCTCGATCAGCGTGCCGCCGGAGAAGTCGATGCCCCAGTTGAAGCCGCGGGTGGCCCAGACGTAGACCCCGGCCAGGATGATCAGCCCCGACAGGGCGAAGGCCAGGAAGCGCCAGTGGATGAAGCGGAACGTGGGTTCTTCCTTGAAGATCTTAAGCATCTTGAGCTCCTATATGCTGATGCGGGTCAGCTTCTTGCGCCGGCCGTAGGTCAGCTCGAAGATCACCCGCGAGACGAAGATGGCGGTGAACATGCTGGCCACGATGCCGATGATCAGGGTGACGGCGAAGCCCTTGATGGCCCCGGTGCCGAACTGGAACAGGAAGACCGCCGAGATGACCGTGGTCAGGTTGGCGTCGAAGATGGTCCAGAAGGCCTTCTTGAAGCCGGCGTCGATGGCCGATTTGGGCGACTTGCCTGCGGCCAGCTCCTCGCGGATGCGCTCGAAGATCAGCACGTTGGCGTCCACGGCCATGCCGATGGAGAGGATGATGCCGGCGATGCCGGGCATGGAGAGGGTGGCGCGGAAGTAGGCCATGATGCCCATCAGGATCAGCATGTTCAGCAGCAGGGCCAGCACCGAGTTGATGCCGGCGGCGCGGTAGTAGACGAGCATGAACAGCACGACCAGCAGCAGGCCGCCGAGGCAGGCCATGAGGCCCTTGCGGATCGAGTCGGCGCCCAGCGAGGGGCCGATGGTCCGCTCCTCGATGTACTTCAGCGGCGCCGGCAGGGCGCCGGAGCGCAGCACCAGCACCAGGTCGTCGACCTCGTCCTGGCTGAAGCGGCCCTTGATGATGCCGTCGGCGCCGATGACGTCCTGGATGGTGGCCACGCTCTCGATGCGCTCGTCGAGGACGATGGAGAGCGGCTTGCCGATGTTGGCGGCGGTGAACTTCTCGAACTGGGCGGCGCCCTGGGAGTTGAAGGAGAAGCCGACCGCCGGCGCGCCGTACTCGTCCTGGGCGCGGCGGGCGCTCTTGAGGTCCTTGCCGGGCACGACGGTGGCCGACTTCAGCACGTAGAAGCCCTTGTCCAGGCGGCGCGGGTTGGTACGCACGATCTCCAGGTCGTCGGGGAGCTGGCCCTTGTACTCGGCCAGGGCCGCCTCCTCGGTCTGGAAGGGGCCGCCGACCACCAGATGGAACTCCAGCATGGCGGTGCTCTTGATCAGCCCCTTGACGCGCTCGGGGTTGTCGATGCCCGGCAGCTCGATGAGGATGCGGTCGCCGGCCAGCCCCTCCTTCTGGATGGTGGGCTCGGCCACGCCGAACTCGTCGACGCGGTTGCGGATGGTCTCCAGCGCCTGGTCCACCGACTGCTCGCGCAGCTGCTGTTCGACGTTGGGGCGCAGGGCCAGCGAGATCAGGCTGCCGCCGACGGTGTAGGTCCAGTCGCGGAAGTCGTCGTCGAGGATGTCCTTGATGCGCCGCTCGTCGTCAAGCTTGGTGCCGGTGACCTCGATGCGGCTGAAGCCCTTGCGCACGACCTTCTCGTAGGCGATGCTGGCGTCCTTGAGCAGGCCGCGCAGCTGCGTGGCGCTCATGTCGGTCTGGATGGCCAAGGCCTCGTCGGTCACCACCTCCATGATGAGGTGCATGCCGCCCTTGAGGTCGAGGCCGAGGTTGATCTTGTCCTTGGGGGGGTAGAGCAGAAAGACGGAGAGGGCGATCACGGCGACGATCAACCCCACCTTCCACGTCAGCGACTTGTCCATCGTGTTCCTCCTTGCAACTGGGGGCCGCGCCGGCGAGCGGCCGGCCCGGGGCGGCTAACGGGCCTTGGGCGTTTCGTCGATGACGCCGGATATGGAGCCCTTGGCCACCTGGATGCGGGTGTTGGCGTCGACCTGGATCTCGAAGCGGTCGTCCAGCACGCGGTTCACCGTGCCGTAGATGCCGCCGGCGGTGAGCACGCGCTCGCCGCCCTTGAGCGAGGAGATCAGGTTCTGGTGCTGCTTCTGCTTCTTGCGGGCCGGCAGGATGATCAGCAGGTAGAAGATGACGAAAATGACGACGAAGGGGAGCAGCGACACCAGCATGTTGGGCTGGGCCGCGCCGCCCGCGGTTTGTCCGAAAAGTGGCATGTTAGTCTCCTTCTTGGTATGCCGCCAGGAATCGGTCCGTGAACGCGGCGAATTCGCCGGAACGGATAGCATACCGTATTTTTTCCATGAAATCAAGGTAGAAATGGATATTGTGGATGGTGTTCAGCACGGCGGCGAGGATCTCGCGGGAGACGAAGAGGTGGCGCAGGTAGGCGCGCGAGAAGCCCCGGCAGGTGTAGCAGGCGCAGCCCTCGTCGAGCGGCCGCGGGTCGGCCTTGTGCTTCTCGTTCTTGATGTGCACCTTGCCGCGCCGGGTGAACAGCGTGCCGTTGCGGGCGTTGCGCGAAGGCAGCACGCAGTCGAACATGTCCACGCCGCGGCTTACAGCGAAGAGGATGTCCTGCGGCGTGCCGGAACCCATCAG
>JAKLEC010000056.1 GCA_022711715.1 Acidobacteriota bacterium
CTACCTGAAGAAGGTGATCGGCCTGTTCAAGGAGCGCAGCAAGCGCGTCGGCGACATCGCCGCGCGCTCGCTCTATTTTTTCCGCGACCCCGGGGAGTACGAGGAGGCGGCGGCCAGGAAGCACTTCAGGCCCGAGGCACTGCCGCTGCTCGACGCCGTGCTGGAGCGGCTGGCCGCCCAGGAGCCGTTCCGCGCCGACGCGCTGGAGGCGCTGTTCCGCGCCCTGGCCGAGGAAAAAGGCGTCGGCGCCGGCAAGCTGATCCATCCGGTGCGCCTGGCAGTCAGCGGCGTCAGCTTCGGCCCCGGCCTGTTCGAGATGCTCGAAGCGCTGGGCCGCGACACGGTCGTGCGCCGGCTGCACCGGGCGCGCGCGCACGTCGCCGCAAGGGGATAACGATGGCCAATGACGAGAACCCGGCACCGGGACTGAACTTCATCCGCGCGATCATCGAGGCCGACATCCAGGCCGGCAAGAACGGCGGCCGGGTGCACACGCGCTTTCCCCCCGAGCCCAACGGCTACCTGCACATCGGCCACGCCAAGTCCATCTGCCTCAACTTCGGCCTGGCCCGCGATTACCAGGGCTTGTGCAACCTGCGCTTCGACGACACCAACCCCGGCAAGGAGGACGTCGAGTACGTCGATTCCATCATGGCCGACGTGCGCTGGCTGGGCTTCGACTGGGCCGACCGGCTCTACTACGCCTCCGACTACTTCGACAAGCTCTACGAGTTCGCCGAGCACCTCATCCGCGGCGGCAAGGCCTACGTCTGCGACCTGACCCCCGACCAGGTGCGGCAGTACCGGGGGACGCTGACCGAATGCGGCATCAATAGCCCCTGCCGCGAGCGCTCGATTGAGGACAATCTCGGCCTCTTCCGGCGCATGCGCGCCGGCGAGTTCCCCGACGGCGCCTACGTGCTGCGGGCCAAGATCGACATGGCCTCGCCCAACCTCAACATGCGCGACCCGGTTCTCTACCGCATCCGCCGCGAGAGCCACCACCGCACCGGCGACCGCTGGCTCATCTACCCCATGTACGACTACACCCATCCCATCTCCGACGCCCTGGAGGGCATCACCCATTCCATCTGCACGCTGGAGTTCGAGGACCACCGGCCGTTCTACGACTGGGTGCTGGACAACCTGCCCGTGCCCTGCCACCCGCAGCAGATCGAGTTCGCCCGCCTCAACCTCAACTACACGGTGATGAGCAAGCGCAAGCTGCTGGAGCTGGTCGAAAAGGGCCATGTGCGCGGCTGGGACGACCCGCGCCTGCCGACTGTCGCCGGCCTCAGGCGGCGTGGCTATTCGCCCGAGGCCATCCGCGCCTTCGCCGAGACGGTCGGCGTGGCCAAGCGCGAGAGCATGGTCGACATGGCCCTGCTCGAGCACTGCCTGCGCGAGGACCTGAACCGGCGCGCCCTGCGGCGCATGGCCGTGCTGCGGCCGTTGAAGGTCGTGATCACCAACTATCCCGCGGGGAAAGTGGAAGAAGTCGACGCCGAGAACAACCCCGAGGACCCCGGCGCCGGCACGCGCAAGCTGCCCTTCGCGCGCGAGATCTGGATCGAGCAGGACGACTTCCGCGAGGACCCGCCCAGGAAGTTCTTCCGCCTGTCCCCGGGAAAGGAAATCCGCCTCAAGCACGCCTACTACATCCGCTGCGACGAGGTCGTCAAGGACGGGTCGGGGAACATCGTCGAGCTGCGCTGCACCTATGATCCCGAGTCGCGCGGCGGCTGGACAAAGGACGGCCGCAAGGTGCTGGGCACCTCGCACTGGGTGTCGGCCGCCCACGCCGCCGACGCCGAGGTGCGCCTGTACGACAAGCTCCTTTCCGTTCCCGATCCCGCGGCCGAGAAGGAGGAGAAGGATTTCAAGGAGTACCTGAGCCCGAACTCGCTGGAGATCCTCAAGGGCTGCAAGGTCGAGCGCTCGCTGGCCGCGGCCAAGCCGGGCGAATACTTCCAGTTCCTGCGCCAGGGCTACTTCAGCGCCGATCCCGACTCCACCCCGGAGCGGCCCGTGTTCAACCGCAGCGTCACCCTGCGCGACACCTGGGCCAAGATCGAGAAATCGCAGCGGGAGAAGTAGCCCGTCGTCAGGCGCCCGGGCGCGGCCCCGCCTCCTCCGGCATGCCCTCGTAACCCTTCAGGTACAGCGAGTACCAGGCCCCGCTCGGGCAGAGCGGCAGGCACTCGCGGCAGAGGGGGCAGGCGCTGCGGGCGAGATCCGAGGGGAACGCGACCTCCCGGCCGATGCCGCGGCCGATGAAGCAGGTGATGTCCTTTTTCTTGACCTCGGCGCAGTAGCGGACGCACAGGCCGCAGAGGAAGCAGGCGGGTTCGTCGCCCTTGAAGCGGGACCCCTTGAGGCCGTACTTTTCGGCCAGGACCTCCAAGGGGCCGGTCGTCGCTTCGGCCAGGAGCAGCTCCACGATCATCCTGCGGATCTTGACGATCTTCTCGGTCACGGTCTTCACGACCAGGCCGTCCTCGACCTCGTAGGCGCAGGAGGCCACCAGGCGCTTGCGGCCCCCGCGGTCGATCTCCACCAGGCACAGCCGGCAGGCGCCGAAGGGAGCGAGCCGGTCGTCATGGCAGAGGGTGGGGATCTCGATCCCCGCCTTGCGGGCGGCCTGGAGCAGCGTGGTTCCCCTTTCCGCCTCTACCTTCTTTCCGTCGATCTCGAGCTGGATGGTTTCCATGGTGGACCTCATTTTTTCCCCTGGATCCGGGTTCCGGCGGCTACCGGCGCCGGAACCGGCTTGCCGGAGATCTTGGCAACGGCGGCGAAGCGCGAGGGACATACCTCGAGGCAAACGCCGCACTTCGTGCACTTGGACTGGTCGATGACGTGGACCTGGCCCTTGGCGCCGCTGATGGCCGCGGCCGGGCAGCTGCGGGCGCAGATCATGCAGGCCTGGCACTTCTCGGGGACGATATGATAGCGGATGAGCTCCTTGCACGCCCCGGCCGGGCAGCGCTTCTCCTGAATGTGCGCCTCGTACTCGTCGCGGAAGTAGCGGAGTGTCGAGAGCAGCGGGTTGGCGGCCGTCGTGCCCAGGGCGCACAGGGAAGCCTCCGACATGACCTCGCCGAGCTCCTCGAGCAGATCGATGTCCCCCGGCCGTCCGCGCCCGGCGCAGATGCCGGTCAGGATGCGCAGCATGCGCTTCAGGCCCTCGCGGCAGGGCACGCACTTGCCGCAGGACTCCTCGGAGAGGAACTGGACGAAGTAGCGGGCCGTGTCGACCATGCAGGTGCCCTCGTCCATGACGATCATGCCGCCCGAGCCCATCATTGAGCCGGCCCGCTCCAGAGCCTCGAAGTCCACCGGCAGATCGAGGTGCGCGGCGGGCAGGCAGCCGCCGGAGGGGCCGCCGGTCTGGACGGCCTTGAACTCCTTGCCGCTGCTGATGCCGCCGCCGATGTCGTAGATGATCCGCCTCAGGGGCGTGCCCATGGGCACCTCGACCAGGCCGGTATTCTTCACCTTGCCGACCAGCGAAAAGATCTTCGTGCCCTTGCTGCCCGCGGTGCCGATGTCGCCGAACCAGTCCGCGCCGCGGTTGATGATGGCCGGGACGTTGGCCCAGGTTTCGACGTTGTTCAGGTTGGTCGGCTTGCCCCACAGGCCGCTGATCGCCGTGCGCACGTACTTCGGCCGCGGCTCGCCCACGCGGCCCTCGATGGCCGCCATCAGGGCGCTCGACTCGCCGGAGACGAAGGCGCCGGCGCCGCGGTGGACGGCGACGTCGAAGCAGTAGTCGGACCCGAGGATGTTGTCGCCGAGCAGGCCGAGATCGCGGGCCTGCTCGAGGGCGACCGTCAGGTTGGCCACGGCCAGGGGGTATTCCTGGCGGACATAGACGTAGCCGTGGCGGGCGCCGATGGCGTAGGCGCCGATGATCAGGCCCTCGATGACGCTGTGCGGGTTGCCTTCGAGCACGCTGCGGTTCATGTAGGCCCCGGGGTCCCCTTCATCGGCGTTGACGACGACGTACTTCGTCTCGCCGTGGGCATCGCGGGTCGTCTCCCACTTCTTCCCGGTCGGGAAGCCGGCGCCGCCCCGCCCCCGCAGGCCGGAGCGCTTGACCTCGTCGAGGACCTCCTCGGGAGTCATCACGAAGAGGGCCTTGGCCAGCGCGGAGTAGCCCCCGAGGGCGATGTAATCCTCGATGCGGTTCGGGTCGATCAGGCGGTTGGCGCCGAGGATGACCCTGCTCTGGTGCTTGTAGAACGGGATCTCGTTCTCGTGGACGATCTTCTTGCCGTCATCGCCCTGGTAGAGCAGGCGCTCGACGATGCGGTCGTGGACGAGCGTCTCGGAGACGATCTCGGGCACGTCGGCGGCGGTCACCTTGAGATAGCAGATCTCGCGGGGAAAGACGACGGCCAGCGGTCCCCTTTCACAGAACCCATGGCAGCCCGTGCGCCGGACATCGACCTTGCCCACGAGGCCCTGCCGGGCGATTTCGTCGATGAAGGCCCGGTGAACCTGTTCGCCGCCGCAGGCCAGGCACCCCGTGCCCAGGCACAGGGTCACGCAGGGCCGGGCGGGGTCCCGTCCGGCCAGGATGTCCTTGCGGAATTTTTTCAGTTCGGAAGCCGATCTTAATTTTGCCATGATGAACTCCTTTTGCCGGCTCGCCTTATTCGCAGGAGGCGGCGAGCGCCTCGATCTCCTTGATGTCGGGCTTGCTGTAGTATTTCCCGTCGACCATCATCACCGGTCCCAGGGCGCAGCAGCCCAGGCAGTTGACCGTGCGCAGGGTGAATCGCTGTCCGGGATCGGTCTGGCCCGGCTCGATGCCCAGTACGCCGGCCACGTTGTCCAGAAGGCGCCGGGCCCCTCGCACCTGGCAGGCCGTTCCCAGGCACACGTGGAAGACGTGGCGGCCCAGAGGCGCCAGGCTGAACGCCTTGTAGAAGGTGGCGATCTGGTAGATCCGGGAGAGCGGCACGCCCAGCCGCTCCGACACCCAGATCAGGGCCGGCTTGGGGAGCCAATTGTGCTCGGTCTGGATGTCGAGGAGAACCTGGATGAGGGCGCTCTTCTGGCCGTCGTATTTGTCCAGGATGCGGTCGACCTCGGCGAGTTCCTGGACCATCTGGTGAACGGCGAGTCTCTTGTCCCTGACCTGCTTCATGGCATCGGCCAGGCGCATGGCCTCGGATTCGAGTTTCTTCAGGTCAAAATTCAGGGGGGGCTTGTCTAGGCCCAGTGAGTAGTACTCGCTCAGTAGCTCCAGGCCGCGGAGCAGAATGTCGCTCTTGCTGGCCTTCGAGTCCTGCTGAAGGCGGCTCAGGGCCTGGTTATGCTCTTCGGTCAATCGCATCCCTACGAACTTGGATTTGCTCTTTTCCCTTGGCATCATTTGCTCCTTGTGTTAAACCGTTTAACATTATCATTGTATTACTTAGTTGCTGGTTGTCAAGCAAAAAATAAAAAACTGTGGAAAAGTAGTTTTTTATTAACATAAATTCCAAAAAACTGACATGAAAATCAAATTTCAATTGAGTTGTTTAACGTAACACATATGGGCGCTGATAATGCTGGCCGATGCTCTTGCCGGCCACAACTCGCATAGCCGATCCGTCCGTTTTCATGATTCCGAATTGTCCCGGGGGGGCGGTGCTCGCTTGACTAAGGACCATTTCCTGCCAAAATGTCGATTACATGGGTTTTCGCGCCCTGAAGGGGAACCCGGGGAGGGAGAGATGAAGGAACGGAACGGCGAGAAGATCGGCTGGGCTGGCGGCTGGCTGGGGGGCTTCCTCTGGGTGCTGGCGCTGGGCATCGTGTTCCTGGTCCAGGGCAAGACGAACAAGGGGCTTGTTGGGTTGGCGCTGTTCGCTCTGGCGGTCTTCTTCGTTTTCATGTTCGCCCCCTGGCGGCGGCCCGACACCCCGTACTGGGAACTCATGCTCCCGCTCTATTTCCTGTTCTTCTTCACGGCGGGATGGATGATCTGGGCCTTCAGCGGCTGGAAGGCAATGGGGCTGGACTGGTGGAATGTTTTCTGGATCCTGCCCATGTTGATGCCCCTGGGAACCGCCGGCCGCCGGACCTGGAATCAGATCGAAGGGAGAAAGGAGCCCTGAAGAAAGCGGTCGTGGTAGTGATCGTGGTAGCAAAGGCAAAGAAAAGGTCTTTTTTTGATATCTTTTACACAAGGCCGCCCATGTTCATGGACTTGGCTCGGCTACCACTACCACTATCACTATCACTGAAAGTTCTTTGAATTACCTGAACTCGTGGCTGACGATGGTGATCGGCTCGGGCCAGGCGATCTCTCCCAGCGGCGTTGACACGCTGGGCCGGGCCTCGAGGGCCACGCGCCGTATGTCGCCGTTCCTTCCCCCCAGTGCCAGCGCCAGCTCGAGCAGGTCCCGGTAACCGCCCTGGCCGAAGAACTCGTACAGGTCAAGCTCCACGCGCAGGGGCAGCGCGGTCGTCTGGCCGCTGCCCGGAATCTCGATGGCGCGGTCGATGCCGCCGCTGACGGTGGGCTTGCCGTCGATGAGCAGCCGCCAGTCGAAGCGGGTGAGCGTGGAAACGGTGCGCGTGGTCCCTTCCGTGCCGTCATTGGGGTTGCGCGCCTCGACGTTGAGCAGGAAGCGCGCCGGCAACTGACGCTCCTTGAAGGCGGCCAGCAGGCGCACGCCGTCTTCCACGGAAAAATCGGCCGGCTGCGACTTGGGGCCGAGGGCGACTCCGGCCATGGTGAAGTCGCTGACGCCGTCCAGGCGGAACTGCAGGCGCTTCAGGCTGGTCAGGGCGCGGGCGATATCGCCGAGCTCGGCGCAGCCCTGCAGCAACAGGGCCGCCGCCGCGACGCTGGCGATCATGAGGCTCTTTCTGGGCATGTTTCCTCCCTTCCCCGCAGGGGGGGCCGGCGCCGGAGGTCCCGGTCCGCGTCCAGGCCCATCGTACCTCCCCCGGCGACGGCAGTCAATCCTTGAGCTCTGCCAGGAACATGGAACCCAAAGGCACAGGTGTTGGTGTTTGTGTTCGTGTTAGCAAAGCCATGCTCCTGAATATGTCGAATCATCACTGAAAGTAGATCCCTGCTTTGCTGTCACTAACACAAACACAAACACTAACACTTGTGAGTTGGGCTTCTTTACTTAGCACCGTTCCCTTGCTAGAATGTCCACTCGCCAGGCAGGAGGGGACGAGGGCCATGTTCATCCCGCTGAAGGACTATAACCCGACCCGGCGCTTCGCGGTGATGGTCGCGCTGATCATCGCGCTCAATGCCGCGGTCTTCGTCTATCAGGGCTACCTATCCCGCGAGCATCTCGATGAGCCGCTGCGGGGCGCCGGCATGCGGCCGCTGCCCTGGCCCTCAGGCCTGGAGTACCACCTGGTCCGCGACGGCATGGTGCCGGCCGAGCTGGTGCGCGGCCGCAGCCTCGAGATCCCGGTCGGCCGCGACGAGGATGGCGGCCTGGTCTCCTTCCAGCGCCGCACGCCGCCGCCTCTCAGCCTGCTCTATTCCCTGTTCATGCACGGGTCCTGGATGCATCTGCTGGGCAACATGCTGTTCCTGTGGATCTTCGGCAACAACATCGAGGACCGGCTGGGGCGAGTGCGCTTCGTCCTCTTTTATCTCGCCTGCGGGGTCGGCGCCAGCCTGGCCCACGTCCTCTTCAACCTGAACAGCCTGGTGCCGGTCATCGGCGCCAGCGGCGCCGTCTCCGGCGTGATGGGCGCCTACCTGGCCCTCTATCCCCAGGCGCGGGTGCGCACCCTCGTCTTCCTGTTCCTCTTCGTCACGACCGTCGACGTGCCGGCGGCGGTGTTCCTGGCGGTCTGGTTCCTGTTCCAATTCCTTTCCGCCGGCGGCGGCTCGGGCATCGCCTGGTTGGCCCATGTCGGCGGTTTCATCCTGGGGTTCCTGCTGGTAAAGCTCTCCCCGGCCGCACGCCGGCCGGCGGCCGGCTTCTCCCGCTGAATCCCCACGCAAGGAGGTCGAATGGAAAAGCACGCCGTGCAGTCCGAGCAGGCGCCGAGGGCGCTGGGCCCCTATTCCCAGGCCGTACGCTGGGGCAATCTTCTCTTCGTCTCCGGCCAGGTGGGTATTGACCCGGCCAGCGGCCAGCTGGTCGAGGGCGGGATCGAAGCCCAGGCGCGCCAGGTGTTCCGGAACCTGGAGGCGGTGCTTGCCGCCGCCGGCATCAACTTCCGCCGTGTCCTCAAGGCCACGGTCCTGCTGAAGGACATGGCCCACTTCAAGACGGTCAACGCGATCTATGCCGAGTTCGTGCCGCCTCCTTTTCCGGCGCGCGCCGCCTTCGCCGTGAAGGACCTGCCCCTGGGGGCGGAAGTCGAGATCGAAGCCATCGCCGCCATGCCGGAGTGACGGGGACGGCTTGGCTGGGTGCGGGCCGGGATGCTGCGGACGCGGGGGCTGCGTGTCGTTGACGCCGCCACGGGGCGGGCGCTGCTCGAGGGCGTTGATTTCGATCTCGTCGCCGGCCGCGTCACGGTCCTGCTCGGGGCGAGCGGCTCCGGCAAGACGCTGCTGGCTCGCTCCCTCGCCGGTCTCCTGCCCGGGGAGCTGCGCGCCGGCGGCCGGGTCTTCTATCGCGGCCGGGAGATGGACGAGGACGCCTGGCAGGGGGTGCGCGGCCGCGAGGTCTTCTATGCGCCGCAGAACGCCGCCGCCAGCCTCAATCCCGTCCTGGCTGTCGGTGGCCAGCTCGCTGAGGAGAGCGACTTGGGCCCCGGCGACCTCGAGGCGCTGCTCGGCCGGCTGCGGCTCGCCGACCCGGCGCGCGCGCTGCGCGCCTATCCCCACGAGCTGAGCGGCGGGGAGTGCCAGCGCTGCCTGCTGGCGCTGGCGCTGTCCCGCCGCGCCAGCGTGCTGCTGCTGGACGAGCCGTTCTCCGAGATCGACGCCGGTGCCCACGACGATCTCGCCGCCGTCCTGCGCGCGGAGCAGCGCCGCCGCGGCCTCACTGTGCTGCTGGTCTCCCACCAGCTGGGCCTCCTCGGCGGCCTCGCCGACCGGCTGTGCGTCCTTGCGCGCGGCCGGGTGGCGGCCTGTGGGGATCCCGCCGAAGTCCTGGCATCCGGCCGCCACCCCTATGTCCGGGCGATCGCCCGCTACCTGGAGGCGCCGTGAGCGGGCCCCGCTTCGCCCTGCGCGGGGTCGTCAAGTCCTATCCCGGTCGGGGCGGAGGCCGGGTGTCCGCCCTCTCGGGAGTCGATTTGGACCTTGCCGAGGGCAGGATCCTGGCCCTGACGGGCCCATCGGGCGCCGGGAAATCGACCCTGGCGCGCATTCTCATGGGCTTCATCCGTGCGGAAAGCGGGAGCGTCCGCTACCGCGGGCGCCCCCTGGAAGAGGCGCCGCGGCGCCCGTTTTGCCGCGACAACCAGATGGTGTTCCAGAATCCCCTGCTGGCCTGTGATCCGCTCTTCACCGTGGCGCGGATCATCGCCGAGCCGCTCCGCGTCCAGGGACTCCCGCCAGACGGCGGCGAGACGCTTGCTGTCATGGAGGAGATGGAATTGCCGTCCGCCCTGCTGCCGCGCCGCCCCGATGAGCTCTCGGGCGGCGAGCTCCAGCGTGTGGCGCTGGCTCGGGCCCTCGTTCTGCGCCCCGGCTTCCTGGTGCTGGATGAGCCTTTTTCGGCGCTCGACGATCTGACAGCGCTGCGCATCCTGCGGCTGCTGAAGGCGGCCTGCCGGCGCCGGAGCCTGGGGGCGCTCTTCATCAGCCACCACCGGCGGCACGTCCACGAGCTGGCCGACGGCGAGGCCGTGCTGGAGGGGGGACGCCTGCTCGCCGCCCCGGCCTAGGCCCGCCGCCGCGAACGCGGCTCCCGGCAACCCAGGAAATGCGTCCGGTAGTAGGCGATAGAGGCGTCCCGAGTCGCGGCCGACTTCGGCTCCAGTGCGATCGTGAAGGGGCAGGCGAGGGAAGTGATGGCCGCCCGGGCCTCAACCCAGTCGATGGAACCTGCGCCCAACGCCAGGTGGTCGTCGCGGCCGCCGTGATTGTCGTGCAGGTGGAAATGGATGTGGCCGCGCGGGCTCAGGTAGAAGAGCCACTCGGGAAAGGGGATGCGGCCGAACACCTGGTGATGCCCGAAATCGAAGCAGTGGACCAGGCGCGGCCGCGCGGCGCGGGCGATGAGCTGCAGCGCCACGTAGGGAGTGGGATCGGCGATGTTCTCCAGCGCGATCAGCGGCCCGTCGCGCTCGTCAAGCAGGGTGGCGTAGAACTCCGCGGCCCGCTCCAACCAGCCGGCGAATCCCTGGCGGTAATAGATGGGGTCGTAGTTGTAGTGCATGACCACCAGGCGGCTGCCCAGGTCGGCGGCCAGTCCCAGCGCCCGGCGCATGGTCTCCAGGCTCAGGGCGCGTACGGCCGGATCGGCGGCGCCGGGCCAGACGTCCACGAAGGGAGCGTGCAGTGTGTGGGCGGGGAAGCCGGCCAGGAGCCGGCGCAGGTCGGCGGCGGCCCGGGCCGTCAGGCGGCGCAGACGCTCGGCCGCGAAATAGACCTCCGGGCCGGCGCCGGCGGCGGCGACGGCCGCCGCCTGCTCGGCCAGGCGCTCGCCCTCGACGCGGACGAACAGGTCCTCAAGCATCGCCGCCCCGCAGCAGCCGCGTGACCTGGTAGGAGAGCTGCTCGGTCTTGAACGGCTTGGGCATGAAGTAGGCGATCTTGGACTTGAACACCTCGCTTTCGAGGTAATCCCTGCCGTAGCCGCTGGCGATCAGGATCTTGATGTCCGGCCGCAGCTCGCGCAGGATGTGAAACACCTTTTCCCCCGAGATGCCCGGCATCTCGACGTCCAGGATGACCAGGGCGATGTCGGGATTTTTC
>JAKLEC010000057.1 GCA_022711715.1 Acidobacteriota bacterium
AACAGCAAAGGAAGAATTCTCCTGATGCGTAACGCGTGACGCGTGACATGTAATAGCGAAGGAAGAATTCTCGTGACGCGTGACGGGTACATCCAGGAGTATACCAAGCAAACCCAGTGCCGGTGACGGTGGACGTGTCAACAAGGCCAGCACAGAGAACGTTTCGTAGTGAAAGTGATCAGAACAGCAGCGGGCCCCGGAACGGATCCTTGTCTTGCCTTTTCACTTTTCACCTTTCACTTTTCACTTTCCCGGATTATTGCGGTTGCTCGTCACGCGTCACGTGTTACGCGTCACGGTATTTCGGCTAGCTCCTTACTGAGTTTGTCCCGCAGCGGGTTGGGGCCATGGCCCTCGCCGTACAGGGCCTCGATGCGGCGCAGGACCTCGCGGCGGCCGCCGGCGCCGGCGGCCTTCAGCAGCTCCGCCTTTGTCCACAGTGCGGGAGCATAATCGGGATTGAAGGCCAGGCAACGGTCGACGGCCGCGCCGGCGGCGGTCCGGTCGCGGCGGCGCGCCAGGAATCCGGCGTACTCGTTCTCGAAGAACGGGTAACAGTAATAGGTGACCCAGAAGGAGAGCTGGGGCTTCATGGCCAGGAGCTCGCGGTAGCGCTGGTCCGCTTCGTTCAGCCGCCCCGCGGCCTCGGCGATGCGCGCCTCCAGGTGCAGGCAATACTTCAGGGCGGCGTCGAAGTTGTCGGCCGACAGGCGGAAGGCGCCGCGCAGCCGACGCAGCCATTCCAGCTCCCGGCGCGCCGCCGGCAGGTCGTTGAGGGCGAGGCGGCAGAGGCCCGACAGCCAGTGGTACTCGCCGCTGTGGTCGTTGATGGACGCGGAATCGTGGCGCCGCAGCGCCTCGTGCAGCAGGTCCAGGGCAACGGCCGGAGCGCCCTCCAGGAGCCGGATGAAGGCCTTCTTGGCCAGGGCGTCGGCCTGGGCCTTGGGGAACTTCGCCAGCTTCTGGTAGATGGCCAGGAACTTCTCGGCCTCCTGGAAATCGGCCCGCAGGATGGCGATGTCGGCCAGCGTCAGGTAGGGCCAGTCCATGGCGTCGTCCAGGCTGACGGCGTAGATCTTGCTGTTTTCCGCCTGGATATAGTCGCCAAGGTAGAAATAGCCGTCGCCCAGCGAGTCGAAGGAGTTGGCGGTACGGTCGATGTCGCGGTAGCGCTCGAAGCACTCGATGGCCCGGCGATGGCGGCCGAGGTAGGAGAGGCAGTAGCCCAGGTGGTTCAATGCGGCGGGGTAGTCGCCGTCCAGGGCCAGGGCGGCCTCGTACTCAGGGATGGCGCGCTCGGCGTCGCCATGGCGGAAGAAGGCCTCGCCCAGCTCGAAGGCCTGCTCCTTGCTGAAGGGGAACATGGCCTTGAGCTCGCGCAGGCAGCGGACCTGCCCGGCGAGGTCGAAGTCGAACTTTGCTTTCAGCGCCTGCACCCGCAGGCGCATGGCCGGGGAGAAGCCCGCCAGCGCGGGCAGGAGAGCCTGCAGGTGCGCCTGCGCCTCGCCGGCGTCGCCGGAATAATCGGCGAGCAGGGCGAGGTGGAAACGGGCGGCGGGGAGTCCGCCGGCCTGGGCGTCGGCGCTGAGCAGCAGGCGGCGCGCCGGGGCGAATTTCTTCTTGTCCCAGTAGGACTTGCCCTGGAAAAATAGATCGAAGGCGCGCCAGTCGCTCCCGAAGGCGGCCGAGAGCGGCGCCGTTCCGCGGGCGGCCGCCTCGCCGGAGAACGATTCGCTCACGCGCCGGGCCAGGTTGTCGACCTGGTCGGTCAGCAGCGAGTCCTTCCCCTTGCCGGGGATGAAGAACGGCGCGCGGTCGTCCTGGGCGCCGACCCGGCTGAGGCGGGCCTCGATGTCATACTTGTCGGCCACGCTGCCCAGCCTGCCGCGCAGGAGGTAGCGGATGCCAAAGCGCCTGGCCAGCTCGGGCAGGCGCTCGGCTGTCACCTCGCGGCCGCCGCAGAGCACGCGCAGCTCGGTTGGGGTCAGGGCCTTGAACCCGGGCGACCCGTTCAGCGCCTCGGCGATCAGGAAATCGACCTCGGGGCCGACGCGCGGATCGGGGGTCTGGTTCTCGAGGGGGAACAGCAGGACATGGTCGGGCGGAGCCGCCAGGGGCCGCCCGGCCGGTGGCCGCGCCGGGCGCAGGAAGACCAGCCAGGCCGCGAAGGCGGCGACGGGCAGCAGCGCGAGGACGGCGATCCGCCAGGCGCGGCGCGAGCCGCCGGTGCGCAGGGCCTCGGTGGAGGCCTTCATGCGCTTGAGTCGGCGCACCATCTCGCTCAGGCGCTCGCTGTCGGACGCCGGGCGCGGCTCCGCCGCGCCGCGCAGGATCTCGCGGCGCTCGCGGGCGTCGATCACCTCGGTCGCGTTCGCCGCTGCCCCGGCCCCGGAGGCGGCGCCTTCGCGCAGCGCCGCCAGCGCCTGGCGCACCTCGGCGAAGTCGCGGAAACGGAGCTCGCGCTCCTTCAGCAGGCAGCGCGCGATGACGGTGCGCAGCGCCTCGGGGGCCGGGCGGACGAAGCGCGCCTCGCGGTGCAGGATGTTGTACAGGGTGACGATGTTTTCCTCGTCGGTGAAGGGGTTGCGGTTCTCCAGCATCTCGAAGAGCACCACCCCGAAGGAGAAGATGTCGCTGCGTCCGTCCAGCTTCTGCCCGCGTGCCTGCTCGGGCGACATGTAGGAGACCGTCCCCAGGACGAGGCCCTTCTCGGTCAAGTCGCGGTCACGGCGCTCCGCCGCCGCCCCGCCGGCGTCGTCCCCCCCCCCGTCCGGGGCCGGGCAGATCTTGGCCAGCCCAAAGTCGAGGATCTTCACGCGGCCGTCGCGGTCGATCATGATGTTGCCGGGCTTGATGTCGCGGTGGACGACGCGGCGCGCCTGGGCGGCGATCATGCCGTCGGCCACCTGCGCGGCGATGTCGATCACCTGGTTGACGGAGAGGGACTTCATCTTCAGCAGCTGGTCGAGGGTGACGCCGTCGACGTACTGCATGATGATGTGCTCGCGCCCCTCCTCCTCGGCGATCTCGTAGATGGTACAGATGTTGGCGTGGTCCAGCCGCGACGCGGCCTGGGCCTCGCGCAGGAATCGCGCCTTTGATTCGCCGTCGCAGAGGGCGGCGGCGCTGACCCTCTTGATGGCCACCTTCCGGCCCAGCTTGACGTCCTCGGCCAGCACGATCTCGCCCATCCCGCCCTGGCCCAGCGAGCGGAGCACGCGGAAGCGGCCGCCGAGGATGGTGCCGCCCCCGGCGCCGGGCAGGGAAGCGCGGCAGCGACCGCAAGAGCGTTCGGAGTCGGGATTCTCGGCACCGCAGGCGGGGCATTTCATGCCCTGATTCTAGCAAAACCGCCTCGTCGGCGCAATGAACAGCGAACCAACGAACGATCCGTGTTCGTGTTCGTGTTTGTGTTAGCAGCAGCAAGGTAACGAGCTTGTTTCCAGTTTCAGCAATCTTTCAGGGCTTTCCTCACACTAACACTAACACTAACACGGAGAGTTATTTCTTTAAAAGTTCATGGATGAACTGCTCTCCGCGCAGCAGGCCGTAGCTGCCGCCCCGGCACGTCTCCTCGCTGAACTCGCCGATGCCGTCGGGCTCCTCGCCGGGCCGGGAGATCAGGAAGGGAACGGCGTCGCGGGTGTGGGTGCGCACGGCGCAGGGGGTGGCGTGGTCGGGGAGCAGGGCGATGGCGACGGGCTCGCCCAGGGATTCGGCGCAGGCGCAGAGGGGAGCGATCACCCGCCGGTCGAGCGCCTCGATGGTGCGCGTCTTCAGCCGGGGGTCGCCCTCGTGCCCCGCCTCGTCGCTGGCCTCGACGTGCAGGTAGACGAAGTCGTGGCCGCGCAGAGCCGCGCAGGCGGCCTGGGCCTTGCCCTCGTAATTCGTGTCGTACAGGCCGGTGGCGCCGGGGACGTGGATCGGGTCGAAACCGGCGTAGATTCCGATGCCGAAGATCAGGTCGACGGCGGAGATGACCGCCCCGCTCAGGCCGTAGAGCTCGCGGAAGGTCTTCATCCGCGGGCGCCGGCCGGGCGACCACGGCCAGATGGAGTTGCCAGGGTCCAGGCCGCGCTCACGCCGCGCCCGGTTCACCGGGTGGCCGTCCAGGAGCGGCTGCGAGGCGAGGATCAGCTCGCTGACGAGATGGGCGGTCCGGCTGGCCTTTCCCTTCGGCCTGGGCAGGACATCGGCGAAGGGAGTGCCTGGAACGTCGTGGGGGGGCGTGCACTCGAAGTCGCCTGCGCCGCCGGCGATGACCAACAGATGGCGGTAGCTCACGCCGGCATGGAAGCGGACGCGGGGCCCGGCCAACTCCGCGTTGAGGGCGGCGACCAGCTGCCGCGACTCCTCGCTCGGGATATGGCCGGCCGAATGGTTCTTGATGCGACCCGCCTCCACGCAGATGAGGTTGCAGCGCATGGCCAGGTCATCGGCCGCCAGCTCGACGCCCATGCTGGCCGCCTCCAGGACGCCGCGGCCCTGGTACACCCGGCGTACGTCGTAGCCCAGCACCGACAGGTTGGCCACCTCGCTCCCGGGGGGCATGTCGTCGGGCACGGTGACTAGCCGGCCGCAGCGGGAGCGGGCGTACAGGCGGTCGATCGCCGGCGTGCGCGCGGCCTGGAGCGGAGTGCGGCCGCCCAGCTCGGGGATGGGATAGTCGGCCATGCCGTCGGCCAGGATGACGATGGTCTTCACCGGCGGCCCCGCCCGCGCTCAGGCATAGCCCGCTTGCAGGCGCTCGCGGAAGGCGCCGTAGTCGTTGGCCATGCGCTCAAAGGCTTCCGGCCGCGACTCGAGCCCCTCGAGGCTGGGCGGCAGGGGAGGGTCGAAGCCGAGGATGGCGCGAATCTCCTCGGGGAACTTGGCCGGGTGCGCCGTCTCCAGCGACACGCACAGCCCGCCCGGCCAGGGCTCCGCCTCCAGGTAGCGCTGCAGACCGGCCCAGCCCACGGCGCCGTGCGGCTCCAGCAGCAGTCGGCACTGCTCGTGCGCCTCGCGGATGATGCGCCGGGTCTCCCCGTCGTCGATGCGGACGGCGAATAGGTCGCGGCGCAAGCGCCCCATGTCGGGCGGCTCCAGGACGGCGCCCGTCTCGTCCATATGGCCGCCGTACAAATCGACCAGCCGGGCCAGGTTGCTGGGATGGCCGACGTTCATGGCGCTGGAGATGCAGTTGTGCGAGGGCTCGACGGGCCGGTAGGCGCCGCTGGCCAGGAAACGCGGGAACTCGTCGTTCTCGTTGGTGGCGACGACCAGGCGGCGCATGGGCAGTCCCATGCGCCGGGCCAGGCAGGCGCCCATCATGTCGCCGAAGTTCCCGCTGGGGACGGAGAACACCGCCGGCTCGCCGGAGCGGCCGGCCAGCCGGGAATAGGCGTAGAAATAGTAGACGATCTGCGGCAGCAGCCGGCCGATATTGATGGAGTTGGCCGAGGAAAGCCTCAGCCCCGCCAGCGCCGGATCGCTGAAGGCCCGCTTGACCAGCGCCTGGCAGTGATCGAACTTGCCGTCGACGGCGATGACGCCGACGTTGCCGCCCAGAGTGGTCATCTGCTTGCGCTGGCGCGGCGTCACCTCCTTCTCCGGGAAGAGCACCAGCACGCGGACGTTGTCCAAACCGTGGAAGGCGTTGGCGATGGCGCTGCCGGTGTCGCCCGACGTCGCCGTCAGGATCAGCAGGCGCCGGCCCTCGCGGGCCAGGGCGTGCTGGATCAGCCGCCCCATCAGGCGGGCGGCGAAGTCCTTGAAGGACGCCGTCGGCCCGCGGTCGAGGCGCATGACAAAGCGGCGCTCCCCGGCCGGCTCCAGCGGGACCGGGAAGTCGTAGGCGTCGCGGCACAGGGACGCGAGCTCGTCCGCGGCGATCTGGCCGCCCAGGAAGGGGCCGCAGACGGCGGCGGCGATCCCGGCGTAGTCCATGGCGGCGAAGCCGGCGATCTCCTCCGCGCGCAGAGCCGGCACCCGCTCCGGCATGTACAGCCCCTTGTCGGGGGCCAACCCCTGCAGCAGCGCCGCGCGGAACGGCAGCGGCGCCGCCCGGCGGTTGGTCGAATAGAACAGGATCGGCTTTTCGTCGCTCATCGTCATGTCGCGTTTCCTCGGGTGCCCGCGGAACCACTGGCGGCCGCGCTTACTATGCGTCTTTGCCGGCGCCCTGTCAAGCCGGTGGAGACTCGGCCGCGGTTTGACAATCCGCTCTCCCTGTGCTAAGAAAATCGCGCTGGCCGCGGCCGCTGGCGGCCAAGCCCAGGAAGCCGCTTCCGGGGAGTCGCACATGAAGGATCCGCGTCGGGAGGGGATCGCGCGCTACGAGGAGGCCGGCCGGGATTACCTGAGGAAGCGGCGCGAGCAGCGGCAGGCGATGCGCCGGGCGCGCTTCGACACCATCGCCGTCCACGGCATGTATTCGGTGGATGAGGCCTTTCGCCAGGGCCAGGGTGGAATCATCGAGCCCATCTTCCCCTCCACCTCGCAGGGCTACCGCGACAGCGACGAGATGGAGGCGGGGCTGGCCTACCGCATCCCCACCTGGTGCTACTCGCGCATCATCAATCCCACCAACTCCTTCCTGGAGGATACCCTCTCCCTGCTCGAGGCCTACGGCTGCCCCTTCGACGCCTCGGCCTTCTGCACCTCGTCGGGCATGGCGGCCATTAAGCAGGCGGTGGAGCCGCTGCTGGCCCTGCCCGAGGAAGGCGGCGCCGGCGTCAACTTCGTCTCGTCGGCCCAGGTGTACGGCGGCACCTTCCAGCTCTTCAACGTGAGGCTGCGCGAGCGCCGAGCCGCGGTGCGCTGGGTGGCCCGGCCCTGGGAGACGGCGGAGTGGGAAGCGTGCCTGGACGAGAACACCCGTTTCCTGTACACCGAAATGCCCTCCAATCCCCAGCAGGCGTGCTCCGACCTGGAGGCGCTGGCGCAGGTGGCCCACCGCTTCCAGGTGCCGTTGATCGTCGACAGCACCATCGCCACTCCGGCGCTGATGCGGCCGCTGCGGCACGGCGCCGACGTGGTGGTGCACTCGCTCACCAAGACCGTCGGCAGCGGCGGCGCCGCCATCGGCGGCGCCGTCGTCGCCCGCCACGACATGACCAGCCGCCACCTGGCCGCCGAGGCGCGGGCCGATTACGCGACCTGGCTGAAGCTGTGGCCCGGACGCGACTCCGGCCCCTGCATGTCCCCGTACTCGGCCTTTTTTTTTCTCAACGACCTGCGCACGCTGCGCCTGAAGGTCGAGCGTTTCTCGGAGAGCACCATGGCCGTGGCCCGCTTCCTGGCCGGCCACCCGCGGGTGGAAAGCGTCGACTACCTGGGGCTGGAGGGGCACCCGCTGCACGCCCTGGCCGCGCGCTACATGCGCCTGGCCGATGACGACCGCCCCATGTTCGGGCACCTGATGTCGTTCACCATCCGCGGCGCCGCCGCCGACGCGCGGCGCTTCTTCGACCGCCTGCAGCGCGTCTTCCGCGCCACCGACCTGGGCCGCATCAAGTCGGTGGCGACCATCCCGGCCATCTCCACCCATTCGCAGCAGGGCGAGGAGGGGCGACGCCTGGCCGGCATCCCGCCCACCATGGTCCGGCTGTGCGTCGGCGGCGAGCATCCCGACGACATCATCCAGGACCTGGACCAGGCGCTGGCGGGGACATGACGGCCGGCCCCCGCCCGGCCCCCGGTTCGGACGTCATGAGCCGGACCCTGCGCATCCTGGTCCCGGCGTTGGCCGCCCTCGCCCTTCTCCTTCCCTCCTGCCGCCGGCAGGGCGACGAGGACGCCGTCGTCGTCGTGCTGGAAGACATGGCCGGCCGGGTGGAGGCGCGCGACGCGGACGGACTGGTCCGGCACCTGGCCGCCGATTACTCCGACTTCGAGTCGCGCGACCGCGAGGCCACCCGGCGCATGGCCGGGGAGTACTTCCGCCGCTTTCGCGGCATCAAGGCCAAGCTGCTCGCGACGCGGGTCGCGTTGGGCGAGGCAGGGAGCGCGACCGCCGACGTCGACGTCGCCCTCTACAGCGGCCTGGCCTCGGCGCTTCGCCAGGCGGCCGGCTTTCCCGGCGAGAATTTCCGGGTGTCATGCGCATTGCGCCGCCGCGGGCGCTGGCAGGTCCTCTCGGCGCGCTGGGAATACGTCCCCGTCTCTGGCCTCTTCCCCGAGTCGCTGCAGGCGCTGCGGGAACTCTTCCCCGGCGCATGAGACGGCAGGGGAGCGCGCGACGCCCGCCGGCGGCGGTGGCGCCGGTCCGCAGCGAGGAGGAACTGCTGCGGGCGGTGGCTGGCTTTCGCGCCGCCCGCGTGATCCTCAGCGCCTTCGAACTCGGATTCTTCACCGCGCTGGGCGCCGGCGAACGCGATGCGCGTAGGGTGGCGGCGCGGACCGGTACCGAGGAGCGCGCCGCCGAGCGGCTGCTCAACGCCTTGTGCGCCCTGGGGCTGGTGCGCAAGCGCGGCGGTCGCTTCCGCAACGCCCTGCTGGCCCGACTGCGGCTCGTGGCCGGCCGGCCGGGGTATCTCGCCGGCCTGGGGCACAGCGCCGCCCAGTGGCGGACCTGGAGCATGCTCAGCGCGGCGGTGCGCCGGGGGAGGGCGACGACCGTACGGCCGGCCGCGCGCGGCGACAGGGCGCGGCGGAGCGGATTCATCGCCGCCATGCACCAGCGCGCCCGGCTCCAGGCGCCGCGGATCGTCGCCCAGCTCGACCTGGCGCGGACCCGCCGTTGCCTTGACATCGGCGCCGGCTCCGGCGCCTACGCCATCGCCCTGTGCCGCGCCAGCGCCGCGCTGCGCGTCACCGCCTTCGATTTGCCGGCAGTGATCCCGCTGACCCGCGGCTACGTGCGCCGCGCCGGGCTGCTCCGGCGCGTCGATTTCCGCGCCGGCGACTTCCGCCGCGGCGGCTTCGGCCCGGGCTACGACCTGGTCCTGCTCTCGGCCATCGTGCACATGAACGGCGCGGAGCAGAACCGCCGCCTCATCGCCCGCGCCGCGGCGGCGCTGGCGCCCGGCGGCCAGCTCGTCGTCCAGGACTTCATCATGGACCGCGGCCGGACGCGCCCCGCCGCCGGCGCCTTCTTCGCCCTGAACATGCTGGTGGCCACCGCCGGCGGCGACAGCTATACCGCCGGGGAGATCGCCACGTGGATGCGCGCGGCCGGCTTGAAGCGCATCCGCCGCGTCGCCACGCCCTACGACGCCGCGCTGATGATCGGCTGGAAGGAGTGAACCGCCGCGCCGGTGGCGCGGCCGAGGAGTGACATGCCCAAACTGCAGTTTGTCGTGTTCCTGGCCATCGTGTTGAGCGTCTACGCCGGCATGCACCTGTTCGTCTACTGGCGCGTCGCCTCGGGCCTCGCCCTAGCGCCGGGGGCGCGGCTGGCGCTGAGGTGGCTGCTGGCCGCCGGCGCGCTGTCGTTCATCGCCGGCGAGGCGCTCAGCCGCATGGCGTCGTTCCGCGCCCTGCTGTGCGCCGGCTCGGTCTGGATGGGAGTCCTGGCCATCGCCCTGGCGGCGTTCCTGGCCGAGGCGCTCCTCTCCCTGCTGCTGCCGCGGCAGCGGCGGGCGCTGGTCTTGGCGGCGCTGGCCCTGGTCCTGCTGGTCAGCGCCGTGTCGCTGCTCAATGCCGCGCTCGGCCCCGGCGTGCGCCGGCTGCGGGTGACGCTGCGCGGCCTGCCGCGGGAGCTGGACGGCTTTACCATCGTCCACCTGTCCGACCTGCACGCCGGCAACCTCACCTCCATGCGCCGGCTGCGCCGCATCGTGCAGAAGACGAACGCCCTGGACCCCGACCTGGTCTGCGTCACCGGCGATACGCTGGACGGCGAGGTCGGACGCGACGGCCGCTACTGCGCCGTGCTCGGCGGACTGAAGGCGCGCCGCGGCGTCGTGGCCGTCACCGGCAACCACGAGTTTTACGCCGGCATCGGCAAGTTCATCGAGCTGGCGCGCTGCAGCGGCTGGCGGGTGCTGCGCAACGAGTCCTGGCTGGCCGCCGACGGCCTGGCCGTCGCCGGCCTGGAGGAGGATTCGGCCCGGAGCATGAAGCTCCCCGGGCCCGACCTGGACGCGGCGCTGCGCGGCGTGCCGCCGGGAGCGACGGTGGTGCTGCTCTACCATCAGCCCAAGCTGTTTCCCGAGGCCGCCGCCCGCGGGGTGGCCCTGCAGCTGTCCGGCCACACCCATGCCGGGCAGATCCCGCCCATGGACCTGATCGTGTACCTGACCTACCGCTATCCGGCGGGGCTGTACCGGCTGGGCGACGCCTTCATCCACACCTCCCCCGGCACCAGCACCTGGGGGCCGCCGATGCGCTTTCTTTCTCGCTCGCAGATCGTCGAACTGGTGCTGGAAGCGCCCAGAACGAGCGCTGGTGACGCGTAACGCGTGACGCGTGACACGTAACAGCATAGGACCGAACAGGCAATAGTGATTAGTAATTAGTGATCAGTGATTGGAACGGCATTTGCTGAACTA
>JAKLEC010000058.1 GCA_022711715.1 Acidobacteriota bacterium
GGCCGCATGCCCAGGGCCTGCGACCCCATGGCCAGGAAGAAGCCCAGGGTGAACAGCCAGTGGGAGATGCGGATGGACTTCAGCTCGATCAGCTTGTCGCGCTCGTCGTCGACCGTCGGGATGTCCTCGCCGGTGGCGATTTTGTTGACGATGGCGAATATGATATGGATGACGATCTGCACGGCGATCCCGACGGGGATCAGGATCAGGAAGGCCTTGCCCCAGAACTTGAAGTCGTCGATGACGGCCGGGTTCGCCGCGATGTGCTTGTGGTACACGTACAGCGAATATGCTCCCAGGGTCAGCACGGAGCCGATAATGGAAGCCAGGATTTGCTTTTCTTTCTGTTCCAAGGTTATCTCCTCATGTTCACTTTCAATGACATCATGTTATGATGTACGAACATAATATATTAAATGTTTAACTTGTTATCAATTTATTTTTACATTATTTTTTCATTATAGCCAATTTGTCAGACGCAAGCCCGCGTTGTAGCCACTACGCGGGGCCTGGCAATTGATTCCCGCTGCAGCGAACGCTACAATGAGGCCGCGCCAAGGAGAAACCCGGCATGGAAAGATACCACCCGCTGCGCCGCAAGGAGAAGGAGATCAAGGACCCCGCCGAGATGAAGGCGATCCTCGCCGGGGCGCTCTGCGTCACCGTGGCCATGTGCCGGGGCGACGAGCCCTACCTGGTCACACTCAGCCCCGGCTACGACCGGGAGCGGAACGCGCTCTATTTCCACTGCGCCCGCGAAGGGAAGAAGATCGATTTCCTCAAGGCCAATCCCCGCGTCTGGGGGCAGGCCATCCTCGACCGGGGCTATTCCCACGGCCATTGCGACCACCTGTTCGACAGCGTCCAGTTCGCCGGCCGGGTTTGCTTCGTCGACGACCCGGCCGAGAAGCGCCACGCCCTCGGCGTGATGATCCGCCAATTGGAGCGCAATCCGGAGGCGGTCGCCGCCGCCCAGGTCACCGACGCCTCCATGGCCAGGGTCTGCATCGGCCGCATCGACATCGAATTCATGAGCGGCAAGAAATCGGACAAGGTCGTCGTCCAGGGCTAGCCGCCGCCGTCACGGCTTCCAATGTTTTCCCGCGCTTTTTCCGGTTGGAAATCCAGCCTTTCCCCGAGCTTGACATCCGGTTTTCGCGGGATTATTCAATGGCCAGCGAGGACCTGATGATGAAAGTCGCCGCCTTCGTCGGCAGCGCCCGCCGGCAGCACACCTATCGCGCCGTGGAGCGGTTCCTGGCGAACCTGCGCGCCCGCGGCGACGTCGAGACCGAGACCGTTTTCCTCAGCGATTACCGCCTGGAGATCTGCAAGGGCTGCACGCTGTGCACCGGCAAGGGTGAGGAGCTGTGCCCGCTGCAGGACGACCGCGACCTGCTGCTGCAGAAGTTCTTCGGCGCGGACGGGGTCGTCTTCGCGTCGCCCAACTATTCATTCAACGTCTCCGGGCTGATGAAGGTCTTCCTGGACCGCCTGGCGTTCGCCCTGCACCGGCCGCGCGGCTTCGGCAAGGCGTTCACCTCCATCACCGTCGAGGCGATCTACCGCGGCAAGGAGATCGCCAGGTACTTCGACTTCATCGGCATGGGGCTGCGCTTCAACGTCGTCAAGGGCCGCGTGGTGAAGTCGCTCGAACCCATGACGGACGAGGTGCGCCAGCGCAATGAGAAGACGATCGACCGTCTGAGCCGGGAGTTCTACGCCACGCTGGCCAGCCGGAAACTCCCCACCCCCTCGCTGTTCGAGCTGTTCATGTTCCGCTGGGGCCGGACGAGCATGCGTCTGATGCTGGACGAGGGATGGCGGGACTACTGCTATTACCGTGACCAGGGCTGGTTCACGTCCGATTATTTCTATCCCACGCGCCTGGGGCCGGTCAAGAAGGCGTTCGCCTGGTCGGTCGACTCCTGGTTCTCCCGCCGGATCCCCAGGCAGCCGGGGCATGACGCGCTGAAGGGGAAATGAGCTGAAGACCGATCGCTGACCGGTCCAGGAATCCGGCTATCCCTCTGCCTGGCGGCCGGCGGACGCGCCGCGATTCACCTCACCCCGGCTTCCCAACGACCGGGGCCGCCTATCGCTTCGCCTCGGCGACCACGTAGAGGTACGAAAGGCTGGACCCGCCGGTGTTGGTCACGTCATGCTCGGTTCCGGGCGGGCAATAGAGGACCTCGCCCTGGGCGAACTCGAGGACCGGGCCGCCGGCGATCTCCATTTTGCCCTGCCCCGCGAATACCACGAGCACTTCCTCGTATTGTTTCGTGCTGTGCCGGCCGACCGACTTGCCCGGGGCCAGCGTGACCAGTCCCGCGTGCATGGTCGATGTTTCGGGCGGCCCGCCCAGGACCCGCAGGTACTCCTTGCCGCCGCTGTCCAGCTTGATGACCTTGGGGACGGGCTTGGCCTCCTGGCCGAGGACCGCTGCGGTCCCGGCGATCCAGGCAACCAACAGGACCGAGACGATGATCTTCTTCATGTCGACCTTCCTTTTTGGTTTTGAGGGCTTTTCACTTTTTCCTTTTACCTTTTACCTTTTTCCTTGTTTTCCTTCTTCCTGAAATCCTTAGCCCCGATTCGCCGCTTCCACTTCCCCGAAGAACGCCTCCAGCTTGCGCGGATCGAGGCGGTTATCGGTGCGCACGCCGGTGCACAGGTCGACGCCGAAGGGGTCGACCTGCTCGATGGCAGCGCGCACGTTCTCCGGCTTCAGGCCGCCGGCAAGGAAGACCGGCTTGGGCGAGCGCTCGACGATGCGGCGGCTGAGGCGCCAGTCGTGGACGCGGCCGGTGCCGCCAAGCTGCTTGACGGCGCAGTCGGGGTTGCCGCTGTCGAGCAGCAGGGCGTCGGCCTCGCCGGCAGCGCGCAGCGCCTCCTCGACCGATTCCTCGTTGCGGACGTGGACGACGCGGACAATCTTGACCGCCGGCAGCTCGGCCCGGACGGCGGCGACCGCACCGGGCTCGGGCGCATCGACCAGCTGGATGGTGCTGGTCAGGGTGCGGCGATGGTGGGCGACGATCTCGCTGGCGCGCGTCTCGCAGGTGAGCAGGAACGTCGCGACCGGCGGCGGCACCGAAGCGGCGATCAGGCGGATCAGGCCGTCGTCGATCGGCCCGGGGCCGCTGGGCATGGCCCCGACCAATCCCACGGCCGAGGCGCCCATGGATACGGCCAGCCTGGCCTCCTCGACCGAATGCATGCAGCAAATTTTCACGCGGGTCTTCATGGGTTCAATATATCATAAACACGAGACGTTAGGCGTTAGCATAAAAGGGAGTTAAAAAAGGCAAGTGCTCGGCGGACGGCATACGGCGTACGGCTGACGGCAAGGCAATCACCCGGCTGCATGAAAAACATAAAAAACAAATGCTAGATGTCAGACGACTGCAAAAAGAAAACCGAAACAGGAAAGTGCTCGGCGGACGGCATGTGGCAAAAGCAATAAACCGAGCCCTGTGTGTTAGTGTTAGTGTTTGTGTCAGGAACAGCAATGAAAAGAGAAAAAAGGAACTTGGCGACAGGCGAATAGCGTAAGGCAGGCGATTCTACGAGCTACGTGACGAGTGACGAGTGACGAGCGATGAGTAACAATATTTTCTGAATATCTGACGGCGAGGGCTTTCCACTTTTGCCTTTTGCCTTGCTTGTCTTACAGCAGGCCAATTCCTTAGCACTGAGTATTTTATAATCGCGTTCCCTCCACCTCGACGCTCCAGTTGAAGGGCGGGTAGGGGGCGAGGATCGTCATGGTCCCGGCCATGGCATCGTCCGACTCGAAGGCGCCGACGAAGCTGCAGCTCCGGCCGCCGATATCATCGCTCGCGTAGTCGAAGACGACATCCTTGCCGGTCACGGTGTAGCTTCCCTGGCCGTTGCCGAAGCCGACCTGCCGCACCGTGCCGCTCTCGCGGCTCCCCTCGAAGCGCAGGGCGAACTGCTCCTCGCCTTCGTGGCGGAACGACCAGTCGCCGCGGATATCGTTGGCATCGCCCTGGCTGCACCCGGCAAAGGGCAGCAGTGCGGCCAGCAGGATGAAGCACATCGTTGTTTTCATCGCTCTTCTCCTCGCTCGGGGAAAATCATTGTACCACTCTCCGCCGATCAAGGCGATCCTGCGGACGGCAAAAGCTTTGCGCGATTTCGTCTCTTGGGGAACCGCCCCGGATCGCGGCCATGTCCATCATGGGAAATTTGTGATGATCACGCCGGATGCGGGATTCGCGCCAACGCGCCGACATGCCGATCCTCTGATGAGACCCGGGGTTGGTTGAATTGCCGCCGCCGATGGATTACAATGAGCTTCGGATCGGGATATCTTGCAGCCGTTTCCAGGAGCGGCGGAATTCATAAACGGAGGCAGTCGATGAAAACCATGATCGTAGGAATGATCATAACCATTGCGTTCTTTTCCGCCCTGCCGGCCGAGGACTCCGGCTTCGGCAGCAAGGACCCGGGGCTGCTGAACTTGAAGGGAGCGATCTATTTCCTGCCCGCGGACACAGAGGCCATGCCGGACGGCATCGAAAAGCAGGAGCCCAAGGGGATCATTTACACCGAGAAACTGGACATCCCGCTCCGCGACTTCCAGGAGGGATTCCCGGGCGTGACCGACCGCTTCGAGTGGTTCGGCATCCTGTACTCCGGCACGTTCGAGATCAGCGCTCCCGGCCTGCATAAATGGCGGCTGGAATCGGACGACGGCAGCCGCCTGTGGATCGACGGCCGCCAGGTCATCGACAACGACGGCATCCACGGCATGGCGTCGGGGGAAGCCGAGGTCGACCTGGGCAAGGGCCGGCACGCCATCAAGGTCTGGTACTTCCAGGGGCCGGCAACCGAGGTCGGCCTGCAGCTGTACGTCACCGTCCCCGGCTCGGAAGCAGAGCGGATCTTCTCCCTGGCGGACTTCTCCTCCGGCGTCTCCGGCGCCATGAAGGACGTGGACGCCCATGCGACCCGGGAAGGCATCCGCATCCAGCTCGACGCCCAGGTGCTGTTCGACACCAACCGCTTCGACCTCAAGCCGGAGGCGTCCCGCGCCATCGCCAGCATCGCCCGCATCATCGCCACCTACCCGGGCTGCCGGGTGCGCGTGGAGGGGCACACCGACAGCGTGGGCAGCGATGAGTCCAACCAGGTGCTGTCGGAAAACCGCGCCCGTTCGGTCCGCGACGCCCTGAAGAAGTCCGGCGTCGCCGGCGACGTCCGCTTCGAGGTCGTCGGCTGCGGCGAGAGCCAGCCCAAGGCCGACAACGCCAGCGAGAAGGGCCGGGCATTGAACCGGCGCGTGGAATTGCTGGTCATCCCCTGAGCGAACCGGGGCCCAGGAAGAGCGCTTGGCCGCTCGGCATCGCCCAGGCCCGGCTGCTCGCCGCGCGATTGAAACCGATGCCGGCCGCGTTCTTCTCGCCGACCAGCAGCACGATGGTTCGCGAGAACATGCGCACCATCACCGGCGGGGACGATCCGGCCAAGGAGCTCGTCAACTGAGAAAGCGGCCTGTCGTGCGGAGTGATGAACGATGAATAATGAGAAACAGCGAGGGATCGGCCTTCGTGAGGCGTGACAAGCAAAAGGCCCTGCCGGAATTGATTTCAGCGCTCGTTCGTCTTCCCTGAACCCGATCACCCGTACCCGACGCCCTTTCTCGATCATTGCCGATGGCAAAGGATAATTCAAGTTATTGAACACGCGGTTTTTTGTTGGCAAACGGCGGGAAACCGATTATCATATGATGGAAGCCCGAGCGCGAAGCCGGCTTGCGCGGCCTGGCCATTCCGCCCTATGGAGAAAATGAAAGCATGAAAAAATGGAAACTCATCGGGATGCTGGTGACGCTGGCCCTCCTGCGCCTGGCCGCACCGGCCGCCGCCGCCGGCAGCCAGGCAGAAAGCACGACGCTGCCCGGCGAGGAGATCGTCGCCAGGGCCTGGAAGGCGATGTTCGGCGAGCGGTCCAGCGCCGACCTCCGTTCCATATACGTGGAGGGATACTTTCACGGCGCCGCGGTGCCCAACCGCCAGACCGTCCGCCGGCCGAACCTCTTCCGCAACGAGACGCGGGCGGGCGTGCTGGTCTTCGACGGCAAGCGCGCCGCCTGGGCAACCCGGGCGCCCGACGAGAAGGGCAATCCCCGCGGCCCCGAGCTGATCGAGGAAAAGTACTGGCGGCACTTCGAGGTGGACATCGCCATCATCTTCCCGGCCTTCTTCGACCATCCCGCGGAGCTCAGGGGCATCGAGGCGGTGGACGGCTCCGACGCCTATAAGCTGTTCGTGCCCCTGCCGCTGGGGGGGAGCGTCACCTATTTCGTCGACGCCCGGAGCTTCCTGGTCACCAAGAGGATGGTCAGCTGGGACGGGGACGGGAAGGGCACTGAGCCGCCGTGGGAGAACCTGATCGAAGGCTACGTGGAGACCGACGGCGTCCGCTTCCCTGACGGCTACGTCTACGCGGGACGCGACGGCAGGGAGAAGGGGCGCTACCAGAACGTCCGCTTCAATGTCGACGCCCCCGGCGAGCTGTTCAAGATTCCGGATGAGTTGAACTAGGCGCGCGGCCCGGAGTTGGCCGACGCCAAGCCGCCTTCATCCTTGCCTCACGGCGCCCAACTCGCTGAGAGTGCCGTTGCCCCTTCCATTCGTCTACCCTTCCGCAGTTTTTGAAAGTCCGGTCATCCGAAATGCTTCACCCGTGGCCAGACCTGCTCCAGGCTGACCTTCGGCTTGCGGCAGATCCAGATCGGCAGGTCGGTTTCCTCGGGCATGGCGTAGCGGTTCCGATGGACGGCGAACAGCGTCACCTCTTCGAAAACCTGGCGGTGATCCTCAGCGTCCCCGCCGATGACGATCAGCACCCGGCCCGTCCGCCCGCGCAGCCCCCACAGCCAGTAGTTGTTGTGGCCCGAGACCGCCGGGGGCAGGCCCAGCTTCCTGCCGAAATAGTCCATTGCGCCGGCCTCGCCGTAGTTCTGCGTGAAGACGGCCGCCTGCGCCTGCTCCTGAGGGGAAAGCGAACGATAGGCCTTCGCCACGACGTCCACCATCTCTTGCCAGCCGAAGCGGTCGGCATAGACCTGGTGCAGTTCCGTCATGCGGCCGCGTTCCATCTGCGGCGGCGCCATGCCGATCGCCCGCGTGTAGCGGATCTGGCCCTCCACCGGCAGCAGCGGCACCCACATCGGCAGCAGCGCCAGGCCGCCGATCACCAGCAGCGCGGCATACGCGCCCCGGGCGACTCGGCCCAGGCGGCCGTTGGCGGCCAGTTCCACGAGGACCGCGCCCGCGGCCAGCAGCAGGGGAAAGATCGGGGAAAGGTAATAGGGCTTACCCCGCTGCGCCACGAACAGGGCGAAAAGCAGGATGAACGCCAAGCCGACGCCGCGGTATTTCTTCAATTGCGGATGGAACAGCATGGCCGCCAGACCGGCCAGCCAGAGGGGCAGGGTCAGGGGATGCTGCAGCAGCACCTGGGCCTTGAGGAACTCCAGGGGCGACATGGGCAGGTTCTTCCACTGCTGGGCGTTGCGCATGAACTCCAGGGTCGCCCAGTCGTGCCGGGCCAGCCAGAACAGGTTGGGCAGGATGAACCACAGGGCGATGGCGCCGCCGACCCAGGGCCATATGCCGGCCAGCAGGCGCCGCTCGCGGGTGAGCAGCAGGCCGGCGACGAGCGCGGCCCCGAAGAACAGCATGCTGTGCTTGTTCAGCAGGCCCAGCCCGGCCAGGACGCCGAAGGGGACCCAGAGCTCCCGGCGGCCGCTGCGGATCATGCGCAGCAGCACCCAGGCACAGCCCATCCAGCACAGCGGCTCGAAGATGTTCATGGAATAAAAACTGCCCACGGCCAGGTAGACCGGCGCGATGCCGCAGGCCAGCGCGGCCAGGAACTGGGCGAAGCGCGAGCCGCCCATCTCCCGTGCCAGCATGCCGCCGAGCCAGGCCAGGACCGCCACCGCCAGCGCCGATGCCAGCCGCATGGCCGCCAGCGAATCGCCGAAACCCGAGCGCAGCAGGCGCAGGATGAAGATCGACAGCGGCGGGTGGTCGACAAAGCCCCAGGCGAGGTGGTCGCTGCAGGCGATGTAGTAGAACTCGTCGCGGAACATGCCGAAGCCCCCCGACAGGACGGCGGGGAGCTGAACGGCCATCACCCCCAGGGCGACCCAAATGCCGGGCGACACAGCGCCCAGGAACGGGAAGAGCTTTTTCTTCATGCGCATATCATAGCTGAATTCGGATGTCACATGCCAGGCTTCGGCTTCAACTTGGCGGACGGCCGGCGCCCTTGATTAGGCCACCGCGGCGCGCCTGAGATGAATTCAATATCCGATTTTCCCCGCTTTTGATATAATGGCCGCCAGGAGCAGAACATGAGCATCACCGTGAAGCCGGCGCAGACAAAAAGCGAGATCCGGAAATTCGTCAAAGTCCCGTTCGCCATTTACAAGGGCAATCCCTATTGGATCCCGCCGTTGATCATGGACGATATCGCCACGTTCGACAGGGCCAAGAACCCGGCCTTCGCTCAGGCCGAGGCCCGTTTTTTCATCGCCTATCAAGACGGACGGCCGGTGGGCCGGCTGGCGGCGATCATCAGCCATGTCGCCAACAAGAAATACGGCACGAAGGATGTCCGCTTCGGCTGGTTCGACACCATCGAGGACGAGGAAGTGCCCCGGGCCCTGTTCGCCGCCCTCGAGGCGTGGGGAAGAGAGAACGGCATGGAAACGATCACCGGCCCGCACGGGTTCACGGACCTGGACCCGCAGGGCATGCTGATCCAGGGCTTCGACAAACTCGGCACCATCGCCGGGATCTACAACCATCCCTACTACTCCCAGTACATGGAGAAACTGGGTTTTCAGAAGGAGATCGATTATGTCGAGTTCCTGTCGACGGTGCCCCACGAGACGGGCGTCCCGGAAAAGCTGGTGCGGCTCGCCGACCGTGTCCGCGAGCGCGGCAACTTCCGGCTCCTGGAATTCAAAAGCCGGAAGGATATCGTCGATCACGGGGAAGAGATTTTCCAACTGCTCGACGAGTCGTTTGAAGAAATCTACGGCTCCGTCCCCATGACCCATGAGCAGATCCATTATTACGTCAAGAAATATCTGCCTTTTACCGACCCCGAGCTGATCAAGGCCGTGCTGAACGAGTCGGGTGAAATGATCGGCTTCCTGGTCACCATGCCCAGCCTGTCCAAGGCCATGCAAAAAGCGCGCGGCAGGCTTTTTCCCCTGGGCTGGCTTTACATGCTGAAAGCGCTGAAAACCTATGAGGTCATCGATTTCTGCCTCGCCGGCGTGCGCAAGAATTACCGCGGCCAGGGCGTGGACTTGCTGATGTCGGTGGAGATCGTCAAGTCGTCATTGAAAAAGGGCTTCAAGTACGCGGAATCGAACCAGGAGCTCGAGAACAATCCCAAGGTCCAGGCGCAATGGAAGTACTTCAATCCGGTCAACCACAAGCGCCGCCGCATATATAAAAGAGCGATCGGCCAGTAAGGCGATCGCAATTTTCAGGCACGGGGAAGCCGGGGATCCGGCGTCCTGCGGCCACGGTCCAGATGGAGATCGAACTCTGCCGCAAGCATTCCGGCTGTTACGGGAGCGTTT
>JAKLEC010000059.1 GCA_022711715.1 Acidobacteriota bacterium
TGTGCGGCGTGCTGCTGGGCGTTGTCGCCACCTGGGCCGTCATGCGCTACGTCGTCCCGAACTGGAAGCGTTCGGCCGTCGACAACACCTACTGGCAGGTGACGTCGCGGCTGGACCCGGGCGGCGAGGCGTTCGCCTATTTCCATGCCGAAGAGGTCGGCAAGGCGGCCCAGGCCATCCTGGACGGCCTGCTGCGAAACGTGGCGTCTCTCCCGGCGGGCAGCCGGGAACAGGCGCTGAAAAGCCTGGGCATGGTCGACCTGATGTTCAAGGGCTACGGCCTGGACGAGATCAGCGGCGTCGGCTTCAGCTCCTTCGCGATTAAGCCGGGGCTGCACCGCGTCCGCGCCGTCATCCATCACCGACCGGGACGGGACAAGGGGCTGCTGTGGAACATTCTCGGCCCCGCCCCCCGCGCCCTCGATGAGGCGGAGATGCTTCCCGCCGGGGCGGCGCTGGCCACGGTGTCCGACTACGACTTCTTCAAGCTGATCGAGTGGACGAGCCAGATCGCGCCGCGCATCGCCGGCCAGGCCGGGGCCACAGTCCAGGCGCCGACCCCCGAGCAGTCCATGGCCATGGTGAAGGCCGGCCTGCAGATGGCCGGCATCGACTATGACCGGCTGCGCAAGTCGTACGGGGGCCGCCTGGGAATGGTCCTGACCCTTGACCCGGAGAAGCGAACGGTGCTGCCGGCCAAGGAGCGGCCGCTGTCGATCCCCGAGCCTGGATTTGCCCTGCTGATAAGGGTCAATGATACCTACCTCTTCGATACGCTGCGGGCCAAGCTTCCTCCCCAGTCCCAGGCCCGGTTCAGCGACGCCGGCGGCGTGAAAAAGATCGCCTTTCCGCGCCTGCCCCTCCCCCTGCCGCTGGAGCCGGTGATCATGCAGCGGGGCGAGTGGCTGGCGGCCGCGTCGCGGCCGGCCCTGGCCGAAAAGATCTTCGACCGCCGCTCGCCGCGCCTGGCCGCTGGCGCCGCCTTCCGCGAGATCAGCGCCAAGGCCCCGCGCCGCGGCAATGGCTTCGGCTACGTCGACCCGCTGCTGCCGCGTTTGCTGGCCCAGGCCCTGCGCGAGAACATGGCCGGCTTCCAGCCCCATGCCGCCCTGGAGAAGATTCTCGCCGCCCTGGAGAACGGCCGCGGCATGTACTGGGTGGTGGAGAACTCCGGCGCCGGGCTGGTCTACACGATGAACCACACCCTGGAGATCTCCTCGCTGCCCGGCGTGATCGAAGCCGTGGCGCAGATCGCGGCCGAGAAGGCGAAGGAGAAGGCGGCGGCCATGCCGGCCGGCGAAGAGCCGTCCCGGAACGAGTGATCCCTTGGTGACGATCCGGCGGCGCGCGGCGGGCGGCACGGACGGGGAGCGGCGGGCCGCGGGCATGATCCGGCCGTTTATCGGGGCGCTGGCCGTGATCCTGCTGTCGCTGCGGCTGGCGTTGTTGCCGGCGGCCGCCGACAAGCCGGCTGCGGTCCGTTCCGGCGACGGCGGCGCTTTCTTCCTCGAGGGGACGAGCCTGTACCTTTCCTTCGCCGCCATGGACCTGGACGGCGCCCGCGTGCTGGGCAATGCCGACCAGGTCTTCTTCGTCCCGCGCCTGAAGCCCAGCCTTGGTTTCGGCATCGGCTTCGGCCGGCGCTTCCGCTCCGGGCTGTGGTCGGTCTCCTACCTGGTCTCCGGCCACGACGCCACCCTGCGCGGCCGCGACAGCTCGGCGGTCTCGCGCCTGGTACAGGTCAATGCCCGCACGTTCCTGGCCCGCTCCAGCGCCCTGCGCCCTTTCCTGCACCTGGGCCTGAACTTTCCCTGGCTCAAGGTGCGCGACGGCGTCGCCGACCGCGACGGCCGGCTCCACGATGCCCGATACGCCGGGCTGGGGGTCAACATCGGCGCCGGCGCGCTGGCGCCGGTCTCCGAGCGCATGTTCTTCAGCGCCAGCCTGCTCTACCGCTACAACGGCTACCTCTACGCTTACGGACCGGTGAAAGGCATCGACGTGACCGATCTTTTCGACGACGTGACCGGCCCGCGCCACACCCGCTTCCTGAGGGCGCCGGTCATTGCGCTGGAGCTCAGCCTGGGCTACGAACTGTAACGAACTGAGCTCGGCGGACGGTTGACGGCAGACGGTGTACGGCAACCGCAATGCAACGATCTAGTTCGGAAAATTGCCTTGCCGTATGCCGTAAACCGCATACCGTACGCCAAGTTCTTTTGTCAGGAGCGAGGTAAAAGCGGTTGCTTTTCGCTCCCCCATCCCGTACAATCAACGCGGGATCAAGGACACCATGGCCAACTGCATCAACTGCGGCGCGGCGCTGACCGGCACGCTGCTGGTCTGCGAGTACTGCAAGACCCGCCAGGACGTCGACCTGTCGGTGGTGCACCGCTTCACGGTCGAGAACCCCCGTTCGCCGCGCATCTGCCCCCGTTGCCACGTCCCGCTGCAGACCGTCGACCTGCACCTGCAGGGCAAGTTCCTCATCGAGCGCTGTCCGCGCTGTCTGGGGCTCTTCTTCGATCCCGGCGAGCTGGAGGCCCTGTTGGAGAAGGCGGTGGGCAACGTCCACGCCATCGATCCGCAGCGCCTGAACGAGGTGCAAAGCGTCAAGCGCCGCGAGGAATACCCGCTGGCCTACATCGACTGCCCGGTCTGCCGCAAGCTGATGAACCGCGTCAACTTCGGCCCGCGCAGCGGCGTCATCGCCGACTGGTGCCGCGCGCACGGCATGTGGCTCGACGGCGGCGAACTGCGCCAGATCCTGGAATGGACGAAGGCCGGGGGCGGGCTGGCCAGCAAACAGGCCGAGCTGGATAAGGCCAAGCTGGAGCTGGAGGAAGAAAAGAAGAAGCTTCAATTCCGGCAGGTCGACGCGGCCTTATCCCACCACCGGCCCGAGCCCGAGATCCGCGATTTCGAGATCGACCTGCTGCCCATGATTGGCAGGTTGTTGAAAAAGATCTTTCACTGACAAGCTGGATCTTGGTTGACGGCGTACGGCAAGCGGTTCACGGCAGCCGCAATGGCCGAGCGGGTTCGATCACGTGCCGTTGTCGTCTGCTGGCGGCCGGCGTACCTCATGCGCACGAAGGCGGAAAGCAGGGCTGCGGCCGTGGCTTTACAACCGCGGCGAAAGGCGTTATGCTGGAATGACCCGATGGCTGGAGGTGGAGAAATGAAACGAATCGCGAGTATGACGTTCCTGGTTTTCCTGGCTGCGCTGCCGTGCCTGGGCGCGCAGGCGGCTCCGGAAAAAGTCAACCTGCTCTCCCTGCACGAGGGAACGCTGCCGGTGCTGGAGCCGGCCTCATACAGCGGCTGGCCGGTGATCGAGCTGCTCGACGAAGACTCCGGGTCGGGCTGGGCGTGCGAGTCGGGCAGGACCAAGGGCAACGTGTTCGTCTTTGAAATGATCGCCCCGGCGGTGATCGAGCGATTCGAGTTCGACAATGCGCGCGTCGACGACGCGGGTGCCGGCGCCAAGGACGTGACCGTCGAGGTTTCACCGGTCTCCATGAAAGCCGGATTCGAGGTTGTGCTGAAGGCGACGCTGGCCGACAAGGCCGACAAACAGGGGTTTCCGGCGGCCAAGGCGGTCAGCGGCCGCTGGGTGCGCTTGACCGTCCACTCCAACCAGGGCAACGATTCGTGGACCGAATTGTTCGCCTTCCGCGGATTAGGCGCCAAGCCCGCCGCCGTCGCCCCGCTGGAGAACATCTCGGGAACCTTCGAGACCAGCTATTCCAAATTCCATGTCCGCCAGCAGGGAACGGCACTGACCGGCTGCTACGAATACGACGAGGGACTCCTGGAGGGGGCCATTGAGGGCCGGCTGATGAAGATCACCTGGCGCGAAGGCAGCGAACACGACGACCGCGGCCCGGCGGTCATGGTCTTCGCCCCGGACGGCAAGAGTTTCCGCGGCTACTGGTGGCACCAACGAAATGTAAAAACCGCCCCGGACGGAAGCTGGGACGGGAAAAAGGTGAGCGCCGAGGTCGGCGGCTGCCCGCACTGGTCTGGATCGGTGGGCGGCGAAGTGAAGAGGAAACTGCTGAGCGAAGGGCGGGCCAGGGTCTATGGGATCCTCTTCGACCTGGACTCGGCGACCATTCGCCCCGAGTCCAAGCCCGTCCTGGAGGAAGTCCTGGGCGTGCTGAAGGGCGAAGCGGGCTGGAAGGTGCTGATCGAGGGGCACACCGACTCCAGCGGCGGCGACGCCCACAACCTGGAGCTTTCGCAGAAGCGCGCCGAGTCGGTCAAGGCCTACCTGGTGACCGGCGGCATCGACGCCGGCCGGCTGCGCACGCAGGGATTCGGCGAGAGCCAGCCGGTCGCCGACAACGCCACCGAGCTGGGAAGGGCGCAGAATCGCCGGGTGGAGCTGGTCAGGGAGTAGAATGAAAGCCTACACTGGGTGTACGGCACACGGTGTACGGTATACGGCAGCAGCAACGATCGATCTATCGTGATTCGTGATCCGAAATGGCAAGAGATACGTTCATGCTGTTCCTAACAAAAACACTAACACTAACACCTGCCTTGACTTGGCGCCGCGCTTGCCCTACCATGACCCCTTTCGTCATGGAGAACGGCTCATGAAAACCATCGAACTGCTTCCAGGAGAACTGCGATTGGGCGCCTGGACGCTGAACTACCTGCCGCCGGCCGGAGGGCGCTACACCGGCCCGCTGGTCGTCACCGACCGCCGCCTCCTCTTCCGGGCCCGCTTCGACGCCTCGCCCGGCCGGGCGCTCAGGGGGCTGGCCCCCTTCCGCGATACGCACGGCCTCGTGGCCATCCCCAGGGAGCGGGTGCGTCGCGTGGAAAAGAGGGGCCGCTTCCCCCGCCGGCAGCTGGCCGTCATACTGGACAACGGTGAAACGCACCTCTTCGACCGCGGCCTGCTGGGCGTGGACAGGCTGGCCGCGGCCGTCGGCGCGGGGGCCGCATGAAGCGCCCGGCACTGGAGGTGGTCGACCTCACCCATGCCGTCCGCCCCGACATGCCGGTCTTCCCCGGGACGCAGCCGCCGCGGCTGGAAGACTCCTATACCATCGGCCGCGACGGCTTTGCCGAGAAGACGCTGCACCTGGTCTCGCATACCGGCACCCACATCGACGCGCCCGGGCATATCCTTCCCGGCGCCCCCCGCCTGGACGCCTTCGCCGCCGGCAGCTTCCTGGGGCCCGGAGTGGTGCTGGACGCGGCGGCGGTGCGCGGGCGGAGCATTGAGGTCAGCGATATCGAGCACTACGGCGAGCGCCTGCGCGGCGCCGGCTTCGCCCTGCTTCATACCGGCTGGGCGCGGTACTGGGGGAGCGGCGAGTACTTCGGCCGCTATCCCGTGCTCTCGCCGGAGGCGGCCGGCTGGCTGGCCGGGTTCGGGCTCAAGGGCTTTGGCGTGGACGCCATCTCGGCCGACGAGATCGACTCGACCGCCCTGCCCGTGCACCGGGCGCTGCTGGGGCGGGGCATGCTGATCGTCGAGAACCTGGCCCGCCTCGAGCCCCTGCTGGAGCGGGAGTTCACCTTCTCCTGCCTGCCGCTGAAGATCGCCGACGCCGACGGCTCGCCGATCAGAGCCGTGGCGATCCTAACCCGTGACGCGTGACGCGTAACGCGTAACGCGAAACAGCAAACAACGAGCGAAATCCAGAAGTTTGAGCTGGTTTGCGCTACTAGTCCGTTGATTGCTGCTACTCGTCACGCGTCACGCGTTACGCGTCACGATCGTTCGTCTATTTCCTGACTTTTCCCTTGACGTTGCGGATCTCCAGGCCGCCGCTGCCGGCCTCCTCGATGGTCACGTCCTTCTCCACGCCGTCGATGACGATGTCGCCCGAGCCGTCGTCGACTGAGACCGGGCCCGCAACGCCGCGAAGGTCGATGCTCCCCGAGCCGTCCTCGATGGCGACGGCGCCGCCGGCGTCCTTCAGCTCGATGTCTCCCGAACCGTCATCGATCTTCACGCGGCCCCCCATCCTTTCCAGGAAGAGGTCGCCCGAGCCGTCCTCGATCACGGCGTCGCCGCGGATGTCCGCCATGCGGGCGTCCCCCGATCCGTCCTCCAGGTCCAGGCGGCCGTCGATGTCGCGGATCTCCGCGTCCCCCGATCCGTCCTCGATGTCGAGATCAAGGCGGCGCGGTACCCGGACGTCCAGGTCGATGACCGCGTCCCGGCCGCCGAACAGCTTGCTCAGGTCGAACGAATCGTCGATGCGGGCGGCCAACACCGCGTTGACGCCGGCCTTCTCGATCTTCAGCGTCACGCGCTCCTTCCTGAACTCCCGCAGCTCGGCCTCGTTGGCGCCGCTCACGCGGAGCGTGGCGGCGACTTCGATGCTTTCCAGCCCCTCCTGGCCCCGGACCTTCAAATAGCCGGCTCCGCAGTCGATGGCCAGCGCCTTCAAGCCGCCGGCCGGAAGGGTCAGCGTCTCCCGGCTCTCCGCCGCCTGTACCAACGCCAGGAAGGACAGGAATATCACCCCGAAAAACGCGATTTTCTTCATGAACGCCTCCTCTGAGAGGAAGAACGGATATTTTTCTCAGAAAGTTCGCTATCTGAAGACGGCAATCGATGTAAAAAACTTTCCAGTGATCCTTGTTGAAGAACATGCAATATCTTCGTAAAATCAATCAATAACAATGAACAAACTGCTTACCCTTTATGGGGATGAATGGAGATTCTTCCGCGAGAGCCTTACTCGCACATTCTTTCTGCTATTCGGGCTTTTTATTGTCGCGATGTCGATCTCGCTGTTCTTTTTTCGCCAAGATCCCGCTCTGGCTCTAAAGGCGGTTCACGGGCTGTTCTCCCGATATGAGGAAAGGCATGGGCTTCTGCAAATTCAATCACTTCGCTTTTTTTTCATCATTGTCAAAAATAACCTTCTCGTGAGTTTCATTTCGCTCCTTTTGGGGTTGATTCCGTTCCTGCTTTTGCCGACGCTATCCACATTGAGAACAGGCTACATTCTTGCCGCACTCATCCATTCGGCTGGTGGGGGTTCGATCCTGACGCTTTTTGCCGGAATTTTACCGCATGGCATCATTGAAATCCCGGCATGTATTTATGCCGCCTGTCTCGGGGTTCAACTCAGCTGGGGTGGAACGAAAAATCGGGGCCGGATGATGACTGTCGATTCGGTCAGGAAAGAGGCGGCGAACTCCGTCGAGTTCTCCCGAGTATTGAAGAGCTACGCCTTGATCGTCATCCCATCGCTTGTCCTGGCTGCTCTTGTTGAAACGTATTTGACGCCACTGATCATATCCATGACGATGAGGTGAGAAAGGCTCCCGCTCTAAGAACCGAGGTGCGGAACGCGGCCGGCAATCACGAAACCGAGTGAGCGATAGTTTTAATGATAGGAACGGCATGAAGCAATCTCTTGCTGTTTCGAATCACGAATCACGAATTACGAATCACGATAGTTCCTTTCTTACCTGCTACTACCACTACCACTATCACTATCACTAAGAGATCGTTAAGTTCTCCTGCTTCATCCCCGAGAACTCGTCCAGTGCATTCCACGACCAGGCCAGGGCGCCGCAGAAGCCGGCGTTGCGCGCCGCTTCCACGATCGCCTGCGGCGGCCGCGAGGAGCCCCGGGTAGGGTACTCGCCCAGCAGAACCGGGCGGTCCGCCTCCAGCTCGTGGATCGGCCGCTCGAGCGGCGCCGCCTCCTGCCAGCGCTCGTACCAGTGCACCTGGTAGAGATCGAGGCCGCAGCCGCGCACCAGAGGCAGCCCGGCGGCGTTGCCCAGCCCCACCGTGGCCAGGTGGGCGGTGTGGCGGTGGACCAGGCGCGCCACCCGCCGGACGAAGCGGCGCATCTTCAGAAACGGGACCGACGGGCCGATGATGCCGCCCCCCCAGCCGCGGGTGGCCCATTCGGCCTCGTTGACGATGTCCCAGGCCAGGATCATATCCGAGCGGCCGTAGCGTTCCAGCAGCGGCCGCAGCACGCGGCGGCGGAAGCGCTGCTGCTTGTAGGCGCCGGTGACGACCCGGGTCCGGCCGCCGGTCTGCACGCCGTTGACGTGCCCCGGCTTGTCGAACCACAGGAAGTCGAGGAGGACGAAAATGACCTTCATCTTCTCGGCCGCCAGGGCCGTCAGCGCGGCATCCATGTCGGCGTACAGGCGCTCGTCGGGCCCCAGGGGCGTGCCGGCGGGCGTGAAGCGGATGCCGGCGCGGCCGTCGCAGAAGAGGAACCAGCGGACGACGCCGATGCCGCGCGCCTTGAGCTCCCGCAGCTGGCCCCGGAGCTCCCCGGCACGGCCGGGCCGGGACAGCCCGCCGCCAGGATTCCAGGCGTTGGCGCCGAAGTCGCCGCCGTAGTCGAGCCAGGGCAGGTTGGCCCCTTCCAGGAAGGGGAGCGGCTCCTGCCCCGCACGGGCGCGGAGGAGGGGCGGCGGCAACGGCCCGATGTGCCGGGCCCGGCGCCAGGCCCGCCGCGCCCGCCAGAACAGGTTGAAGCACCATTTCAGCAGGGAGCTCATGTGCGCCATTGTACGGCAGGAGTGGCGCGATCTCAAGGGAAGACAAAGGGAAAGGGGCTTGAAAACAGGCATTCTATTGCTGTTGCGAACACAAACACTGACACCAGTGTGGTAAAGGGTCTTGGGGCTAACCAAGACGGTTTTCATGGCTAGGGCATTTGCTCGTAAGACCAAAATTCCAAGCATCCAGCAGCAAATCCCAAACAAATTCCAAGTTCCAAATTCCTATGCTCTAAACCAAGGCGCTCAATTGATCTGCTGCCTATATCGGGAAACAGGGCAGTCATTCCTGAACGAGTGCGTTTACTCTTCGTTTGGGTCATTTGGAATTTGGTGCTCGGAACTTGGAGCTTTCGTCTTACCCGCTTCACAAGGCCTCTTTACAAGTTATTTTGGACAGATCGGCACTGACACAAACACATAGAAAGGCATTCCCCACTCTCTCTTCCCTCATTCTTCCCTCTCTCTTCCCTTTGCCTTCCCTTCGTTCGTTGGTTTAGAGGGCGAAATGCGATAGAATGCTGATCATGCGCAAGGAGAACAACCCATGGCAAGCAAAATGGCATTTTTCGCGATCTTGGGGAGCCTGCTCGTGAGCCTGCCCCAGGGAATGACGCTGAACGCCGCCGCCGCCGTCGACATCCCCTACAAGAAATTCGTCCTCGACAACGGCCTGACGCTGATCGTCCACGAGGACCGCAAGGCGCCGATCGTGGCCTTCAACGTCTGGTACCACGTCGGCTCGAAGAACGAGAAAGCGGGGCGGACCGGCTTCGCCCACCTCTTCGAGCACCTGATGTTCAACGGCAGCGAGAACTACGACGACGACTACTTCAAGCCCATGCAGAAGGTGGGCGCCACCGACCTCAACGGCACGACCAACGAGGACCGCACCAACTACTTCGAGAACGTGCCCACGCCGGCGCTCGACCTGGCGCTGTGGCTGGAGTCCGACCGCATGGGCCACCTCAAGGGCGCCGTCACCCAGGCCAAGCTGGACGAGCAGCGCGGCGTGGTGCAGAACGAGAAGCGCCAGTACGACAACGAGCCCTACAGCCTCGCCGAGGAGCTG
>JAKLEC010000006.1 GCA_022711715.1 Acidobacteriota bacterium
TCAGCCCGGCGCTGTCGCCGTGGTCGTAGCGCAGCTCGCCGTTGGTGAGCGACGGGCACGCTTCGGGCTCCACGGCGATGAACTCGGTCTTTTTCTTCTCCAGCAGCCTCCGGCGCAGGAAGGGAAAACCGAGGCCGGCGAAGTTGGAGCCGCCCCCCACGCAGCCGATGACCGTGTCGGGATCGAGCCCCAGGCCGGCCATCTGCTTTTCCGCCTCGAGCCCGATGACCGACTGGTGTAGCAGCACGGCGTCCAGCACCGAGCCGAGGGCGTATTTGCTCCCCGGGTTCTTCAGGACCGTCTCCACCGCCTCGGCGATGGCGATGCCCAAGCTGCCGGGATGGTCCGGATCACGTTGGTAATAGGCCAGGCCGGCCTCTGTATTCGGACCGGGGCTCTCCTCCACCCTGCCTCCCGACAGGTGCATCAGGATGCGCCGCCCCGGCTTCTGGCGGAAGCTGGCCCGCACCATGAAGACGCGCACCCCGACGCGGAAGCGCGCGCCGGCATAGGCCAGGGCCGAGCCCCACTGGCCGGCGCCGGTCTCGGTGACGAGTTCGCGCACCCCCTCCTGGGAGGCGAGGTAGGCCTGCATCAGCGCCGTGTTGAGCTTGTGGCTGCCCACGGGGCTGACCCCCTCGTACTTGTAAAAAATGTGCGCCGGCGTGTCCAGCGCCTTCCTCAGCACGCCGGCGTAGACCAGCGGCGTGGGGCGGTATTGGGAATACGCGGCGAACACCGCGGCCGGGATCGGCACGAAGCGCTCGCGGCTGGCCTCCTGGGCGATGAAGCCCTTGGGGAAGATCGCCTCCAGCGCCGCCGGCTGCAGCGGCTCGCCGGTTCCGGGATGCAGGGGCGGCTTGGGCTGTTCCTGCAGGTCGGCCTTGATGTTGTAAAAGTGGGTCGGCAAATGCTCATGTTTCCGCTCTGAAAACCGTTCCATGTTTTTCTCCTTGAAAATGTAGTTTTTTACGAAAAGGGGAAAAATGGGGATGAAGTTAGATTTTCAGGCGGACGGGGCCGCCCACCACCAGGCGCGGAGCCAGGCAGAAGCGAGCGGCAGGAAACCCATGTCCATGCTCATGCGCACCATCCATAACATAATCCGAGGTTCGGGTCAAGGCATGAAAGAGCTTCAGATTCGTGGAGATCCATGATCTTCGTAATTCGTGATTCGTAATTTGTAATTCGGAAGAAAAGCCGCACGCGTACGGCCTATGGCTGTTGCTAATTACGAATTACGTCTTACGAATCACGATCGCTCGTCAACGATCTACAGCCAGTTTTTCTTTTTGAAGTAACGCACCATGGCCGCGGCGGCGGCGACGATGATCAGCCAGAACAGCGGGTAGCTCCAGCGCCAGGGGATCTCGGGCATGTGCCGGAAGTTCATGCCGTAGACGCCGGCCAGGAAGGTCAGGGGCATGAAGATGGTGGCGATGATCGTCAGCACCTTCATCACCTGGTTCATGCGGTTGCTGACCGAGGAGAGGTAGATGTCGAGCATGCCCGAGAGCATCTCGCGGTGGGTCTCGATGCTGTCGACGATGTGGATGGCATGGTCGTACAGGTCGCGCAGGAAGAGCTTGGTCGCCGGGCGGATCAGCTCCGACTCGCTCTTTTCCAGGGTGTTGATCACCTCGCGCAGCGGCCAGGCCGCCTTGCGCAGGAAGATCATTTCCCGCTTCAGGCGGTGGATCTGGTGCAGCGTCTCGGGCCCGGGATCGCTGACCAGCTCGTCCTCGAGCGCCTCGATGCGCTCGGCGAACTTCTCCATGATGGCGAAGTAATGGTCGATGATGGTGTCGAGCAGCGAGTAGGCCAGGTAGTCGGGCCCCAGGCGGCGCAGTCGTCCCTTGCCGCTGCGGATGCGCTCGCGCAGGGGCTCGAACAGGTCGCCCTCGCGCCCCTCCTGCAGCGAGATCACGTAGCGGCGGCCGAAGATGAGGCTGACCTGCTCGGAGACGACCTCGAGCGTCCGGGGATCGAAGTCGAGCATCTTCAGCACGACGTAGATGTAGCCCTCCATGTCGTCGGTCTTGGGCCGCTGGTCGGTGTTGAGGATGTCCTCCAGGATCAGCGGGTGCAGGCCGTAGCACTGGCCGAGCCCCTCCAGCAGGGGGATGTCCTGCAGCCCCTCGATGTCGATCCAGGTCACCGACTCGGTGTCGCGGAAGGGGGCACAGTCGTCCAGCTTCGCCGGCGCCTTCTCGCGCACGCCGCCCTCGTCGTAGTCCATGATATGCACGCGCGTCTCGCCAACCCGGCGCGTGCCGACGTGCATCAGCGTCCCTGGCGGCAACCCCGCCTTGGCCGACCGTTTCTTTACCCGCTCCGCCATGGTCACCTCAGCCGCTTGACGTAGAGCACCTTGTCGTCGCCGGCGTCGTAGAAGTCCCTCATGACCGCCTCCTGGGCGTAGCCGCTGCGCAGGTAGAACTCGCGCGTCGGCCGGTACTGAGGCCGCCCCGACGTCTCCACCCAGACGGCGCGGCCGCCGGCGGCGGCGATGCGCTCCTCGGTGGCCCGCAGCAGCCGTCCGCCGATGCCCTGGCCGCGGCAGTCTTGGTGCACGACGATCCAGTACAGGTCGTAGCTGCCGCGGGTGCAGGCGATCTCGCCGTAGCAGCTGTAGCCCACGGCCAGGCCGTCCCGCTCGGCGAAGAGGAATAGGTAGCCGCTCCCCATTCCGTCGCGCAGCCGTTCCTCCACCAGCTCCACGGCCACGGCGACCTCATGATCGTGGAAGAATCCCGTCGAGGAGACGATCTCGCCGACGCGGGCGGCGTCGCCGGGGCGCACCTCCTCGCGGAACGTCAGCGCGTCCGGCCGGGTCATGGGTTCCTCCCGGCACCGCCGGGCCGCGCCAGGCAGTCGGCGACGATGCGCTCCACCATCCGCGTGTACGAGAGGCCGGCGCGCCCGGCGGCGGCGAAGAAGCCGCTGTCGGGCGAGAGACAGGGGTTGCTGTTGATCTCCAGCACCCAGGGGCGCCCGTGAACGTCGACGCGGAAGTCGACGCGGGCGTAGCCGCCCAGGCCGAAGCGCTCCCAGCAGCGGCGCGCGACCGCGCCCAGCTCCTCGACCAGGGGCCGGTCGGAGGCGGCGAAGTCGAAGCCGCGCTGGGTGTGGGCGTACTCGAACGAGTCCTCCTCCCACTTGGCGCGGAAGTCGACGATGCGCAGCTTGCCCTCGGGATAGTCGACGAAGCGCATCTCCGCCGGCGGCAGCAGCTCGCCGGCCAGCAGCGCCTGGTTGAACTCGCGCCCCTCGACGTAGAGCTCGGCGAAGAAGCCGCCGCGGCCGAGGTTTTTGCCCGCCAGCGCCGCGGCCAGGGCGGCGGCGTCGGCGGCACGGACGACGGAATCCTCGGCGAACCAGTTGGAGGCGTGTTCCCAGGCCGACTTGAGGATGTAGGTGCCGGCGGCGAACTCCCCCGCCGGCTCGCCGCCGGGCTCCTGCCAGGGCGGCGTGGCCACGCCCGCCTGCTGGAACAGCCGTTTGCTCAGCAGCTTGTTGGAGGTGACGAACACGGCCTCCTGGCCGCTGCCGGTGTAGCGCAGCCCCAGGTGGTCGAGCAGCGCCGGCGCCAGGTGCACCAGGCGGCCGTCGCCGGCGACCGACTCCACCAGGTTGAAGACGAAGAGCGGCCGCAGCCGGCGCAGGACGCGCAGCGCCCGCTCCACGTCGAGCGAGAAGGGGACGACGCGCACGCGGTAGCCCAGCTCGGCGAGCGAACGGCGCACCGCCTCCACCTGGACCAGCACGTCCAACTCGTCCTTGGGCGAGTCCGGGCCGACCTGGTTGTGCAGGATGACCGCGCTGGCGCCGCTCACCGGGGCAGCCTCCCGAGCGCCGAGGCCATGATGCGCCCGATCAGCTCGTCGTAGGGGATGCCGCGCAGCCGGCAGATGATGGGCAAGTCGGAATGGCTGGGGTTCAGGCCGGCCAGCGGGTTGACCTCGATGAAGTTCACCGCGCCGCGGCCGTCCATCTTGACGTCGACGCGGCCGCCGTCCAGGCAGCCCAGCCCGCGCCAGGCGCGCAGGGCGACGTCGGCACAGGCGGCGGCCTCCCGACCGGAGGCCAGGGCGTACTGCACCCGCTCCTCGTACTGCTCCTTGTTGACGTAGGAGTAGGCGTTGGCCTCGGCCTCGTCGTTCAGCAGGACCTCCATCGTGCCCACCACCTCGGCGTCGGCGCCGCTGCCGGTGATGCCCACGGTGAACTCGCGCCCCGGCAGGTAGGTCTCCACCAGCACCGGCTGGCGGAAGCGCTCCAGCAGCGCGGCGCACACCTCGACGAGCTGCGGGCGGGAATCGACCTTCGAGCGGGCGTCGATGCCCTTGCCCGTCCCCTCGGCCAGGGGCTTGGCGAACAGGGGAAAGGGCAGGTCGACGCGGCCGGCGTCCCCGGGCGCGGCGACGACGGCGAAGTCGGGCGTGGGCACGCCGAAGGCGCGCACCACCGTCTTGGTCAGGGCTTTGTCCAGGGCCAGGGCCAGGATGAGCGGCCCGGAGAAGGTATAGGGGATCTGGTAGGCGTCGAGCAGGGCCGGCACCTGCGCCTCGCGGCCCAGGCCGAACATGCCCTCGCAGATGTTGAAGACCATGCCCCAGCGCTCGCCGGCGGCCAGCCGCCCCACCAGGGCCTTGACGTTGCCGATGCGCCGCGTCTCGTGCCCCAGCGCGCGCAGCGCCGTCTCGATGCCCTCGACGGTGTCGGGGCGGTCGAACTCCGCCGTCTCCTCGCGGCCGTAGCCGGCGTCGAGATAGTCCTGCCTCAGGTCGTAGGTCATGCCGATGATCATGTTCGTTTGCTCCGCTTCGCGGCCAGGTAGATTGTATGCCGGGACGGCCCGGGATGCAAGCGGGGGGGCCTTCCGGTGACGGTTACGAGCCCTCCCCCGGGACGGCGGGGCCGCACTCGGGCTCGGGGTAGCGATAGACCTTGTTCTGGTAGTTGCGCAGCAGCACGTCGCCATCCTCGCGCCCCTGGTAGTAGTCGGGCAGCAGCGGGATCTTGCCGCCGCCGCCGGGCGCGTCGACGACGTAGTGGGGAACGGCGTAGCCGCTGGTGTGGCCGCGCAGCCCCTCGATGATCTCCAGCCCCTTATCGACGCTGGTGCGGAAGTGCGAGGAGCCGAGGATGGGGTCGCACTGGTAGAGGTAGTAGGGGCGGACACGGACCTTGAGCAGCTCGTGCATCAGCTTCTTCATCACCGGCACCGAGTCGTTGACGCCCTTGAGCAGCACGGTCTGGCTGCCCAGGGGAATGCCGGCGTCGGCCAGGCGCTCGCAGGCCTGGGCGCTCTCGGGAGTGATCTCGTCGGGGTGGGTGAAATGCAGGCTCATCCACAGAGGCCGGAAGCGCTTGAGCAGGTTGATCAGCGCCGGGGTGACGCGCTGCGGCAGCACCGCCGGCACCTTGGTGCCGATGCGCACGAACTCGACGTGCGGGATGCGGCTGAGGCGCGACAGCAGGTATTCCAGGCTGGCGTCGGGCAGGGTGAGCGGATCGCCGCCGGACAGCAGCACGTCGCGCACCTCGGGGTTCAGCTCGATGTAGGAGAGGGCGCGGTCCCACTGCTCGCGGTTGAGGTGGCGCTTGTTCTGGTCGCCCACCAGGCGCGAGCGCGTGCAGTAGCGGCAGTAGGTGGAGCAGAAGCCGGTGACCAGGAACAGCACGCGGTCGGGGTAGCGGTGCACCAGCCCCGGCACGCGGCTGTGCGTGTCCTCGCCGAGCGGGTCGGCGGCCTCGCCGCAGGAGATCAGCTGCTCGGCGCTCACCGGCACCACGCAGCGCCGCAGGGCCTGCGCCGGATCGGCGGCATCGAGCAGGCTGGCGTAGTACGGGGTGACGCGCAACGGCAGGTTGCCGCTCTCGACGGCCATGGCCCGCGTCTCCTCGTCGGAGAGCTGCAGGACCTTCTGCAGAGCGTGCAGGCTGGTGATGCTGTTGCGCAGCTGCCATTCCCAGCTGTTCCAGTCGGCGGTGGTGGCCAGCGGGAAGAACTTCCGCTGGAACTGCAGGGAGCGGGCGCCGATCTTCAGAAAGGTCTTGTCGGGCTTGGGATTGGGGAATTGGATCAGCTCGGGGAACAGCAGCGACGGGGAGGGAGCGCTGCCGTCCTCCAGCAGCGCACTGCTTGGAGGTTCGGCCTCCTCACCGGGATTTTCAGCTTCCTTCAACGCAACCGCGTGAATGGCTTTTTTCAATTTGCGTTCCTCCGCTTCGATTCCGATTATAATCCAGTTTTCACCCCTGTCAAGAGAAAATATTTTCGCGGGGAATTTTTTCCGGTTCGCGGCGCCTTCAGTCCCCGGCTGCCGGCGGTAGGGTGACGGTGAACTCCGTGCCCTCCCCCGGCGCGCTGGTCACGTCGATGCGGCCGCCGTGCAGGCGCACGATATGCTTGACGATGGACAGGCCCAGGCCGGTGCCGCCGCTCCGGCGCGATCGGGCCTTGTCCACCACGAAGAAGCGCTCGAAGATCCGCGGCAGATCCTCGGCGGGGATGCCGATGCCGCTGTCGCGGACCGTGATGGCCAGGCCGCCCTCGTCGCGGCGCAGGCGGACGAAGGCCCCGCCCTGCTCCGTGTAGCGCAGAGCGTTGTCCAGCAGGTTGATCAACATCTGCTCCAGGCGGTAGCGGTCGCCCATGAAATCCATGGCGGCGAGATCAGCGGGGAGGGACACCTGCAGGCTCAGGTTCTTCCCGGCGAACTTTCTCTCGAACAGCACGCGGACGCCGGTCAGCAGCTCCTGCCAGTCGATGACCTCCCGGCGCAGGGCGATGCCTTTTTCCTCCAGCTCCGCCAGCGCCAGCAGGTCCTGGGTGAGCTCGATCAGGCGATCGGCGTGGCGCAGGATGATGTCCAGGTATTTCCTGGCGTCGCCGCTGGCCTCCTCGGCCAGGGTCTCGGCGAAGCCCTTGATGGCGGTGAGCGGGGTGCGCAGCTCGTGCGACACGTTGGCCACGAAGTCCTTCTTCTCCTTTTCCAGGTGCCTGGAGGCGGACAGGTCGTGGAAAGTGACCACGGTGCCGCCGGGGGCGGGCAGCGGCGACAGCGAGGCCAGGTAGGTCCGACCGTTGATCTCCACCTCGCTGCGGATGTCCTGCTTCGCCGCCCGGCGGACCAGGTCGGCGAATTCGGCGCTGCGCAGCATTTCCCAATAGGGGCGGCCGAGCGGATCCGCCACTCCGACCAACTGGCTGAACCTCGGCCCGGCGCGCGCCACGCGCTCCTGGGCGTCGATCACCAGCAGGCCGTCCGATGCCGACCCCAGAATGGCCTCCAGCTCGTGCTGGCTGCGCTCCAGGCCGTTCAAGGCGGCCAGCTGGCGGTCGGCCATGGCGTTGAACTCGGCGGCCAGCTCCCCCAACTCGTCGCGTCGGCGCACCGGCACGTGGCCGCGCCAGCGGCCGCCGCCGAAGTCGCGGGCCGCCCGCGCCAGCTCGCGGATGGGGCGGGTCAGGTTGCGCGACAGGGCGAGCGAGGCCAGGAAGGAGACGGCCAGCAGCGCCAGCAGCAGCACGAAAACCCGCTGGCGCCAGAAGACGAACATCTGGTCGATGTCGCGGGCGAACAGGCTCAGGCGCAGGGCGGCGACGGTCGCGCCGCCGGTCCGCAGCGGCAGGGCGTGGTACAGCATGCGCTCGCGCAGGGTGAAGCTGAAGTGGGTCTCGGAGCGGGGCCTTCCCGAGAGGGCGGCGGCGATCTCGGGGCGGTCGGCATGGTTCTGCATGGCGGCGGGATCCTTCTGCGAATCGGCCAGGACGCGCCCGCGCGGGTCGATGACGGTCAGGCGCAGCCCTGCCTGGCGCCCTTTTTCCTTGATGAAGTCGTCCAGCGTCCCCTCGCCGCCGAACGGCCAGGCAGCGGCCAGCTCGGCGCCGAGCAGGCCGCCCATCCGCGCCAGCGCCTCCTGCTGGCTGCGCAGGTAGAAGGTGCGGGCGCGGCCCACGACCAGGGCGTAGAAGGCCAGGCTCAGCAGCACGCTGAGCAGGAAGAACCCGGCGAAAAACTTCCAGAATATCCTGTGCTTCATGGTTCGACCTTGTAGCCCACTCCGCGGATGTTCTTGATCAGCGCGCCCGCCGGCCCGAGCTTCTCGCGCAGGTGGCGAATATGGACGTCGACGGTGCGGTCGATGACGTCCTTTTCGTCGCCCCACAGGGTGTCGAGGATCTTCTCGCGGGTGAACACCCAGCCGGGGTTGCGGCTGAGGATGAGCAGGATGGAGAACTCGGTGGCCGTCAGCGGCGCCGGCTGGCCGTTCACCAGCGCCGCGTGGCGCGCCGGGTCGATCGCCAGCGCGTCGCCGACGCGGATCAAGCCCTCGGCGCCGTCGCCGGACGCGTGCGAGCGGCGCAGAATGGCCTTGACCCGTGCCACCAGTTCGGCCGGTGAAAAGGGCTTGACCAGGTAGTCGTCGCCGCCGTATTCCAGCCCGAGCACGATGTCGGCCTTTTCTCCCCGCGCCGTCAGGATCAGGATCGGCAGCGCGTTGGTGCGCGCGTCGCGCTTCAGTTCCTTGCAGATTTCCAGCCCGTCGCCGTCGGGCAGCATCAAATCCAGGACCAGCAGGTCGGGGAGCTGCTTGCCCAGGTACTGCAGCAGCGGCCGGGCAGCGGGGAAGGCGCGCACGGCGAAGCCGGCGCGCGTCAGGTGCAGGGCGATCAGGTCGCGGATGTCGGTCTCGTCGTCGACGACGGCGACTACGCCCTTGGCCGGCGGCGCCTTCCTCGTCTCGCTCATGCGCTCCTCACTCCCCTGCGGCCGGACAAGGGGCGGCCGGCTCAGATCGCCTCATGGCGGTGGCGGACGATACTGCCCTCGATCATGTAGATAACGTCCTCGGCGATGTTGGTGGCATGGTCGGCGATGCGTTCCAGGTGGCGGCTGACGCGCAGGTATTCGATCAGCTGGTCGGCCTGGTCCGGGTGCTTCTTGATCTCATCCTTCAGGCGCACGAACAGGTTATGGACCATCTCGTCGATGGCGTCGTCGGAGTGGCACACCTTGTGCGCCAACGGCGCATCCAGGCGCACCAGGGCGTCCAGGGAGGAGCGCAGGGCCTCCTGCACGAGCCGGCACAGGGGCGCAAAGTCGACGGGATCGCCGGGCAGGGCCAGCGGCGAGACGCGCAGCGAGCGCTCGGCGATATTGACCGCCTCGTCGCCGATGCGCTCCAGGTCGTTGTTGATCTTCAGCACGGCGATGATGAAACGCAGGTCGACGGCCACCGGCTGGTGCAGGGCCAGGATCTTGAGGCACTCCTCCTCGGTGTCGACCTCCCACTGATCGGCCTGGTCGTCGACCCCCAGCACCTGGCGGGCCAGGTCGGCATCCCTGGCCTGGATGGAGCGGATGGCGTCCCCCAGGTTCTTCTCGATCATGCCGCCGTATAGGGTGATGCGCTTCTTCAGCTTCTCGATCTCGGTCTGCAGGTGCACAGCCATGGTGACCTCCTTGCTCAGCCGAAACGGCCGGTCATGTAATCCTCAGTGCGCTTTTCGCGCGGCTGGGTGAACATGCGCGCCGTCGGCCCGTATTCTACCAAGTTGCCCTCGTAAAGGAAAGCGGTGTGGTCGGAAACTCGCGCCGCCTGCTGCATGTTGTGGGTGACGATGATGATCGTATAGCGGCCGCGCAGCTCGGCGATCAGATCCTCGACGCGAGCCGTGGCGCGAGGGTCCAGGGCCGAGGTCGGCTCATCCATGAGCAGCACCTCGGGGTCGACCGCCAGGGCGCGGGCGATGCACAGCCGCTGCTGCTGGCCCCCCGACAGGCTCAGGGCGTTGTCGTCCAGACGGTCCTTGACCTCCTCCCACAGCCCGGCCCGCTGCAGGCTGGTCTCCACCACCGCCTGCAGCTCCCGCCGCTCCAGGCTGTCGTACAACCGGCGGCCATAGGCAATGTTATTGAAGATGGACTTGGGAAAGGGGTTGGGCTTCTGAAAGACCATGCCGATGCGCCGGCGCAGGGCGACGACGTCCAGGCGCGGGCCGTAGACGTCCTGGCCGTCGAACACCAACCTGCCGGTGGTGCGCCGGCCCGGGATCAGGTCGTTCATGCGGTTGATCGAGCGCAGCAGGGTGCTCTTGCCGCAGCCGCTGGGGCCGATGATGGCCGTCACCTGGAAGCTGGGGAAGTCCAGCGTCACGTCCGTCACCGCCTGGTTGTCGCCGTAATAAAAGGAGAATTCCTGGCAATTGACATGGGCAGCGCCGGCGGCAGCGGTTGCTTCCAGGCTGGGGTTCGCGATTGGGATCTGGGTCATGGGTCAACCTCTCATTTTTTTGCTGATGCGGGCGCGGATCAGTATGGCCGCCAGGTTGAGCAGCAGGACCAGCAGCACCAGCGTCAGCACCATGCCGAACTGCACGTGGCGGATCTCGTCGACCGCCTGGTGTTCGGTGGCCAGGTTGTAGATGTTCCAGGGCAGGGCCGGCGTGGGCTGGCTCAGCGTCTCCCACAGCTTCAGCGGCTGGCCGACGCTGACAGCGGCGGTGAAGATGATGGGGGCGGTCTCGCCGGCGGCGCGGCCCATGCTGATGATGATGCCCGTTAAAATTCCGGGCAAGGCCGCGGGCAGCAGCACGGTCAGCACCATGCGCAGCGGGCTGGCGCCCAGGCTGAGCGCCGCCTCCTTGTAGGACCTCGGCACGGCCTTCAAGGCCTCCTCGGAGGCGCGGATGATGGTGGGCAGGATCAGCAGTGCCAGCGTCGCCGAGCCGGCCAGCACGCTCTTGGAGCGCGACAGGTGCAGGGTGTTGATGAAGAAGGCCAGTCCGAACAGGCCGAAAACGATGCTGGGCACGCCGGCCAGGGTGCTGATGCACACGCGCAGCAGGCTCACCACGCGGCCGGCGGCGGCGAACTCGCTCAAGTAGACGGCGGCGATAACGCCGAAGGGGATGGCCAGCAGCATGGCGCCCAGCGTCAGGTAGACGGTGCCGAGGATCTCGGGCCAGATGCCGCCGAAGAAATGCGAGTCCAGCGAGCGGTCGGCCAGGAAGCGCCAGTAGAAGACGGGCCGCGGCCGCAGCATGGCCTTCAGGTTCCGCTCCAGGTAGGGGAACAACGGCTCCAGGCGCGTACCGGCGAAGGCGCTGCGGCGGGGCACCAGGACTTTTCTCCCCATGCGGCTGGGGTCGGAGTAGTCCCACTTCACCGCGAACAGGATGCCGGCAAGCTTGCCCCGCGCCCGGTCCCAGCGCGTCTGGCCGTACTGCTGTCGCAGCATCACGGCCGCAATCTCTCCCGGGGGCGGTCCCAGGAGCTCGACAAGCCCCTCCTTGACCTCCCGCAACTGCTTGCGCAGGGCCGGGCGGCGGGAGGTGTCCAGCTCCGCCAGCTCGTCCTCGAAGGCGGCCAGCATGTCGTAGACCGGCCGGCGTGCCGCGGCGACGGCCCGGGTCTCGGCGGCGACTGCCCGCGGGTCGCCGCGGTCGAACTGTTCGAGGTTGAAGCGGCGGAATTCGCTGGTGGCGCGGAAGAAGAAGGCGCCCAGTCCGCGGGCGACGATGGGGGCGAGCAGGATCGCCAGGGCCAGCGCCATCAGTGCGACGGCCATGACGCTGACACCGGTCAGCGAGCGGTCGAACAACTTGCGGGTGCGCAGGTCCATGCTATTTGGCCCCCCCCAGCCGGCGCTGCTTGCGGCGCAGGATCCACTCGCTGCCCAGGTTGGCCAGCAGCGAAATGACCAGCAGGCAAAGGGCCAGGGCGAACAGCACGTGGTAGCGCGACGAGCCCAGCACCTGGTCGGCTTCGCCCATGTCGCCGGCGATGGTGGCGGTCAGGGTGCGCACCGGGCTCAGCAGGTTGTACCAGGGCTGGGGCACCTGGGCGGCGTTCCCCGAGGCCATCCACACCACCATGGTCTCGCCGATGGCGCGCATCACCCCCAGGATGACGGCGGCGATGATGCCGCTGCCGGCGGCCGGCATCACCGCCTTGAACAGGGTCTCGGCGCGGGTGGCGCCCAGTGCATAGCTGCCTTCGCGCAACTCGCGGCCGGCCGCCTGCAGCGAGTCCTCGGCGACGCTGACGATGGTCGGCAGGGCCATGACGCCCAGCACCACCGACACATTGAGGGCGTTGGTGCCGCTGGCGACGGTGAGCGAGGCCAGCAGCGAGCCAAGGGCCAGCAGGCCGCGCAGCAGGATCGCCGCCAGCGCCGCGGCCAGGATCCAGCGGGCGGCCGGGGCCACGTCGGGGCGGACCGAGCGGGTGGCGGCGCCGCTCACGATCAGGATGAGCAGCAGCCCCAGCGGCAGCAGCACCAGCCAGGCGGCGACGGCCAGCAGCGAGCCGCCGCGCTGCTGCAGCAGCGGCGCGAAGATGACCAGGGCGAAGAAGCCGTAGGCCACCGACGGCAATGCGGCCAGGACCTCGATCACCGGCTTGACCGCCTGGCGCAGGCGGTAAGGCAGGATGTCGCTGAGCGCGATCGCCGCCGCCACGCCCAGGGGCACGGCCACCACGACGGCGCCGGCGGTGACCAGGGCGCTGCCGACGAAGATGGCCCAGGCGCCGAATTCGGGCGGGGTGCCGCTGGGGAACCAGGCGGCGCTGGCGAAGAGCTCCTTCAGCCCGTGCAGCTTGAAGAACGGAATGGCGTCGCGGGCGATGTAGACGATGATCAGCAGCACGGCCACCAGCGACATGGCCGTGGCCATGAGCAGTAGCGACTTGGAAAGGAAGGCGGCCAGCCGCCGCAGGCGGCTGGCCGCGTCGCTCATGACCAGGGTTCGCTGTCTTCTATTCACGTTGCGGGGACGGCTCTCAGTAACTGGTGACCGGGATGAAGCCGATCTCCTCGATCATCGACTGGCCCTTCTTGCTCAGGTACAGGTTGACGTAGCGGTAGAGGTGCGAGCCCATCTTGGGGTAGTCGTTGGTGACCAGGTACAGCGGACGGGCGATCGGGTAGCTGCCGTTCTTCACCGTCTCCGGGGTGGGCATGACGTTGTCGACAGCCAGGGCCTTGACAGTGTCGTCCAGGAAGCCGATGCCCACGTAGCCCAGGGCCGCCGGCGTGCTCTGCACCCGCTGGCGGATGGCGCCGTTGGAGCCTACGTATTCACAGTTCTTGACGATCTTCTCGCCCTTCATCACCTTGCCCTCGAAGGTCTCGTAGGTGCCGCTGTTGGTGTCGCGCGAGATGATGACGATCGGGGCGTTGGGCCCGCCCAGCTGGCTCCAGTTGCGGATCTTGCCCAGGTAGGCGTCCTTCACCTGAGCCAGCGTCAGCTTGGCCACCGGGTTGCCGGGATGGACGACCATGGCGATGCCGTCCAGGGCCACCACGTGCACCACCGGCAGGATCTCGGAGTGCACCGCGGCCTCGAACTCGTTCAGCTTGAGCAGGCGCGACATGCTGGCCACCTGGCACGACTTGTTCACCAGGCTCTTGGCGCCGTTGCCGGAGCCCGACTCGGAGACGGTGATGTTCACCCTTGGGTTCAGCTTCATGTAGTATTCGGCGAAGGCCTTGGCGATGGGGCCCACGGTGGTTGAGCCGTCGACCACGATCCTGTTGGCATCGGCGGCGAAGCCGACTCCGCCGGCCAGCAGGGCCAGCGTCAGTAAAATGGTTGCGATCTTCATAATACTCTCCTTACTTGCCCAAGATTAGAACTGGTAATAGAACGTCACGTTGAAGTAGGTGTCGCTGCCAGGCTTGACGCCCTTATTTTCCTTATACGACACCATCTTGATGTTGGGCATGATCTGGAACTTGGGGTGCAGGTTCCAAGCCAGGCCCAGGATGGCCAGGTTGGATTTGTAGCCCTTCTCGATGGGCAGGTAGTCGCCCTGGCCGTACGGCTGCGGATCGACGCTCATGTCGTAGCGGGCGACGGCCTCGAGCTTCTTGCCGATCTTGGCCACAGCGAAAGCGGAAAAGATGCCGAAATCCACATCGTCCTTGCCGTCTTCCTTGACCGTTTCCTGGCCGTAATTCACTCCCAGACGGCCCCATTCGTCCTTGTAGCCCACGAAGCCCTGGACCAGGAAGGAGGTCTTTACGCCGGACACGACACTGACGTCGCCATTGACCTCAACCAGCAGCTTGGGAGTGACGTTGACGAACAGGCGGGCGCCGACCTGCTTGTACTTGTCGGTCTCGTTCTTGTTGCCCGAGTAGTTTCCGAACTGCACGCCGTAGTTGAACTTCTTCTCCTTGTCGAAGGCGCCGTTGAAGTCGATGGCGAAGTCGCGCGAGGAGCGTACCTTGTAGAGGTCGAACATGGTCTTTTCCAGATGGCGATAGCCGTAGAACTTCTCGATGTTGCCGTAGGCCAGGCTGTCCTGGATGCCGGCGGTCACCTTGTGCAGGGGAGCGTACTGGAAGGAGATGTAGGCGTCCTTCAGGTAGGGGGTGATGTTTGCGGCCGAGGTGCTGAAGTTGCCAGTGCTGTTGAACTCCAGACGGGCGCGGGCCTTGAGTTTGTCGGAGATGTCCGACTCGTAGGTGATGTAGACCCGGCGCAGCCATAGCCCATGCTGGCCGTCCACCGCCTCCTTGTGGTTCTTGAACACGAGATAGTAGTCGCCGAAGGCGTAGGCCGAGATGGCGGCCGGCAGCTTCAAGGCGCTCAGGGAGAGCAGGGCCAGCAGGACAAGGAGCAGGATGCGTTTCATTTTTTCCTCCAGGAAAAATTTGCTTTCCGCGGCGATTGTCGCCGGCGGCGATTAATCGGGGATGAAAAAGCGGTTAATTTGCAGTTAAGCCTTTTTCCCCGCCCTTAACTAGTTATTAACTGCCGCTTCGCATAAAATGAACCGTGCACGTCCAGTATGCTCGCAGGAGCGCCAATTATGGAAAAAACAAGGGTTCTGTTCATCTGCGTGCACAATTCGGCCCGCAGCCAGATGGCCGAGGCGTTTTTAAACCGGCACGGGGGCGGGCATTTCGCGGCCGAGAGCGCCGGCCTGGAGCCGGGGGCGCTGAACCCGCTGGCGGTCCGCGCCCTGGCCGAGAAGGGCATCGACATCGCCGGCAAGCCGACACGCGGCATCTTCGAGCTGCTGCGCCGGGGAGAGCTCTTCGCCTGGGTCATCACCGTCTGCGACGAAAGCCAGGCCGCGGGCTGCCCCATCTTTCCCGGCATCGTCCGCCGCGAGCACTGGAGCTTCCCCGATCCCGCCGCCTTCAGCGGTTCCGAGGAGGACAGGATGGAGCAGGTGCGCCGGCTGCGCGACCGCATCGAGGCCCGGGTGCGCGAATGGCTGCGCTCGCGAGGGGAAGAGCCATCGGCCTAGGCGGCACTCCCCCGTTTCCGGCAGCGGCGGAGCGGGAAAGGCGGGCGGGGCGGTGGCGTTTGGCCGATGACAGGCAGATCCGGGGGCGCGTCAGCCGAAGCGGCCGCGGATGTAATTCTCGGTCAGCTCCTGGCGCGGGTGGGTGAAGATTCGGGCCGTTTCGCCGAACTCGACCAGCTTGCCCAAGTACATGAAGCCGGTGCGGTCCGAGGCCCGCGCCGCCTGCTGCATGTTGTGGGTGACGATGACGATGGTGTAATCGCGCTTCAGCTGGCGCATCAGCTCCTCGATGTGCAGGGTGGCGATGGGGTCGAGGGCCGAGCAGGGCTCGTCCATGAGCAGCACCCGCGGCTTGAGCGGCAGCACGCGGGCGATGCACAGCCGCTGCTGCTGCTCCAGCGACAGCGCCAGCGCCGAGCGCTGCAGGCGGTCCTTGAGGTCGTCCCACAGCAGCACGTCGCGCAGCGCCTGCTCGACGATCATGTCGTGCTCGCGGCGCGGCGCCAGCCGGTGCACGGAGAGGCCGAAGGCGATGTTCTCGTACACCGAGAGCGGGAAGGGATTGGGGCGCTGGAAGACCATGCCCACCCGCTCGCGCAGGCGCAGCAGGTCGGCGCCGGGGGCGTAGATGTCCTCGCCGCCCACCAGCACCGTGCCGCCGACGCGCGCGCCCTCGATCAGGTCGTTCATGCGGTTGAAGACGCGCAGCAGCGTGCTCTTGCCGCAGCCGCTGGGCCCGATCAGCGCCGTCACCTCGCGCTCGGGCACCTGCAGCTCGACCCGGGTCAGGGCCTGGAAATCCCCATAGAAGAGGTCGAGCCCCCGCGTCTCGATGGCGACTCCCGGCGCGCTCATCCGAACTTCCCCGTGATGTAGTCGCTGGTGCGCGGGTCGGCCGGCGCCGTGAACATCCTGCCGGTTTCGCTGACCTCGACCATCTCCCCCATCAGGAAGAACGCGGTGCGGTCGCCGACGCGGGCCGCCTGGGCCACGTTGTTGGTCACCAGCACGATGGTGTAGCGCTCCTTCAGCTCCAGCAGGGTCTCCTCGATGCGCGCCGTGGAGATGGGGTCCAGCCCCGAGGTGGGCTCGTCGAAGAGCAGGACGTCGGGACGGCCGGCGAGGATGCGCGCCATGCACAGCCGCTGCTGCTGCCCGCCGGAGAGGTTCATGGCCGGCGAGCGCAGGCGGTCCTTCACCTCCTCCCAGAGGTAGGACTCGCGCAGGCTGCGCTCCACCGCCTCGTCCAGGACGGCGCGGTCGCGGACGCCCTGCATGCGCAGGCCGTAGACAATGTTCTCGTAGATGGACAGCGGCAGCGGCAGCGGCAGGGCGAAGACGATGCCCACCTTGCGGCGCAGGTTCTCCTTCTCCAGCCGGAGGCGGATGTCATCGCCGTCGAGCAGGATGCGGCCGCTCACGCGGCTGCCGGGCGCCAGGTCGATCAGGCGGTTGAGCGAGTGCAGGAACGTGGTCTTGCCCGAGTTGGCCGGACCGATGACGGTGAAGATCTCGTTGGCCAGTATCTCCAAGCTCAGCTCGCGGAGCACGCACAGTTCCCCGTAGTGGACGTGCAGCCCCTGGATCGAGAATTTGACGGGGCGGCTTACCATTTCTTCTTGCGGCGGAAACGCGCGCGCAGGACGATCGCCGCCAGGTTCAGCAGCAGCACCAGCGCCAGCAGCACCAGCCCCGTGCCGTAGCGCACGTTCTCGGGGATGCCCGGCACCTGGGTGGAGATGACGTACAGGTGGTAGGGCAGGGCCATGGTCTGGTCGAACAGCGACTGCGGCAGCCGCGGCAGGTAGAAGGCGGCCACGGTGAACAGGATGGGCGCCGTCTCGCCGGCGGCGCGCCCCAGCCCCAGGATCATGCCGGTCATGATCCCCGGCAGGGCGTGGGGCAGCACCGCGTGGCGGACGGTCTGCCAGCGGCTGGCGCCCAGCGACAGGCTGACGGTGCGGAAATGACGGGGCACGCTCTCCAGCGCCTCGCGCGCGGAGGTGATGATCACCGGCAGGATCATGATGCCCAGGGTGAGGGCGCCCGACAGGATGGAGGCGCCGAAGCGGAAGAAAGTGACGAAAATGCCCAGGCCGAACAGGCCGTACACCACCGAGGGCACGCCGGCCAGGTTGACGATGGCCAGCTTGACCAGGCGCGAGAAGCGGTTGTCGCTGGAGTACTCGACCAGGTAGACGGCGGCGGCGACGCCCAGCGGCACGGCAAAGAGCACCGCGCCCAGCACCAGGTAGAGGGTGCCGAGGATGGCCGGCAGGATGCCGCCGGCGGTCATGCCGTCGCGGGGCATGGTGAGCAGGAAGTCCCAGCTGAGGGCGCTGGCGCCCTTGGCCACGATGATGAACAGGATGACCGCCACCGGCAGCACCACCAGCAGCGTGGCCAGGAACAGCAGCGCGAAGGCGATCTTCTGCGACAGGCGCGGGCTCATGGCTACTTGCGCGAGCGGTGCAGGTAGAGGTCCGCCACGCCGTTGATCAGGAAGGTGATGACGAACAGCACGATGCCGATGGCGAACAGGGCGGCGTAGTGGGAGCCGCCCTGCACCGACTCGCCCATCTCGGCGGCGATGGTCGCCGTCAGCGTGCGCACCGGCTGCAGCATGCCGCTGGGGATGACGGCGGCGTTGCCGGTGACCATCATCACTGCCATGGTCTCGCCGATGACGCGGCCGATGCCCAGCATGACGGCGGCGACCATGCCCGGCCGGGCGGCGCGGGCCACGATGCGCCAGGTGGTCTGCCACTTCGTCGCCCCCATGGCGATGGCCGCCTCGCGGTACTGCCGCGGCACGGCGGTGATGGCGTCCTCGGCGATGGAGACGATGGTGGGCATGGCCATGAAGGCCAGCGTCACTGAGCCGGTCAGGGCCGTCAGCCCGGTGGGGACGGCGAACAGCTTCTTGATAAACGGCCCGAGGGTGATCATGCCGATGAAGCCGATCACCACCGACGGGATGGCCGCCAGCAGCTCGATGCCGGCCTTCAGCCCCTCCTTCAGCCTACCCGGCGCGATCTCGGCGATGAACAGGGCTGCGGCCAGTCCGATGGGCACGGAGATGGCGGCGGCGCCCAGCGTTACCAGCAGCGAGCCCAGGATCAGCGGCAGGATCCCGAAGCGCGGCGGCTCGGAGATGGGGTACCAGCTCTTGCCGAAAAGGAAATCGAGCACGCTCTCGCCGCGGAACAGCGAGAGCCCTTCGCGCAGCAGGAAGAGGAAGATCAGGACGACGAACACGACGGAAAAGACGCCGCTGAGCAGGATAGCCCGCTCGATCAGCCACTCCTTGAGCTTGCGCAGCCGCGCCGGATTCATGGCGGGACCCGGCTTATTTCACCGGCACGAAATCGATCCGGGCGACGATGCCCTGCCCGGCCGGGCTGAGGACGTACTCGAGGAACCTGGCCGCCAGCCCCTGCGCCTCGCCGCGGGTGACCATCAGCAGCGGCCGCGAGATGGGATAGGCCTGGCTGACCACGTTCTCGATCGTCGGCGCTACGAAGGGCGAGGCGGCGTCCTTGGCCACGGCCAGCGCCTTCTCCTTGGCGCTGATGTAGCCCATGCCGAAGTAGCCGATGGCGCCGGGGTTCTGCGCCACTTCGTCGGCGATGGCCTGCGAGCTGGGCAGCATCAGGGCATTGGCGGCGAATTCGACGTGGCTGTCCTTCTGGTTGCCGCGCAGCACGTGCTCCTTGAAGTAGACGTGGGTGCCCGAGTTGACCTCGCGCGACAGCACGACGATGGGCAGATCCGCGCCGCCGATCTCCTTCCAGTTCGTCACCGCGCCGGAAAAGACCGCGGCCAGCTGGTCCATGGTGAGCTGCGCGATGGGATTGGCCGGGTGGACCACCACGGCCAGGCCGTCCAGGGCCACCGAGACCTGTCTGGGCTCAAAACCTTTCCGTTTGGCCAGGGCGATCTCCTCGGGCTTGAGCTCGCGCGAAAGCTCGGCGATGTCGCAGGTCCCGGACAGCAGGGCGGCGATGCCCGTGCCCGAGCCGCCGCCGGTGACGGCCACCGACACGCTGGGGTCGGCCTTCATGAACTCCTCGGCCCACGCCTGCCCCAGGTTCACCATGGTGTCCGAGCCCTTGATCTGCAGCGAATTGGCCTGCTGCGCCTGGCGGCTGCAGCCGGCCAGGAGCAGGACAATAAGGATCCCGGCGATCGTTCCCAGAAACGGCTTGACGTTTTTTCCCACTGCATCCTCCTGATCCCGGCTTACGGCACGGCGCTGCCGTTTCATCCGGCAGCGATATACCTTTCGTGCATCACGGAGTCCATTGTCAGGAGAATCCGTTAAGGAAAGATTAATGGATTGTTAAGAATCGGTTAATTCCGCGCATCCGCCATGCCGGGCCGCAACCGCTTCAACCGGGAAGACCAAGCAGCGAAACGGCGTACCAGCTCAACGCCGAGATCAGCGCCGAGCCGGGGATGGTCAGGATCCAGGCCCAGACGATGCGCACCGCCAGTCCCCAGCGGATGGCCGAGAGCCGCGTGGTGGCGCCGACGCCGATGATCGAGCCGGTGATGGTATGGGTGGTCGAGACCGGCACGCCCAGGAAGGTCGAGAACAGGATCGACGAGGCGGCGGCGGTCTCGGCGCTGAAGCCGTGCACCGGCCGGAGCTTGGTAAGCTTCATGCCCATGGTCTCGATCACCTTCCAGCCGCCGCTGAGCGTGCCCAGGGAGATGGCCAGGTAGCAGCTGATGATCACCCAGCTGGGGACGTAAAATGTCGACCCCAGCTTGCCGGTGGAGAAGAGCAGCATGGCGATGATGCCCATGGTCTTCTGGGCGTCGTTGGTGCCGTGGCCAATGCTGTACAGCGCCGCTGAGAGAAGCTGCAGGCGGCGGAACCAGCGGTCGACGGTCTGCGGGGTCCGCCTGCGGCAGGTCCAGAGCACGGCGAGCATGATCAGGTAGCCCAGGATCAAGCCGATCAGCGGCGCCAGTACGATGAACAGCGAGATCTTCAGCAGGCCGGGCACGACCAGCGCCTTCACGCCGCTCTTGGCCACGGCCGAGCCGATCAAGCCGCCGACCAGGGCATGGGAAACGCTGATGGGAAATCCATAATGGGTGCACAGATAGGACCAGACGATGGCGCCGACTAGGGCGGCCAGGATCATGGGCGCAGTGACGATCCGCGTGTCGATCACGCCCTTGCCGATGGTGTTGGCCACGTGCACGCCGAACAGGAAGGCGGCGGCGAAATTGAAGAAGGCGGCCCACAGGACGGCCTGGCGCGGCGACAGCACGCGGGTGGAGACGACGGTGGCCACCGAGTTGGCGGCATCGTTCATGCCGTTGATGAAGTCGAACAACAGCGCCAGGAAGATGATGACGACGATGAGGACCATCATGGCGGCGACCCGCTCAGCTGTTTTCCAGGACGATGCCCTCGGTGATGTCGGCCACGTCCTCGCAGCGGTCGGTGGCGCGCTCGATGTACTCCAGGATGTCCTTCCACTTGATCAGCTCGAAGGGGTCCCGCTCCTCGCGGAAAAGCCGCGCCAAAGTGCTGCGGCGGATATAGTCGGCCTGGTCCTCCAGGCGGTTGATCTCCACGGTCAGCTCCATGATGCGCGCCCGTTTCTTCATGTCCGGGAGCAGGCTGACCATCTCCTTCACCAGTTTGACGCTTTCGAGAAGCACATGGCCCAGCTCGAGCGCCTCGCGCGGCACGGCGCAGGGGCGGTAGAGGTCGATGCGCGAGCTCGCCGCTTCGGCCAGGTCGAGGATGTCGTCGAGGCGGCCGGCGAGCTGGTGGATGTCCTCGCGCTCGATGGGGGTGATGAAGGTCTTGTGCAGGTGCGACATGACGCTATGCACCAGCTGGTCGGTTTGGTGTTCCAGCGACTTGAGGCGGACGGCATGTTCGTCATAGCCGCCGCATTCGTTGAGCATGGCGACCAACGTCTGCACCCCCTCGACGATATTGACGCTGATCTGGTCGAAAAGATCGTAGAAGACATTGTTCTTCGGCACCAGGGACTTGAACATCGCTCACCTCGGCTGGCCTGGATGCGGCTGGAGCGCCGCGGGAAACGGGACTATAGCATAGCCTTTTTCGCAAGTCAAAGCCGGGCCGGCTCGGTCAGGCGGGGAACGAGCGGGCGACACTGACGCCGATGTTGTCGGCGTGGTCGCTGATGCGCTCCAGGGCGCGCATGGCCTCGGTGAAGATGACGTCGGCCCGCGGGTGGCAGGAGCCGGCCGCCAGCCGGTCGATGTGGTTCTGGCGGAACTGCCAGTAGAGGCGGTCGAACTCGTTCTCCAGGCGGCAGGCCGCCCGGGAAAGCTCGCGGTCGCCGGCGGCGAAGGCCCGCAGGGAGAGGGCGAAGACCTCGTGGGCCTTGGCCGCCGCCTCGCGCAGCTCCTGCAGCGCCGCCGGGGTGAAGGGGACGTCGTCCTGGATGCGCTCCAGCGCGAATTGGGACATGTCCTCGGAAAGGTCGGCCACGCGCTCGACGTCCATCAGCAGGTTCTTGATCTGGAAGCAGCGCTGGCTCTGCCGGCGGGTCAGGTCAACCTGGATCAGCTGGTTGACGAAATCCGACGTCAGCTTGAACACCGGGTCGACGAAGTGCTCCTCCCGGGCGATCACCGCTTCCGCCGTCGCCCGGTCCTTCTCGATCAGCGCCCGGCAGCTGTCGGCGACCATGCCGGCGGTCACCTCGCCGAGGTTCGTCAGCTCCCGGGCCGCTTCGTTCAGCGCCACCGCCGGCGCACTCAGCTGCATGGCGTCGATGAAGCGGGTCAGCCTCGGCTTCTCGCGGCCGGGCTTCTCCGGCGCCAGCTTCGTGGCCAGCCAGGCGATCTGGCGGACAAAGGGAAAGCACAGCGCGCTGACCGCCAGGTTGAATATCGTGTGGGCGTTGGCGATCTGGCGGGCCAGCTCCGCGGAGGTGCCGCTGACCAGCGCGGCGTAGGGGCGGATGAAGGGCAGGAACAGCAGGACGCCGAAGATGTTGATGACGATCTGCGCCAGCGAGGCCTGGCGCGCCGCGCGCGACAGGCGCAGCGAGGCGACGAGTCCGGTGATGCAGGAGCCGATGTTGGCGCCGAGGATGATCCCCACCGCGCCCTCGATGGTGATCGCGCGGCTCAACCCCATGGCGACGGTCATGCTGGTGACGGCCGTGCTGCTCTGGGTGAGGGCGGTGACGACCAGGCCCGCCAGGACGCCGAGCAGCGGCAGGCGGCCGATGACGCCCAGGCCGCCGGCGAACCAGGGGATGGTCATCAGCGCCTTCAGCGCCGACGACATGAACCCCATGGCCGTGAAGATGAGGCCGATGCCCAGGGCGATCTCGCCGTATTTCTTCCAGTCGCGCTCCTCGACGAACTCCAGGATGACGACCCCCAGGACGATAAAGAGCAGGTTGAACTTGCCGATGTCGAAGGCCACGATCTGGGCGGTAAGGGTGGTGCCGATCTCCTGGCCAAGCATGACGCCGATCGCCTGCTGGACCGACATCAGGTTGGCGTTGATCAGCCCGATCATGGTGACCATCAGCAGGCCGCTGCTCTGGATCATGGCGGTGGCCAGCGCGCCGAAGCCGGCGCTCTTGAAGCGGTTGCGGGTGACGCGGTCGAGCCAGCGCTGGATCTGGCCGCCGGTCAGTTTCTCCATTCCCGAACTCAGCAGGCGGATGCCGTACAGCAGCAGGGCCAGCCCGCCCAGGATCTGTACAAAGCCGATCATGTCATCTCCGGATTAGTGGCATCCTCTGCGAAACAGTCGATTTTTCACGCCAGCGGCTGGAGGAACGATCCTCCATAAGGTTCATTGTGCCCGGTTTCGGCCGGTCTGTCAATAGCCGCGAGCGAAGCGAGCCCGGAACCCCTGCCGTTCTTCCGCATAACCGGCGACCCGCGGCAGGAACCTGTGGTTCGCGGCGGGGAAAGGATACGCCCCCAGGTCAGCGGCCGGCACCCAGGCGTGGGGGCGGCGGGGGCGGATGCGCCCCCGCCGCCGCCGGCAGGCAAACACGTGCAGGCGCACCTTGAAATGGCTGTAGGCGTGGCGCACGACAGCCAGCTCGCGCAGCGCCTCCACCTCCGCCCCCAGCTCCTCGCGGCATTCGCGCACGACCGCGTCCCCGGGCCGCTCCCCCGGCCGGCACTTGCCGCCGGGGAACTCCCACAGGCCGCCCAAATGCCCATCCTCAGGCCGCTGCTGGATGTAGATCCTGCCCCGGCGGACGATCACGGCCAGCGCCACCTCGTGCTCGGGGACGGGCCTTTTCTTGCCCTTGACCGGCAGCGAGCCGGTCCGCCCACGGTCCCGGGCGAAGCAGCCGGATCGCAGGGGGCAGACCGGGCAGCGCGGCGAACGGGGCAGGCATACCAGGGCGCCGAGCTCCATCAGGGCCTCGTTGAAGCGGCCCGGCGCGGCGGCGGGGATGATCCCCTCCAGGAACGCGCGGACGCGGCGCCGCGTGGCCGGCAGGCGGACGTCGCCGGCGAAGCCCTGCCAGCGGCAGACGACGCGCAGGACGTTGCCGTCAACCACCGGCAGGACCGCCCCGGCGCCGATGCTGAGCACGGCGGCGGCGATGTACTCCCCCACCCCCGGCAGGGAGCGGAACTCGGCGCCGCCGGCGGGGACGCGGCCGCCATGCCGGTCCACGACGATGCGCGCGGCGTGGAGCAGGTTACGGGCGCGGGAATAGTAGCCTAGCCCCTCCCAGGCCTTCAGCACCTCCTGCAGGGGGGCGGCGGCGAGCGCCTTCAGGGTGGGGAAGCGCTCCAGGAAACGCCGGTAATAGGGAACGACCGTCTGCACCCGCGTCTGCTGCAGCATGACCTCCGATACCCAGATGCCGTAGAGGTCGCGGCGCCGGCGCCAGGGCAGGTCGCGGCGCCGGCGGCCGAACCAGCGCAGCAGCGGCGCCACCCGGGCGGCAGGGCCGCCGCTGGTGTAGCCGGGTCCGGGTTTCCCGCCGCTCAACGGCGCTTCAGAAGCCTCTCGATGTCATCCAGGGTGAGGGTGACGACGATCGGCCGGCGGTGCGGGCAGACGTGGGGGTTGGCGCAGGCGAACAGGTCGCGCACCAGGGCGCGCATCTCCTCGGGATGGAGGCGCTGGTTGACCTTGACGGCATCGTGGCAGGCCAGCGAGGCCAGCAGGCGCTCGCTGCGGGCGGCGTGGTCCCGCTCCCCGGCCGACTCGCGCAGCGCGGCGCGCACGCTCTCGCGGATGCGGCCCTCGCTCAGGAACGGGGGAAAGGCCTTGATCTCGACGGTGCCGCCGCTGAGCCGGCGGATGTCGAAGCCGGCGCGGCGGAACGCCTCGAGTCGCTCGTCGTCCAGCTCCGCCTCCTCGGCGGGGGTCAGGTCGAGCAGCAGCGGGAAGAGGGCCTGGGCCGAGGGGGGGGCACCGGCGCCGAAGCCGGCCTGCAGCTTCTCGAACAGCACGCGCTCGCGGGCGTTGTGCTGGTCGATGACCAGGAGCTCACCCTTGCGTTCGATGACGATGTAGGAGTCGAGGTACTGCCCCAGCACGCGGAAATCGTCCTCCGCCGCCGCCTGTTCCGGGGCGAACAGCCGCCCGGCGCCGGCCGACTCCCGGTCCGGCATCACGGCCGCCACGTCGCTCCCCGGCCCCGCGGCGGCCGAGCCGCGGGCCGCCTGGGCCGCGGACCCGGGCGCCAGGGGGCGGGCCGGGGCGCCGATGGCCGCATGGACGGCCTGCTGCATGAACTGGTAGGCCCGCTGCGAGTCCTGGAAGCGGATCTCCAGCTTCATGGGATGGATGTTGACGTCGACCTGGGCCGGCGGCAGCGTCAGGTCGACCACACCGGCGGGGCTGAGCGACTTCTCCAGGAAAGGCTGGAAAGCGTTGTTGAAGGCGGCCTGCAGGGTCTTCTCGCGGACGGGCCGGCCGTTGACCGTGAAGAACTGCCGGCTGCGGCCGCTGACCCCGGCGGGGGGCGCCGATACCCAGCCGCTGGCGCGCAGGGCGCCGGCAGCGAAGTCGAGGGGGCGCAGCGAATCCAGGAACTCCTTGCCGAAGACCTGGTAGATGCGGGCGCCCAGGTCGGCCGCCGCCGGGTAGTGGAAGACGGTGCGGCCGTTGTGGCGCAGGGTGAAGGCGACGGCCGGCCGCGAGAGGGCGGCGGTCTCCAGGTAGGCGCTGACCGGACGCATCTCTCCCGGATCGCTCTTCAGGAACTTGCGGCGCACGGGAAAATTGGCGAACAGCCGGCGCACGGTCACGGCGCTGCCGCGCCGCCGCGCGGCGTGCTCCCGGCGCTCCAGCCGCCCGTCGCGGAACAGGCAGCGCCAGCCCCGGCCTTCGTCGTTGTCGGCCGTCTCCAGATCGACGTCGGCCACCTCCAGGATCGACGGCAGGGCCTCGCCGCGGAAACCCAGCGAGCGCAGGCGGTCAAGGTCTTCCAGCTCGGCCAGCTTGGAGGTGCTGTGACGCCGGAAGGCGACCTCGATGTCGTCGGCGGCGAAGCCGCAGCCGTCGTCCTCGACGCGCACCATCTCCTTGCCGCCGGCGGCGAGATCGACGGCGACGGCGGCGGCGCCGGCGTCCAGGGCGTTCTCCACCAGCTCCTTGACCACCGAGAGCGGCCGCTCGATCACCTCGCCGGCGGCGATCTTCCTATATACGTTCTCTGATAATACCTTGATATTGCCCATGAATGACCGTGAGGCGAACATAACACAAGGAACCGGGGAACGCAACCAGCCCGGCAACGAACAATCGTAATTCGTAAGTCGTAATTCGTTTTTCGAAACCGCAATTGCTCGAAACATTGCCTTTTTCTTCCGAATCACGAATTACGAACCACGATAGCGCGTTCCGGAGCTGTTCCTTGTCACGCGTCACGCGTTACGCGTCACGGCGTTCATTGACAGCCCGGGCCCGCTCCCCTATAATGCCCACGTGGAACCCGAATCCCTGAAGATCTGCAAATACGGCGAAGAGGTGCTGAAGGCGCGCGCCGCCGAGGTGCGCGACATCGACCAGCGCCTCCTCGACCTCGCCGCCGCCATGGCCCGCACCATGCACCAGGCGCCGGGCATCGGCCTGGCCGCGCCGCAGGTGGGCGAGTCGCTGCGCCTGATCACCGTCGACCTTTCGCTGGGCGAGGATCCCGGCGAACTGCTGGTCGTGATCAACCCGCGCGTCGTCGAGGCCGAGGGCCACGAGACCAGCGAGGAGGGCTGCCTGTCGGTGCCGGGATACTCGCTGCCCATCAAGCGCAGCGCCCGCCTGCTGCTGCTGGGCACGCTGCCGGACGGCCGCGAGCTGCGCGCCGAGTTCGACGGCCTCAAGGCGCGGGTGCTGCAGCACGAGATCGACCACCTGGACGGCGTGACCATCGTCGACCGCGTCTCGACCCTCAAGCGCTCGCTGATCCGCAAGGAGATCAGCCAGAAGAGGAAAAGTGGCGAATGGTGACGTGGTCTTTTTCGGCACGGCGGCCGTCGGCCTGCCCATCGCCAAGGAGCTGAGCAAGTCCTTCCGCCTGCGCCTGGTGGTCACCCAGCCCGACCGCCGCGGCGGCCGCAACCGCCAGCTGCTCGTTCCACCGGTGAAGCAGTTCGCCCTGGAGAACCGCCTGGCGCTGCTGCAGCCGCCTGACCTGCGCGAGCCCGAGCTGGAGCTGGCCCTGCGGCGCATCGGGCCCGACGCCGCCGTGGTGGTGGCCTACGGCCAGTTCATCCCCCGCGACATCCGCGACCTGCCGCGCTTCCGCTCGCTGAACGTCCACTTCTCCCTGCTCCCGGCCTACCGCGGCGCCGCCCCGGTGCAGCGGGCCATCCAGAACGGCGAGACCCGCAGCGGCATCACCATCTTCCAGCTGAGCGGCCGCATGGACGCCGGTCCGGTCTGGGCGCGCGAGGAGATCGCCATCCGCCCCGACGACACCAGCGCCTCCTTCCAGCAGCGGCTGGGGGAGCGCGCCGCTCCCTTCCTGCGCCAGACGCTGGAGAAGATCCTCGCCGGGGCGATCCAGCCCGTCCCCCAGGATGAGGCGCAGGCCAGCCAGGCTCCCGCCATCGAGAAAGGCGAGGGGCGCGCCAGCTGGCAGCTGCCCGCCCGCCGCCTCTACGACACCCTGCGCGCCTTCACCCCCTGGCCCGGGCTCTTCTTCCTCCTGGAAGGGCAGCAGGTCAAGGTCCTGTCCGCGGCAGTCTCCCCGCGGGAGCACGCCGCCCGCCCCGGAGACGTCCTGGGGCTCTCCCCAGCCGCGCTGCAGGTCGCCTGCGGCCTGGGAACGATCCTGGAAGTCGCCTCCATCCAGCCCGAGGGCCGCAAGGCGATGACCCCCTGGCAGTATTCCCTGGGCCACCGCTTCCCGGAGAGGCTGGATTGAACTTCCTCGCCCCCGCCGTCTCCGTGCTGGTCGACTACTACCGCCGGCCGCAGGACAACCTGCGCCTGGTCTTGGCGCGCTTCCTGCGCGGCTACGGCGGCGGCGACAAGGGCGCGCTGACGCGGACGGTCTACGGCGTGGTGCGCAAGGAGATCGCCCTCGACCGGGTCGTGTCCCTCTTCCAGAGCAAGCCCGGCCAGCAGCCGCCGTTGCCCACGCGGGTGCTGCTGCGTATCGCCGTCTTCCTGCTGCTCTACTCCGACTCCTATCCCGAGTACGCCGTAGTCAATGAGGCGGTCGGGGCCGCCGCCAGGCGGGAGAAGCCGTTCGTCAACGCCGTGCTGCGCCAGCTGCTGCGGCGCAAGAACGAGGTCGTCGAGCGCATCCGCCGCGGGGACGACCCCGTCCTCGCCTACTCCATCTCGCCGCTGCTGCTGGCGGGGCTGCGGCGCCTGGGCGCCGCCGGCGACGCCGACCTGGAGTACCTGGACCGCGAGCCGGTCTTTCACCTGCGCTACCATCCCGGACGCTTGACCGCGGAGGAGGCCCGGAAGCTCTTGGAGCGCGCGGCCATCCCCTGCCGCGAGCTGCCGGCGCTGGGCTGCTTCGAGACCGCCGCCGCCGGACGCTTCCTGGAAGAGACGGAACGCCTGGGCGCCTTCTACATCCAGAACAGCGGCTCGCAGGCGGTGGCCTTCGCGGCCGCCGCCCGCTCCCGCCGCGAGGTCTGCGACGTGGCCGCGGCGCCGGGAGGCAAGTCGCTGACCCTGGCCTGCCTGCGGCCCGAGCTGCGCATCTGCGCCAGCGACGTCTCCGCCGCGCGCCTGCGCCTGCTGGAGCAGAACCTGCGCCGCCTGCGCCTGGACAATGTCCGCGTCTTCGCCGCCGATGCCCTGGACTACCCGGCCGCCGAGGCCCGGGCCGACCTGGTCATCCTCGACGCCCCCTGCACTTCGAGCGGCACGCTGCGCAAGAACCCGGACCTGAAGGGCAAGATCACCCCCGAGGCCCTCCGCGACAGCGCCTCCCTGCAGCGCCGCCTGCTTGACGCCGTGGCCGTCCGCTTCCCCCGCTCTCTCCTCCTCTACGCCGTGTGCTCGTTCCTGAGCGAGGAAGGCGAGGAGGCCGTGGCCCGTGCCGCCGTCCCCCGCGGCTTCCGTCCCGTCCCCCTGGCGCCGTTGCTGGAACGGTACGGCTTCCGGGTGAAACAGGAGGAATTCGGGGTGTATTTGCTGCCCTCGGACCTGAACAACGATTTATTCTACATATCCTTGCTTGAGCCTAAGTAACCCGGTTGATCTGAGATGATCTCTCGTGACGCGTAACGCGTGACGCGTGACGCGGAACGGCATTCGCCGAACTTCTGACCGATCATGCTGAATCGTTTTCCAAGCTGCAATCTGATCCCTGGAAACGTTCCTTCCGAAATCGGCAGATAGAATTGGGGTGAGTGATGCTTACTGTCACGCGCCATTCGTCAAGGTCTTCCAGCCAGTTGGGTTCGTGGGAGTGCTGCTACTCGTCACGCGTTACGCGTCACGGTTGTTGGCTAGCCCCAGAGCACCAGTCCCATCTCGTAGGGGTCGAGCAACAGCGGGTGCCGGGGGGTGACGCGCAGCCGGAAGCCGAAGCGGCCGGTGCGGCCGCAGGGGATGAGGCCGTGGAAGCGGTAACGCCCGTCGCCGGCCTTCTCCACCCCATCCAGCGGCGCCAGCGCCGAGTGCTGCAGCACGTCCTCGCCGACGATGGTGCCGAAGTAAGCGTCGACGCGCACGTCGTCGGGGGCCAGACGGCCCAGGAAGAGCTGGGCCTGGACCTGCAGGCTCTCGCCGCTCTTGTAGGTGCGCGCCGTGTCGGCCTGGACATCCTCGATGCGCACGGCGGGGAACTCGGCGGCCAGCCGCGCCTTCCACTTCGCCAGCTCGCGCAGCGGCGCGAAGTCGTCGGCGCCCAGCCGGGCGTAGTGATCGGCGGCGGGCTTGTAGAAGCGGTTGTAGTACTCCTTGACCATGCGGTTGGTGTTGTAGCGCGAGGCGATGGTCACCAGCGAGCGCTTCATCATGCGGATCCACTCGCGCGGCAGGCCGTCGGAGCCGCGCTGGTAGAACAGGGGGATGATGTCCTTCTCCAGGATGGAATAGACGGCCTTGCTCTCGACCTCGTCCTGGTAGGCCTTGTCGTCGTAGGTCTCGCGGTTGCCGATGGCCCAGCCGTTCGTCCGGTCATAGGCCTCGTCCCACCAGCCGTCGAGGACGCTGAAATTGAGCACGCCGTTGCAGGCGGCCTTCATGCCCGACGTGCCGCAGGCCTCCAGCGGCCGCAGCGGCGTGTTCAGCCACAGGTCCACACCCGAGACCAGGTAGCGGGCCACGTTGATGTCGTAGTCCTCGATGAAGGCGATCTTGGCGCGCAGGTGCTCGCTGGACATGAAGGAGATGATGTCCTTGATCAGCTCCTTGCCGGCCTGGTCCTGGGGGTGGGCCTTGCCGGCGAAGATGAGCTGCACCGGGCGCTCCGGGTCGTTGAGGATGCGCAGCAGGCGCTCGCGGTCCTTGAAGATGAGGTAGGCGCGTTTGTAGGTGGCGAAGCGGCGGGCGAAGCCGATGGTCAGGGCGGTCGGGTTCAGCGCCTCCTGCGACTCGCTGATCAGCAGGTTCGAGGCGCCCTTGGCCGCCAGCTGCCGGCGCAGGCGCTCGCGGGTGAAGGAGATCAGCCGCCGGCGGCGGATCTCGTGGACGCTCCACAGCTCGGGGTCGGGGATGTTCTGCACCTTCTCCCAGGCATCGACGTAGTCCTGCTTCTCCCGCCACTTGCCGCCCAGGTAGCGCTCGAAGAGCTCGTTCATCTCGAACGAGACCCAGGAGGGGATGTGAATGCCGTTGGTGATGGCCTGGACGGGCACGTGCTCGGTGGGCAGCGCCGGCCACAGGTTCTGCAGCAGGCGGCGCGACACGCCGGCCTGCAGCGCCGAGACGCCGTTGACGTAGGCCGAGTTCCGGACGGCGGCCACGGTCATGGAGAAGCCCTCCTGGTTGTCGTCGGGGCGGACGCGGCCGCGGGCCAGGAAATCGTGCAGCGGCACGTTGAGCTCCTTCAGGTAGGGGGCGAAGTATGTGCGGATCATCTCCGGGCTGAAGACGTCGAACGCCGCCGGCACGTTGGTGTGGCTGGTGAACACGCTTGACTGGCGCACGGCCTCCAGCGCCTCGGCGAACGACAGTCCCTTCGCCTTCATCAGCGTCCGGGCGCGCTCGAAGGCGGTGAAGGCCGAGTGCCCCTCGTTCATGTGCACGGCCGAGACGTGGATGCCGAGGGCATCGAGCAGGCGCACGCCGCCGATGCCCAGGATAATCTCCTGCTGCAGGCGCATCTCGGAGTTGCCGCCGTAGAGCTGGGCGGTGAGGCGGCGGTCGGCGTCGCCGTTCTTCTCATGGTTCGAATCGAGCATGTGCAGGGACACGCGGCCGACTTGGATGCGCCACGCCTTGAGGAAGACGCGGCGGCCGGGGAACTCCAGCTCGATCTGCAGCGGCGTCCCGTCGGCTGCGCGGACCTCCTGCACCTGCATGTTGTGGAAATCGTTGACCTGGTAGAAATCCTGCTGCCAGCCGTCCATGTTCAGGTACTGCTGGAAGTAGCCCTGCTGGTAAAGCAGGCCCACGCCGTGGAAGTCCAGGTTCAGGTCGCTGGCGGCCTTGACGTGGTCGCCGGAGAGGATGCCCAGCCCGCCGGAGTAAATGGGCAGGGTGTCGCTCAGTCCGTATTCCGCCGAGAAATAGGCAATGCTCGTCTGGCGCTCGTGGTTGATGCTGCGCGGCGAGTGCAGGTACTGCTGCAGCTGCTCGCCGACCCGCTGCACCTCGCTGAGGAAGCCCTCATCGCGGGCGAGCTCGTCCAGCTTGTCCTGGCCGATCTCGCCCAGCATGCGCACCGGGTTGTGCTGGCAGCGGTCCCACAGGTCGCCGTCCAGGTTGATGAACAGCTTGATGGCGTCGGGATTCCACGTCAGCCACAGGTTGCCGGCGATCTCCAGCAGCGGCCGCAGCTTGTCCGGCAGGTCGGGAACGACCCGGAATTTCCTAAAGTTCTCCATCGTGCGTCGCTCCTCAGGGGACGGACGCCGGCATCACAGCATGGCCAGGATGTCGTCCCGCTTCAGCTCCAGGTAGAATTTAAGCTTCCCGGAGATCAGGTTGCGCCCCGATACCAGCAGCAGGAAATAGCCGCTGTTCAGGGAGAGGACCATGATCTTGAACTTGCCCGAGACGTACTCGATCTGGAAGCCGGCGCGGTCGAGGTCCAGGTTGTCGAGCTTGCCCACCACGTCGGCCAGCTCGGCCCCGATCAGGTCCATGTCGGCGTCGGGGGGAAGGTAGACCGACTTTTCCAGCTCCAGGCCGTCCTTGCCCCAGATGCCGATCAGGTAGGTCTCCGGGTTATGGGCGTGAATCTCGTCGAATATCTCTTTAAACAAATTGTTTTCCCCTGGCCTGCAGCAGCTCCAGGAAGCGCAGCAGGCGCTGGCTGATCCGCTGGGAGCGGTCGGCGCGCAGCAGCTGCAGGATGGCCTGGATTTTGTGGAAATGATCGCTGCGGCCGCTTTTCTCGAACAGGCCCTTGTAGATGGCCAGGGCCTCGTGGTACATTCCCTGCTTTAAATAAAGCTCGGCCGCGCTCTCAGTCTGGTAGTCGAGACCGCCCGTTGCGCCGGCGGGCGCGGGCTCCGCCTCGGGGGCTTCCCGGACCTGCCGGTCGGCCGTTTCGCCGGCGGGCACGAATTCGATCTCCCCTGAAGCCAGGGTCGGCGGCTCGTCCAGTGAGATGGTGAACTGGGGTTCGTTGACCGGGGCGGTCTTTTCCGGGACCGGCTCGGGGGCCGGCTCCGCGGCAGGCGGCGGCTCGGGGCGGAACTCGGGGCGCGTATCGGCCAGGCGGTCATAGACGCTGCTCTCGAGCATGCCTTGCAGCTGTTTGACCCGCTCCTGGGCCTGGCTGTTGAACGAATCGAGGAAGAGGAGCTTTTTGTAATACACCAGGCTTTCCGCCGGCTGTTTCTGCTGGTAGAGCTGGTCGGCCAGCTCGCGCACCACCAGGATGTTGTCCCCCGACATGGCGTGCAGCTCGCGCAGCAGCTGCAGCGCCGGCGCGTTCTGCTGCAACTGGCGCAGGAAGCGATAGCGCAGGAATTTCAGGTGGAACGAGGCGGGGAACTCGCGCAGGGCCGTCTCGGTGCGCGCCAGCCCCTCGGCGTACTTCTGCTGCTGGAACAGCCACTCGAGCTGCGCCAGCTGGTCCCGCTCATTCTGAAAACTCGCCACCTTCACCTCGATCGCAGGTTGTTTTCCCTTTCATACCACAACGCGTGGCGGCTGGCAACCGCCCCTTCGCCGCTCCCGCCGGGATCTCCTTCCCGGCGGTGCGGCGGCGGCCCGCGGCCCGGACTTCCGGACCGTCACGGATGGTACATGGCGAGCGCGATGTAGTCCTGGGGGATGTTGCCGTCCGGGTAGGCGCTGCCGTTGACCACCATCTGGGCGTGGATGTACATCATGTACTGGTGGTACTTCAGCGGCCAGTAGAAGGTCGCCCAGGCCTCGCCGTTGGCGTTGGTCACGCGGTCGATGGTGCACAGGCCGTTGGCGAACTTGCCCCAGTTCACCTTATCATCCAGAAAGGCGCTGCCCAGCTGCTGGAAGTGGATGGTCTTGTTGGCCAGAGGCTTGTGGCTGGAGTCGGTGACTTTGACGTAGATCTCGGTGGTGTGCTCCTTGCCGTCGATCAGCTGCATGGCCGGGTTGGCCGAGCCCTTCAACAGGACATAGAAGCCGGCGGGGCCGTCCCAGTCCGGATCGTCGATCTCGCTGCGCTTGCACGAAGAGAAGGTCAGCACCAGGCCCGCCATGATCAAAAGGAACAATAGCTTTTTCATGTTCTACCTCCCGCTTCCCTTCTCAGGGCGCCGGCGTCGGTTCGGAATCGGCGAAGTTGGCGCACCAGACGCTCATGTAGCCGCTCACCGGGGCGACGCGGTGGCCGCCCAGGTCCTTGCCGTGCAGGGTGACCTTGGCCACCAGCTGCAGCACGAATTCCTCGCTGGGGACGTCGCGCAGCTCGATGAGCGGCGACTCCATCTTGGCCGCGTGGCGGATGAGCACGAAGGGGATCTCGACCTCCTCGTCGACGGGCACCAGCATGTTCACCGGCTGCGAGAAGTGGTAGGGAACGTCGACCCCCTCCACGTTCTTGCCGTCGGTGCGCATGAACTCCACGTCGACCTGGTCGACGATGACGTTCATGTAGTAGGTGATGTCGTGCTCTTCGGAGTCCTCGGTGGGGTTGTAGGTGAGCGTCGAGACGGCCGCCACGCCGTTGTCGTTGATGATGCCGCCTTCGGTGATCACGTCGGAGAAGACGGTGGTCGAGCCGACGTTCCCCTCCAGGTCGTTGCCGGTCAGGGAGTTGATGACCAGGAAGCTGGCCGACGTGCTGTCGTCCTCCTTGGCCAGGCAGCTGCCCAGGACCAGCGCCGCTATGATCAGCACCAGTAGTTTCAGTTTCATCCTTGCCTCCTACTTGATGATGCGCGGAGTGACGAATATCATCAGCTCCTGCGTCTTGCCGTAGCGCCGCGAATTCTTGAACAGCGAGCCGAGCAGCGGGATCTTGCTCAGGATCGGCACTCCGGTGTTGCTGCGGTCCTCGTTGACCTTGTACAGCCCGCCGATGACGATGGTGCCGCCGTCGTTGGCCATGACCGTGGTCTTGGCCGTCTCGGTCTTGATGGTGGGCATGCCGTTGACCGGCTTGGAGAAGTCGGCGATGTCGTTCTTGATGTCGACCAGCATGATCACCGAGCCGCGGGCGGTGATCTGCGGGGTGATCTTCAGCTCCAGGGCGGCGTTGATGTACTGGGTGGTGATGGTGTTGTTCTGGTTGGTCTGGATGGGGATGCGCTCGCCCTGGGTGATCTCGGCCGGCATGTTGTTCTGGGTGACGGTCCGCGGCGAGGAGATGATGCGCGCCTTGCCCTTGGAGCTCAAGGCGCTCAGGGCCACGTCGAGGTTGAAGGTGCCGGCGATGTTGCCCAGGTTGAGCTTGGGGAAGACCACGCTGTCGGCCGTCGGCACGTTGACGACGTAGCCCATGGGGTTGTTCGTTGAATCGACGACGCCGCCGAACTTGACCGAACTGGGGAAAATCAGGTTGGTCTGGTTGCCGTAGGAGGAGTTGGCCACGCCGCTCATGCCCCACTGGATGCCGAAGGTGTTCAGCGCTTCGCTGGAGGTCTCCACGATGCGCGCCTCGATCTGCACCTGCGGGTTGGCCGCGTCCAGGGTGTCGATCAGGCCGTCGATGACCTTGATGCGCTCGGGGACCTCGGAGATGATCAGGGTGTTGGTCCGGGCGTCAATGACCAGCTCGCCGCGCGGGCTCATCTGCTTCTTGAGGATGGCCTGCACGTCACCGACCTTGGCGTAACTCAGCGTACGGGTGGAAACCTCGAGGTTCCCCTCCTGCTCGCGGGCCTCGCGCAGCTCCTGGCGGCGCTTGGCCTCCTGGGCCAGGTCCTCGACCCGGCCGATGCGCAGGATGTTGCCCTCCTGGATCATGTCCAGGCCATTGACCTTGAGCATGATCTCCAGCGCCTGGTCCCAGGGGACCTGCACCAGCTCGCAGGTGAACTTGCCCGTGACGTTGGGGTTGATCACCATGTTCAGGCCCGAAACCTTGGCGATGAACTTGAGGATGTTGCTGATGTCGGCGTTCTTGAAGGAGAAATCGTAGGGCTCGCCCGAGTACTGGGGCCGGCCTTCGTCCACGGTCTTCTTCTGGAAATCAACCTCGGCCGCAGGCTTCTCCGCCGCAGGAGCCGTCTGGGCGGTCTCTTCCTCGGCCCTGGACTTCTCGGGGCCGAAGAAGGCGCGCGCCGGCTGCAGCCGCACCGGGTTCTCGGCAGCCGGGGCAGGCGCCGCGACCTCCTGGGCCGCCGGCTGCGGCTGGGGTTCGCCGGCGGCAACGGGCGGATCGCTCTCCGTCGCCGCGGCCGTGACCGGCGCCGCGGCGGCGGCCAGGGCCGGCGGGGCGGCTTCCGGCTGCGGGCCGTCGAAGAACTCGACCTGCAGCATGCTGCCCTTGGCCTGGACGGCGAAGTGCTTGAGGTAGCTCAGGTCGAAGACGACGCGGTAGATGCCGTTGGAGTTGTTGCCGCCGCGGATGCCCTTGACGTTCTGCAGGTTCACCGCCTTGCTGATGCGCCGCGACTGGGCGTTCTTCAGGTCGATGGCCAGGCGCACCGGCTCCTGCTCGATGGGGATGACGTGGTAGTCGGTCTCGCGCGAGAGCGCCAGCTCGAAGCGGATGCGGCCCGGCTCCTGGGAGGCCAGGCGCACGTCGCGCAGGCTGACCGGCTCGCCGGCGGCGGGCTGGGCGGCGCGGGGCGCCGGCGCCGGCAGGACCGGCGGCGCCGGGGCGGCGGCCAGCCCCTTGAGCACCGGGAACTCGATGTACAAGCCGGTCTGGTTGGTGAACACGCGGTAGTTGGCTTCGCCCTTGAGGAGGATCTCGACATCGGCGTAGTCAGCGCCGGCCTGCACCTTGAGTCCTTGGACCACCGGCGAGTCAAAGGTCATGACCGGGCTGGCGACCTGGAACTGGGCGTCCTTGACGCGCATGACCAGGCGCTTGAGGTTGTCCTTCTCCGGGTAGAAGATGTCGGGGATGGGCAGGATCTTGTCGGTCTGCATGTGCAGCTGCACGAAATCCTCGCCCGGGAAGTACTCGATCTTGCTGATGGTCACCTTGGCATCGAGTCCCAGGCCGAAGGCAATCAGCAGCAGGATCAATACCGTCCTAGTTATCGCTTTGCTCATGCGACTCCTCCTCTTCGGGATTTAAGGTCTTTATAATAACGCGGTCCTTCTGTCCGGCCAGGGCCACGGTGAGGCTCTTCCTGAAGCTGACCGAGTTCTTGTCCATGGCCACGACCTCGCCGTCGTAGACCTTATCGCCGATGCCCACCACGTAGGGGCGGGTGTCGGGCCCCTTGAGCAGCGCCTTGAACTCCCCCGCCGCAAAGACGATGCCCTCGAGCTCCAGCTCGTCGATCATCAGGCCGGCGATGCCTTCGATGGCCTCGCGGTTCTCCTTGACGCTCTTGCCCTGCAGCAGGTTCCAGAACGGGTCGCGACGGCCTTCGGGGTTGTAGACGAACTCGCCGGGCTGGACGTTGATCATCTCCACCTCATCCTCGCCCTCGGCCGGGGAGACTTCAACCGGCACCTCCTGCCCCGGCAGGAGCCATGGGAACAATAAAAGCAGTACCAGCAGGCTTTTCATTTAAATACCTCCCGTATCGTCCCCTTCGAGCCTGGCGCCCCGCGAAGGAACCGGGCGCCTGCCTGCCGGGGGTCCGGCAGGGGCCGTCTCGCGGTAAATGTAGGTGGTGGCGACGAAGCTGGCTTGAATCGTGTAATCGAAGTTCATGCTGCCGAGGGGTGAGATATTCAAGCTGTCGATGGTGAAGATTTTTTTCAATCGCGAGACCTGGTCGAAGAAAATGCCCAGATTGTGGTAGTTGCCCTCCAGGCTGATGACGATCGGCCTCTCGAAGTAGTAATCACGGGGAGTTTCATTGTTGAAATTGAAGGTGGAGGTGCGCAGCCGGGCATTGGAGGCGATGGCCTGGATCTTGCGCAGGTGCTGGGCGAACTCCATCTTCTCGGGCAGGATGCCCTTGAGCTCCTCCAGGACCTTCTCGTTGGCCGCCTTCTCCTCCTTCAGCTTTTCCAGCTTGGCTTCGCTCTTCTCCGCCTTGCGGATCTCCTCCTGCAGCTGGTCGCTCTGCGCGACGATGGAGCGGATCTCGTCCTGGGTCGGCGAATAGACGAGGAAGTAGAAGATGCCGAACAGGACGACGCCCACCAGCAGGAAGACCAGGAACTGCCCGTACCAGGGTAGGTTTTGGATATCCATGCTTACACCGCCTTCTTGGTTTCGGCGCGCGGGAGGAACTGGCAGGTGATGCGGAACTCGAAAATGTCGATGCCCGATTCCTTCCGGCGGGACGTGGAGCTGATCTGGACATTGGCGAAGTAACTCGAATTCTGCAGGTTGTTGATCAGGTCGGCGATGAGGTTGTTGGAGAGGGCCTTGCCGGTGATGTTGACCGCCCCACCCGTGAAGGACAGGTTGGTCAACCAGACCCATTCCGGGAGGGCGCGCGACATCTTGTCCATCATCAGCACGGCGTCCTTCTGCTTTAGCTTCAGCTCGCCGATGATTTTGATCTTGTTGTCCAGCTCTTTCTTGGTCAGCTCGATCTGCTCCAGCTCCTTGAGGACCTTCTCCAGCTCGGCCTTGCGCAGCGTCCGCTCCTCGAAGATCCGCTTCTGCTTGGCCAGCTCACCCGACTGCAGGAAGTACATCAACCCGATGCCGACCAGCGTGAGGGCCAGGGCCCCGACGATGGCCGGGATGCTCAGCTTGCTGGGCTTGGCCTCCTCGGTGAAGCTGACGGCCGCCGCTCCCCCGGCGGCGACCTCTTTCTTTTCCGGCCGCAATAGGTTGATCTTGATCATTTCGCATCCCCCACGGCCCGCAGCGCCAGGCCGACGGCGACCGTGTACACTGGGGCCATGTCTTTGATGAAGTTCAGATCAAACTTTTTATAGTTGACATCGATGTTGTTGAACGGGTTGACCACCTCGACCGGGATGTCGAACTCCTGGGAGAAAAAGTCGGTAATGGCCTCCAGGTTGGCGCTGCCGCCGCTGAGCAGGATGTTGTCAATGCGCCCCTCGGTGGTGTTGGAGCGGTAGAACTCGAAGGTCTTCTTGATCTCGTTGCGCAGGTCGTTGAGCACGATGTTGATGATCGGCTTGACGGCGGCGGTGGAGATGCCCTCGACCGGACGCCCCTTCTTGACCGCCTCGGCCTTCTCATACTTCAGGTTCAACTCCTTCTGCAGCAGGTCGGTGAACTGGTTTCCGCCGAAGGCGATGTCGCGGACGAAGACCGGGTGGCCGGCCCTGGAAATGATCACGTTGGAGATGGAGGCGCCGATGTTGATGATGGCCAGGACCTTGTCACGGTAGAGCTCATAGTTGAGCAGAACGCTGTTCAGGGCGGCGAAGGAGTCCAGGTCGACGATGTCGGCCGCCTTGCTGGCGCTGGTGATCACATTGAGGTAGTCGTTCAGCTTCTCCTTGCGCACCGCCGAGAGCACGACCCCCACCCGGTCCGGGGGCGAGTCGGAGGATTCGATGACCTCGTAGTCGATGTTGACCTCGTCGGGGGTGAAGGGAATGTGCGGCCGCGCCTCCCAGAGGATATGCTCGTGCATCTCGTCGGGGTTCAGGCGCTGGACCTCGATGCGCTTGACGATCACCGAGCTGCCCGAAACGGAGAAGGCGATGCGGTTGGTCTTGGCCTTGCTGTCATAGAAGACGTGCTGGATGGCCTCGGCCACCGCGGTGGAATCCATGATGCTTCCCTCGACGATGGCCTGGTAGGGAACAGGCTCGTAGCCGATGGATACCAGCTCATAACGGGTTTCCGGCCCTTTCTTTTTCGGCTTCAGTTCCACCAGCTTCAGCGCGAAGGATCCAATGTCGAGACCGACGATGGGCTTGGATTTTTTAAAACTGACTAAAGCCATGGCACTCTCCGCTGCGAGTAATTTTCATACTGAAAAATTCTTAACATAGGAAAAAATAAAAGTCAAGTCATCATTTGTTTTTTTTATAGGTTTATCGGCGATATGGAAATGCACACACCCCCGACAGCCAAAACAGGCCTTGATTAGCGAGTTTTTTCGTTGCAGAATGCCATTATTGCTTGATTTTTTGCATGGAGGCCGACAAGGTCATTCAGGGGGGAAGTTTCCCGATTTTTCCCCTTCCATAGGGCTCCGGGGAAAGATCAGGGGGTTTTCTCGATATCGGCCAGGCTCTCGATGTTGACGATCTCAAGAGGGCGGTTCCGTTCCCGGGCGGCGCGCTTCAGGAGACCGGCCAGTACCTTGCCGCTGCCGATCTCGGCGAACCGGGAGGCGGCCGCCTCGGACAGCATGGCCTCCATGGTCTCGTGCCAGCGGACGGGGCGGGAAACCTGGCGCTTGAGCCCTTCGCGGGCGGCGGCGGCTTGGGTCACCTTCTGCACCTGCCAGTTGTTGATGACCGGGAAGCGGGGATCGGCGAATTCGACCCGGTCGAGGTCCAGGGAAAGCTTTTCCTCGGCCGGCAGCATCAGTTCCGAATGGAAGGGGGCCGAGACCGGCAAAAAAACCGTCCTGACGCCGATGCGCCGGGCCGCCTCCTCCACCGCCCCCTTCTCGCCCGAGATCACCACCTGGCCGGCGCTGTTCCAGTTGGCCAGGTTGACCACCGGGCGCACCCCTCCGGGAGCGGCGGGGCGCGCAGCATTCTCGGCGTTCACCGCCTCGACGACGGCGCGCAGGACGTCGATATCGGCGCCGATCAGGGCAGCCATCGCCCCCAGGCCCACCGGCACCGCCTCCTGCATGTAGCGGCCGCGCTTGTGCACCAGCAGCACGGCGTCCTCGTAGCGGAGCACGCCGGCGCAGAGCAGGGCGGAATACTCGCCGAGGCTGTGGCCGGCGGCCAGCATGGGCTCCTTCTCCCACAGGGTGAACAGGATGTAGGAGACGGTGAGCAGGGCGGGCTGGGTGTTCGAGGTCAGTTTCAGCTCCTCCTCCGGCCCCTCGAAGCAGACGCGGGAGAGGGGAAAGCCGAGGATGTCGTCGGCCAGGCGGAAGATCTTGCGGGCGAAATCGCTTTTCTCGCTGAGGTCCTTGCCCATGCCGACGGCCTGGGAGCCCTGGCCGGGAAACAGGAATGCGCGGTCGTTCATCGCGGGTCCTCCTTGGGGGGTATCAGAGTGAGCTGCAGGCGGCCCGAGCCGCCCTGCCCCTTCTTGTTGCGGATCTCCATGCGGAACTCCTCGCTGAGCAGCTGGCGATCGCCGGGCCGCAGCCGGATGCGGCGGTGCACCTCGCGAAGCTGGAATCCCTTCCAAAGCGGCACGTCGGGGCGCGCTTCGCCGAGGATCTCGACCGCCTCGCCATCGCGGGCCGCCACGCGGAAGCGCATGCGGAAGGGGAACTTCTGGCGCACCGTGACCAGCGACTCGACCGCCGCCTCGATCTGCCGGGCCAGGAAGTTCAGATCGGCGGAAAAATCCAGGCTGTCGCCCTCCCAGGAGGCCGGCAGGGGCCCGATCTCCTCCCTGCCGGCCTCGGCGGCGGCGGGGAGGAAGGGATGGTTGAGGAGCTTCAGCAGGCCGGCCAGGGTGGGAAAGACGCGGAAATAGATGCCCGTGCGCGCCGGATAATAGACGTAACGCGGTTCCAGGTGAACCGAAACGTCGCGATAGAGCCCGGCGGCATCGCGCGTGAACCCGAACGGCCGCGGCCCGGTGGCCAGGAGCCGGTGCGAGAATTTCTTGACTTTCCTGACCCGGTCGGCGAACTCGGGGGCGCGGGCCTGCCATTGGGACAGCAGCTCGCCGCGAAACGTCTCGCTTGCCTGGAGGTCAGACTCCTCGTCCAGCGTCAGCAGGGCCATCGTCTTGCCCGAGAAGCCCAGGGTGCGCATCACGTAGGCGGCATGGGGCAGGCCGGCGAAGGAGAACGCCACGGCGCCGCTTCCGGCCGGCACGGCCGTCAGGTCCAACGCCGCCGCCGCTTCATAGTACACGCGCAGGGGAAAGAGCAGCAGCAGCCGCGAGATGGCGCCGCCGCGGATCTCGTACTCCAGGCGGTAGCGCGCCGCCGGCAACGGCGCGTCGTCCGGCCGCTGGGCCGGCCGCGCAGGCGGCGCGACGGCGGCGGGGCAGAAAGCGGCCGCGAGAAGGAGGAAGGCCGCCGTCCGGCGCACCCCCCTCATTTTCCCACCCGCCGCAGGGTGGCGGCGACCTGCTCGTCGCTCAGTCCGGCAGGCTCCAGCCCGGCGCCCTTCAGGAGCAGGTAGACGGCCGCCGCCTTCTCCACCATCTCGACCCGGTCCAGAGCCTGGTCCAGGGTCTCGCCGCCGGCGATGACGCCATGCTTTTCCCAGAGGGCCAGGCGGTGCTTCTTCAGCGCCTCGCGGCTGGCCTTGGCCAGCTCGCCCGAGCCGGTGACGGCGTAGGGGATCAGCCCGAGCATCTCCGGGACGAACAGGCGGGTCTCGTGGTGCATGCGGAACAGGCGGTCGTTCATCTCCCGCTCCGAGTCGAATAGGTGGCTCAGCGCGATCAGGTTCAGGGGGTGGCAATGCAGGACGGCGCGCTCGCGGCTGCGTCTCTCCTTGAACAGCGCGTGCAGGCCGGCGTGGGTCGGCCATTCGCTGGTCAGCGGCCCGGCGCCGTCGATGAGGCGGAGGCGGCGGCGGTCGAGTACCTCGACCAGGCACAGGCAGGCGGCCGGCGCTTCGGCCAGGTCGCGCATGCGGCTGCCGCTGGCGGTGACCAGGAAACGGTCGCCGATCAGGTCGGTCAGGTCCGTTGCCGACTCCATCTCCGTCCCGGCGGCCTCGGGAGCGTTCTCCCGGGGCAGCCGCAGCGACAGGTTGCCGGCGCTGGCCTCGGCCCAGCCCCTGGCGGCAAGGACGGCGGCCACGCGCATGAACTCACGGGTTTCCGGCAGCTGGGCGATCATGACGGTTTCTCGCACGCGCCAGTGTAGCGTGTTTGCCGGGCGCCGTCAAGGACGGCCGGCGCCGTTCAGCGGCAGAAGCGGTAGAGCACGTAGTTGGCCCAGAGGAACGGATGGGCCAGCGCCAGGCGGGCGCCGTTGTCCAGGGCGATGGTCCTGTCCAGGAGCGCCAGCTTGGCGCGGCGCAGCGCCCCGGCGTCGTCGCCGCTCTTCAGGTACTCGCGGCACAGGAGCGGCACGACTTCCGAGCTGAACTCGTCGACCGGCCACAGGCTGGCGACCAGGCTCCGGGAGCCCGCGCGCCGGAAGGCGGCCGTCATGCCGCTGACCAGCCTGAATCCCAGCAGGCCCTTTTCCGACGTCTCGCAGGCGCTGAGGACCACCAGCTCCGCCGGCAGCGTCAGCCCCAAAACCTCCCGGGCGTCGCAATAGGACGGCCGGCCCTTCTCGGCGGAGAAGAAAAAGGCCGAATGCAGCGGCTCGCGGGCATCGCCCCGGAAATGGGTGGCCAGATGGAGGATGCGCGCCTGGGGGGCGTAGCGGCGGAAGTTCTCGCGGTTGAAGTCGGGGCCGAGGAAGACCCGCCGCCGCGACCCACTGAACAGCTTGTCCAGGCGGAGCACCTCCCGGCGGGTGGAGGGGATGTCGGCCAGGAGGCCGGCGCCCCTTGCCGGCGAAGCCGCGGCGGGGTCCGCCGCCGCCGGCAGCGGGTAGCCGAAGGCCGCCAGCTGGAGGGGATACTCGCCGGGTCCCTGGAAACGGCGCAGGAAATCGGCCAGGGAGAAGCAGTAGGACACCTTGAAGTCCTGGATCACGTACGCGGCGGCGCTGTACTCCGAGAAGAGGGCGTCGTCGAGCTGGAATCCCTCGCGGAATCCCATCACCAGCGCCTCGAACGGCAGCAGGTACAGTTCGCCGTCCGGGATGATGACGATCTCGTCGGCCTGCGGGCAGCGCTCCACGGCCCGCCGCAGCAACAGGTCGTAGAGCCGCTTGGCCAGGTCCAGGTCGAAATGGATGCGCAGGTAGTCGACCCGGCCGTCGGCGAAGTCTTCCAGGGGCTCCGCCAGGCGTTGCACCATGGAGGCGGCCTGGGGCCTGCTCGCGGGCAGGAACTCGTAGCCGGCGATGTCGGCGCCGATGAAGAAGACCAGGACCTGCTCCTCGAGCAGCACGTATTTCAGCAGGAGCTGGGACGGCTGGAGATGCTCCTGCAGGCGCTCGAGCCCGCAGGGGGTGGGCAGGCCGAGACCAGCCCGGCGGGAAAGGGCCGGCTGCGGGTCGTTGGCCCGGATGTATTCCTGAGCCATGAGGAGAAAACGGCGCCCGGCGTCGCCCGGCGGGCGCGCTTCACCGACCTCCAGGCGGAGCCGCTCCGCCTCGCGCACCAGCCGGGTTTCGCTGCCGGCGTTCCCGCGCCGCCTCCCCCACACCAGGCCGAAGATCGGGTGGGTGCGCACCTCGGCGAACTCCAGGGCCAAACCCAGGTAGCTGGCATCCTGCCGCCCTTCATACAGGGCGAGGCAGCCGCGGATGATCCCGGCCAGGTCGCGCTGCAGAAGCGGCAGACCTCCCTCCGCTCCGGCGCCGCGGCCAGCGGAGACCGGGAGCCCGGCCACCGAGCGGCCCTGCCGGCCGTCCGCGTGGAGCGGCGTCACGCGGGCCGAGGCCGAAACGGCGTGCAGGCAGACAAGGAGAGCGATCCCCCACGGCATCCTCATTCTCTCCATTATAAAAAAACGTCTTTTTTTTGCAACCGCTTGCGGAAACGGAGACAAAAGCCTACCATTTCTATTGTAAAAGGAGGGAAGAAGGACATGAAGCGTTCCTTGCTGCTGCTGCTGCTCCCCATGCTCCTGCCGGCCGGCGACCTTCCCGACTTCCACGCCGGCGTCCTGGTGCTCCCGGACGGCTTCATCGCCCTGAGGATCGAGAATGCCGCCTCGCGCGACTGGCTGCCGCCGGCGGAGCTTCACGACAGGGTCTTCATCAGCCTGGCGATCAACGGCATCAAGCGGGCCGAGTACCTGGTCAAGGCGGTCGACCCGGCCATCTTCCGCCGGCAGGCCCGGATCGTCTTCAAAACGAACTTCCGCGCCGTCCAGCGCCTGCGCATGAGGGTCGAGCTCAATCCCGAGCGGGTCATACCCGAGTCCGACTTCAGCAACAACATCTGCGAGACCGAGCTGCCCCCGGCGCCCTGATCCATGGATGACGAGCAACTCTTCGCCCGGCTGCGCGCCGGCGATCCCCTGGCGCAGCGGGAGATGATCCGCCTCTACACGCCGCGCATCTTCGTCTACTTCCGCAACCGCATCAAGGGCGAGGACCATTACGAGGACCTCGTCCAGGACGTCTTCGCCGCCTTCTTCAACGGCCTGGACCAGGGCAAGCTGGCCGGCCCGGCCTGGATCGCGCCCTACTTGTTCGGCATCGCCAAGCGCGTCCTGTACAATTATTACTACCGGCAGAGGAAGAACAGCGATATTCAGCGCAACATCGGCGCCGTCAGCGACCTGTGCAGCAACTTCACCGAGCTGGAGCGCCTGGAGACGGAGTCGCTGCGCGGGATGCTGAACGCCGTCATCGCCGGCCTGCCGCGCATCGACCGCCAGATCCTGAGGGGTTTCTACCTGCTGGAGCGGAAGATCGGCGAGATCTCCGAACAGACGGGACGATCGCGCCATTACATCAGCGTGCGCAAGGAGCGGGCGCTGAAGAGGATCCGCGCTGAGATTCTGCGCCGGAACTCGTATTGAATGAATGAGGAAACATACCATGCGCTGCCATGAATTCCAAGCCCTGATCGAGGCCTACCTGGGGGAGGAAATCCCCGAGGCCCTGCGCGAACCGTTCGAGGAGCACTTTTTCCGGTGCCGCCCGTGCTTCCTAAGCCTGAAGATCAACGAATCCCTGCGCAACAAGGACGTGGCCATCGCCCTCGAGGAGGGAAGGCGCCCCTTCGCCCTGCGGGTGATGAGGCCGGTCCTGGGCATGGCGGCCCTCTTCCTCCTGATCCTGGCCTCCGGGCTGCTGCTCTGGCAGGCGCGCCAGGCCGGCCGGCTGAGGGCGATCTCCCGCTTCGACCTGCCCTTTTATCACGAAGGCGAGCTGCGCGGCCCCCGGGAGGACGGCCCCCGGCTGGAGGAGGGCTTCTCCAGGGCCATGCGCGCATTCCAGGCCCGCGACTTCCGCGCGGCCCTGCAGATCCTCGACCAACCCGAATTCGCCGCCGCCGGATCCCCCAAGTATGATTTCTTCCGCGCCATCAGCCTTCTCGGCACGGGAAAGGCCGGCCAGGCGGGAAGAATCCTGGACGGCATCATCGCCTCGATGGACCCGGCTTACTTCGACGAGTCCCATTACTACAAGGGATTCGTCCTTCTGCGCCAGCGCCGGCCGGCCGAGGCCCGCGCCCAGTTCGCCAGGCTGGCCGCCATGCTCAGCCCCATGGCCGGCAAGGCGAAGGAAATGGTCCAGAAGATAGACCAGCTCTAAGAACCAACATAAAACCTCGGCATACGGCACACGGCATACGGCGGACGGTGGGAAAGGCACTTGGCGAAAGGCGTGAGGCTCAAGGTGCAGGAAAAGAAGGCTCCAAAAGCACGATCTTTGCTACTCCGGCCTTAGGCTGCCCACCGAGGGCTTTTCTCCACTTTTGCCTTTTTCCTTTTGCCTTTTGCCTTTTTTCTTCCGTACGCCGTCTGCCGTGCGCCGTACGCCGATGTGCTGAAAGCTCTGAAAGCCCTGTCGGTTGACAGGGTGGGAAAACTGTGCTAAATTGCATCTTGCCAGGGAAACCGGCCTAAGGGCAATTCATGATCATACATGTCAGCAAAATATCCGACAAAGGCTACTCGCTGAGCGATTCCATCGACATCGACAACGCCCAGCTGCTCGAGGAAGGGAGTTATTTCCTCGAAGGCGTCGACTTCCAGGTTCGTTTCAAGCGCCAGGACAAGCGCATCCAGGCCCAGGGAACCATCCAGACCGCCATCTCGCTGGCCTGTGTCCGCTGCCTGGAGCCGTTCGAGCTCAAGATCCACTCGCGCTTCGACATCATCCTCTTCCCCAAGGAGATGATGGAGACCCGCAGCGCCGCCCTCGACGAGGAGGACCTGGAATACATCTTCTTCGAGAAGGACGAGATCGACCTGGAAAAGATCCTCGTCGAGCAGATCAACCTGTTCGTTCCCTTCAAGCCCGTTTGCCAGGCCGGATGCAAGGGCATTTGCCCTGGCTGCGGCGCCAATCTGAACCGCGGCGCCTGTCCCTGCGACCCGTCCAAGAACGAGATAAAATTCCTGTTTGACAAAGTGAAGAGGTGAACCATGGCCCAGCCCAAGCGCAGGCACTCCCATTCCCGCAAGAATAAACGCCGTTCCCACGACGCCCTGAAGGTGGCCGGGCTCTCCGTCTGCCCCAAGTGCAGCGAACCCAAGCTTCCCCACCGCATCTGCGGCAACTGCGGCTATTACCAGGGCAAGCCGATCGTCAAGGGCAGCGAAGCCTAGGAAGGAAATGGACGCGGTCCGCATCGCCGTCGACGCCATGGGCGGCGACCACGCGCCCGGAGTGGTCATCGAGGGCGTGATCGACTACCTGCGCGAGACCCACCGCACCGCCAACGTGCGCATCATCCTGGTCGGAAAGGAAAAGGAGATCCAGAAGGAGCTCAAGAAGTACCGGAACGTTCCGGCCGAGCGCCTGGAGATCGTCAACGCCCTGGAGGAGATCTCCATGAAGGAGCATTTCCTCTCCTATTGGCGCAAGCGCGAGCAGACCTCGATCAAGAAGGCCATCGACCTGGTGCAGAACGGCCAGGCGGCGGCCATGGTATCGGCCGGCAACACCGGCGCGGTGATGGCCCTGGCCAAGAGCGTGCTGGGCACCATGAAGAACATCGACCGCCCGGCGCTGGCCATCATGCTGCCCACCCTCAAGGGCAACTCGCTGCTGGTCGACGTCGGCGCCAACACCGAGTCCAAGCCGCACAACCTGGTCGAGTTCGCCCTGATGGGCAAGATTTACCTGGAGAACATCTTCGAGGTGCGCAACCCGCGCATCGGCCTGATGAACATCGGCGAGGAGGAGGTCAAGGGCAACGAGCTGACCAAGACCACCCACAACCTGCTCAAGGGGCTGGACATCAACTTCATTGGCAACGTCGAGGGCCGCGACGTCTACATCGGCGAGGCCGACCTGATCGTCACCGACGGCTTCACCGGCAACGTCACGCTGAAAGTCTCCGAGGGCGTGGTCGAGGTGATGCTCTCCATGCTGAAGCGCGAGATCATGTCCAACGTCTTCTCCAAGATCGGCTTCTTCTTCCTGAAGAAATCGCTGAAGCGCATCAAGAAGAAGCTGGACTATTCGGAATACGGCGGCGCCCTGCTGCTGGGGGTCAACGGCATCGTCATCATCGGCCACGGCAGCTCCAGCCCCAAGGCCATCAAGAACGCCGTCCACCTCAGCTACAAGTTCGTCTCCGAGCGCGTGCTGGACAAGATCTCCAGCGAGATCGGCCGCATGAAGGACACCCTGAAGGAGCTGAAGAATGCCTGACGCCCCGCTGAACGCCATCGTCACCGGCGCCGCCCGCGGCATCGGCAAGGCCATCGCCCTGCGCCTGGCCAAGGGCGGCATGAACGTCGTCGTCTCGGACATCATGGGCGAGGAGGCGGACAAGACCGCCCGCGAGGTCGAGAAGCTGGGCGTGCGCGCCCTGGCCGCGCGCAGCGACGTCGCCAAGGCCGCCGACGCCGGGGAGCTGGTCAAGCGCACCGTCGCCGAGCTGGGCTCGGTCGACGTGCTGGTCAACAACGCCGGCATCACCCGCGACAACCTCTCCATCCGCATGGGCGAGGCCGACTGGGACCTGGTGCTGGGGGTCAACCTCAAGGGCACCTTCCTGTGCTCGCAGGCCGCCGCCAAGGAGATGATGCGCAAGCGCTTCGGGCGTATCGTCAACCTGGCCTCGGTCAGCGGCATCCTGGGCACCGCCGGCCAGGCCAATTACGCCGCCTCCAAGGCCGGCGTCATCGCCCTGACCAAGTCCATGGCCCGCGAGCTCGGCGCCCGCAACATCACGGTCAACGCCGTCGCCCCGGGCTTCATCCTGACCGAAATGACCGAAAAGCTCCCCGACAGCGTCAAGGAAGCGTACGCCGCCCAAATCGCCCTCAAGCGCGCCGGCACCCCGGAAGACGTGGCCGAAGCCGTGCATTTCCTGGTGTCGCCCGCTGCCCAATACATTACCGGGACCGTGCTGAACGTTTCCGGCGGACTTTTGATCTAAAATTCCAAGGAGGAAAACATGAAGAAAGAGGAAATCCTGACCAAGGTTAAAGCCGTAGTGGCCGAGAAGCTGAACGTCGGCGAGGACCAGGTGACCGAGGAAGCCAAGTTCGTCGAGGACCTGGGCGCCGATTCCCTGGACCAGGTGGAGCTGATCATGGCCCTGGAGGACGAGTTCGAGCTCAAGATCCCCGAAGAGGAAGCCGAGAAGCTGACCACCGTGGGATCGGCGGTGGAGTACGTCCTGAAGAAAGCCCAGTAAGCTCCCGTCCGCTCCCATGGACCCCTTCATCAGCAAGACAATACCCCTGCGCCGGGTGGTCATCACGGGCATCGGCCTGATCACCCCCGTCGGCAAGACCAAGGACGAGAACTGGGAGAACATCCGCAACGGCCGGGGCGGCATCGGTCCCATCACCCGCTTCGACGCCCAGCACCACGCCAGCCGCATCGCCGGCGAGGTCAAGAACTACGACGCCAACCAGTATTTCGACCGCAAGGAAGTCCGCAAATACGATCCCTTCATCCAGTTCGCCCTGATCGCCGCCGACGAGGCGGTCAAGGACGCGAGGCTGGACCCGGCCGCCGTGGACAGGGAACGGACCGGCGTGTACATCGGCTCGGGCATCGGCGGCATCCTGACCATCGAGGCCAACAAGGAAATCCTGATGCATAAGGGACCCGAGC
>JAKLEC010000060.1 GCA_022711715.1 Acidobacteriota bacterium
GCACCTTGCCGCGCCGGGTGAACAGCGTGCCGTTGCGGGCGTTGCGCGAAGGCAGCACGCAGTCGAACATGTCCACGCCGCGGCTTACAGCGAAGAGGATGTCCTGCGGCGTGCCGGAACCCATCAGGTAGCGGGGCTTGCCCTCGGGGAGTCGCGGCGCCAGCGGCCCCAGCACGCGGCGGAATTCGGCGGCGGTTTCGCCGACGCTCAGCCCGCCGACGGCGTAGCCCTCGAAGTCGAGCGCCGCCAGATCCTCCAGCGAACCCTGGCGCAGGTCATCGTGCAGCCCGCCCTGGACGATGGCGAACTGGGCGCTGCCGCGGCGGGTCGCCAGGAAGCGCCGGCGGGCGCGGGCGGCCCAGCGCCCGGTCAGCTGCTGCGCTTTCTCGTCCTGCTGGCGCGTCGCCGGGTGCGGCGCGAAATGGTCCAGGACCATCTGGATGTCGGAACCCAGGGCGTTCTGCACGTCGACGGCGTCCTCGGGACCAAGGAAGAAAGAGGAGCCGTCGAGGTGCGACTTGAAGCGCACCCCCTCCTCGCTCACGCGGGCGTTGCCGCGCAGGGAGAAGATCTGGAAGCCGCCGCTGTCGGTGAGGATCGGCCCGCTCCAGCCCATGAAGCGGTGCAGCGAGCCGAAGGCTTGGATGACGTCGGCGCCCGGGCGCAGGAACAGGTGGTAGGTGTTGGCCAGGATCACCTGGGCCCCGGCCTCGGCCAGCTGGGCCGGGGTCAGGGCCTTGACGGTGCCGGCGGTGCCCACCGGCATGAAGGCCGGCGTGTCGAAGTCGCCGTGCTGGGTGGAAACGCGGCCGCAGCGGGCGGCGCCGCCGCCGTCCCGCGCGGTCACTGCGAAAAACATGGCGCTGCGGAGGATCGGCGCCGGCTCAGCGCTTCTTCTTGGCCTTCTGCTCCTGCTGCTGCATCTTCTGCAGCTGCTCCAGGAAGCTCTTGTAGCTGGCCAGCTCCGGCGACTGCGGGTAGGCGGCGATCAGCTGCTGGTAGGTGGCGATGGCCTGGTCGTAGTTCTTGGCGTAGACGAAGCAATTACCCAGCAGCACGTGGGCATCCTCGCTGGGGATCTTGTCGGCGATGGCCTTCTCCAGGTAGGGGATGATCTCGGCGACCTTGGCCTCCATGCCCGCCACCTGGCCCTTGGCCATCTCGGCCTCCAGGATGCGGAAGAGGTTGTTGCCGACGAAGAAGCTGGCGAAGGGATAGAACTCCGGCTTCTGCTCCTTGCCCGCGAAGAGCTGCAGGTACTTCTGGAAATGCTCCACCGAGCGGGCGTGGTCCTTCTTGACGAAGGAGATCATGCCCATGAAATAGGTGGCGTTGGCGAACAGGTCCGGGCTGCCGGTCTCGAGGCCCGGCAGCGCCAGGCAGGCGGCGAAGTTCTCCTCGGCCTGCGGGTACTGCTTGAGGTTGTAAAAATTGTAGCCCAGGTAGAAACGCGTGAACGCCGGCATGCCCTGGTTGTCGGCGCCGGGGGAAGGCAGGTCCTTGAGCTTGAGCAGGTAGCCGTTGGACTTGGCGAAATCCTGCGCGGCCAGGGCGGTCTTGCCGGCCTCGAACAGCGATTGGCGCAGGGCGTTCTGGGCGTTGGCGTAGTCGGGCTGCAGCTGCAGCGCCTTCTCGAAGCTGGCGACGGCTTCGTCGACCTGGCCCTTCTGGTGCAGCAGTACGCCCCGGTTGTGGTAGGCGGTGGCGTACCCGGGGTCCATGGCGATGACCTGCTGGATCAGGTCCAGGGCCTCGTCGGCCTTCTTTTGCTGGATGGCCTTGTGGAACTTGGCCATCAGCTTCTCGCCTTTCTTGGACAGTTTCTGGGGATCGCCGGCGGGAGCGGCGCCCAGGGCGAAGGCGAACGCCAGCAGCAGGAACGCGGCGACGATGACGGTGTGTCTCTTCATGTTCGGTACCTCCATGATGATCTATTCGCAGCAAGCGCCGGCGGGTCGGGTCCAGCCGCTACGCCTTCAGCTCTCTCCTGAAATGGGCGATGGTCTCGCGCAAGCCGTCCGCCAGCGGCACCCTGGCCTCCCAACCCAGCTTCTCGCGGGCCAGCGCGACGTCGGGACAGCGCCGCTCCGGGTCGTCAGCGGGCAGCGGGCGGAACTCCAGCTTCGAGCGCGACCCCGTCAGGCGCAGGATCGTCTCGGCCAGTTCCAGGACGGTCACCTCCTGGGGGTTGCCCAGGTTCAGCGGGCCGGCGAAGCCGTCCTGCTCCATCATGAGCGCCACGCCCTCGACCAGGTCGGAGACGTAGCAGAACGAGCGGGTCTGCTCGCCGCGGCCGAAAATGGTGATCGGCTCGTGGCGCAAGGCCTGGAGGATGAAGTTGCTGACTACGCGGCCGTCGTTCAGGGCCATGCGCGGCCCGTAGGTGTTGAAGATGCGGGCGATGCGCGTGTCGACGCCGTTCTGGGCGCGGTAATTGACCATCAGCGACTCGGCCACGCGCTTGCCCTCGTCGTAGCAGGAGCGCGGACCGATGGGGTTCACCCGTCCCCAGTACGATTCGCGCTGCGGATGCTGCTCGGGGTCGCCGTAGACCTCGGAGGTCGATGCCAGCAGGATGCGCGCCTTCACGCGCTTGGCCAGGCCGAGCATGTGGATGGTCCCCAGGACGGAAGTCTTGATGGTCTTGACCGGGTTGTACTGGTAGTGGATGGGCGACGCCGGGCAAGCCAGGTGATAAATGCGGCCGGCCTCGAGCAGGATGGGGCTGGTGACGTCGTGACGGATGAGCTCGAAGCGGGGATCGCCCAGCAGGTGGCGGACGTTTTCCTTGCGGCCGGTGAAGAAATTGTCCAGGCCGATGACCTCGTGCCCCCGCGCCAGCAGGGCGTCGCAAAGATGGGAACCCAGGAAACCGGCGGCGCCGGTCACCAGGTCGATCATGTCGTTCCTCCGGGAATCGCGCGGAAACGCCATTGTACCGCAAATCGCCCCCGCTGGCAAGCGGGCGTACAGGGCTTGCCGAAGCTCAGGGAAAGGCAGAGGGAAGATGGAGGGAAGAATAAAGGAAGAGAGATTGGGAAAAGCCCTGATCCGCCTCTTTCCCACTTTTTCTTCCCTCTGTCCTTCCCTTTGACTTCCCTTATATCTTCCCATGAGTTCATTCCGAGCCGATCATTTGGGCGCCAGGGCGCGGGATGCGGGACCCGTTGACGTGAGGAGAAAAACGCATTATACTATTAGATGAACCCCACGCCCCTTGATCAGGTCCCCGTCAACTCTCCCCGGCGCATCGTCGAGATCCGCGCCGGCGTTGAGGCCAAGCGCAAGCTGCTGGCCATGGGCCTGCACGTCGGCGACACCGTCGTCAAGCTCAACGAACCCCACTGGAGCCCGGTCCTGATCCGCAACCTCACCAGTGAGTCGACCAAGATCGCCATCGGCCAGGGCCTGGCGAGGAAGATACTGGTCGCCGATGCCCGCACCTAGGATCGTCCTGGTCGGCCAGCCCAACGCCGGCAAGAGCACCCTGTTCAACGTCCTGTCGGACGTCAAGTCGGCCGCCGGCAACTTTGCCGGCACCAGCGTGCGCCTCATCGCCAGTGACGTCAGGCTGGACGGACGGGAATTCCGCCTGCTGGACCTGCCCGGCACCTACTCGCTCAACGCGAGCGACGACGCCGAGCGCGTCACCCGCGACTTCCTGCTGCGCGAGCCGGTCGACCTGCTGGTCAACGTGGTCGACTCCACGCAGCTGGCGCGCAGCCTCGAGCTGACCTGCGAGCTTCGCGAGCTGGGCCTGCCCATGGCCGTCGCCCTGAACATGGAAGACGAGGCCGAGAAGCGCGGCCTCAAGATCGACTCCGCCGCGCTCGAACGGGCGCTGGGCGTTCCCGTCACCCCCACCTCGGCCCTGCACGGCAAGGGGGTGCGGCGGCTCATGGAACGCTGCCTGGCGCTCCTGGCGGCGCATGAACCGCCGCCGCCGCCGGCCTTCACCGCCCGCATCGAGTCGCAGGTGCAGCGCCTGGCGCGCCTCCTGCCCGAGCCGCCGCCGGGACGCAACGGCAGCCGCCGCTTCTACGCCATCAAGGCCATCGAGAACCCGGAGATGGTCCCCGAGGAGTGGCGGCCGCTGCTGGCGGGGGAACTGGCCGCCGCCGGCGGCCAGATCCGCGACTTCCACGGGCTGGAGTGCTACGAGACCATCGCCTGCGAGCGCCACCACCGGGCCATGAAGCTCAGCGAGGAGGCCAGCCGCTTCGCCCCGCGCAGGACCTTCCACCTGCACGACCGCCTGGACCGTTTCCTGCTCCACCCGCTGGCCGGCCGCCTCCTCATGCTGACGTACTTCCTGTTTTTCTTCGCCGCCATCTACCTCCTCGGCGGCCTGTTCTCCCGCTGGCTCGAACCGCTGCTCGGCCTTGTGCCGGCCCTGCTCCTGGGGCTGCGCCGGACCGCGCCGGCGCTATGGCTGACCCTGGACGGAGTCTACCAGGGCCTGGCCGGCGCCGTGGGCATCGTCCTCCCCTATCTCCTGCCGCTGGCGTTCATCCACGCCTTGTTCGAGGAGTCGGGCTACTTGTCGCGCGTCGCCTTCCTGCTCGACGGCCTCTTGCACCGCATCGGCCTGCACGGCAAGTCGGCGGCGGCGTTCATCCTCGGCTTCGGCTGCACGGCGCCGGCGCTGTACGCCACGCGCATCCTGGAGAACCGGCGTGACCGCTTCCTTAGCGCCCTGCTGCTGCCCTTCGTCCCCTGCTCGGCGCGCAACGCCGTCATCTTCGCCGTGTGCGCCGCCCTGGCCGGGCCGCTGTGGGCCCTGGCGATCTACGCCTTCTCCCTGCTGGTCATCGCCGGGGTCGGCCGGGCGCTCTCGTTCTTCCTGGCCCGTCCCAGCGCCCTGGTCATGGAGATCCCCGACCTGAAGCTTCCCTCCGCGCGCAACGCCGCGGCCGCTGGCCTGCGGCAGATCCGGGAATTCGTCCGCGCCGTCGTGCCGCTGCTGCTGCTGGGCAGCGCCGCCATGTCCTGGCTGGGGCGCCTCGACGCCGGCGCGGCCATCGACCGGGCCCTCTCCCCCGTGGTCCACGGGGTGCTGGGCCTGCCGGCGGCGCTGGGAATGCCGCTGGCCTTCGGCTTCTTCCGCAAGGAGCTGATCGTCGTCATGGCGCAGCAGGCGCTGGGCGCCGCCTCCCTGGCGCAGCTGCCGCTGACCGCCGCCCAGGCCGTGGTCTTCCTGGTCTTCGTCACCCTGTACTTTCCCTGCCTCAGCACCTTCGTGGTCCTGGGCCGGGAATTCAACTGGCGGACCGCCGCCGCCTCGGCGCTGCTGAGCTTCGCGGTGGCCACGGCGTCAGCCTGGTTGTTCAGGGCGGCGCTGGCCCTGTTCTGACGGGGCGGGATTTTTTTCCCGCCCGGGTTGACTTCGCCTCTCGTCGTCCGGTACAATGTCCGGAATGTGGCTCACCGCTCTGTTGTTCTACGTCAGCTGCTTCTTCATCAGTTTCTTCCTGTGCATTCCCATCGGCCCGGTCAATCTGCAGGTCTTCCAGCGGGCGGTCAAGAAGGAATACGCCCAGGCGGTCAGCCTGGCCCTGGGCGCCGCCATCGGCGACTCGCTGTGGGCCATGGCCGCCTTCTTCGGCATCACTCCCTTCCTGAAGAACGGCTATAACCTGAGCATCGAGGGGGTGTTCCTCCTGGCCACCGCCCTGATCACCTTCATCCTGGGCCTGCTGGCGCTCAAGGACGCCCGCTTCCTCGAGCGCATCGAGGAGATGGAAAAGAAGGAGGAGGCCATCGTCGCCCGCATCCAGCGCAAGCGCTGGGCATTCTTCCAGGGGCTGCTCATGGTGCTGGTCAATCCGCTGGGCATCGCCTCCTGGATGATCGCCCTTTCCTTCCTGAAGAAGCTACGCATCTATATCCCCCTGACCCTGAACTACGAGTTCGGCTTCATGCTGGTCGTCGTGCTCGGCGCCTTTGCCTACCTGATCCTGATTATCTTCATCACCCACCGCGTGAAGTCGCTCTGCCTGCCGCGCAACACGCGCCGCGTCATCCGCATCCTGGGCTACGTGCTGATCGCCTTCAGCCTCTATTTCCTCTACTTCGCCGTCAAGGCGCTCTTCTTCGCCCGCCCGCTCTAGCGTGGCCGCCCGCTTCGCCTGACCCATGCCGCAAGCCGTCGCCGACGCCCTGGTCCTCGCCGCCGCCCCGCTGAACGAGCAGGACAAGCTGGTCACGCTGCTGACCGCGGAGCAGGGGCTGCTGAAGGCCGTGGCGCCGGGCGCGGCGAGGATGAAGAACCGCTTCGGCGCGCTGCTGGAGCCCTTCACCGACGGCGAGTTCCATTATTACTGGCGCGAGGACCGCGAGCTGGCCACGCTGAGCAAGGGGGAGATCCGCCGTTCCTTCTTCCCGGTGGTGTCGGCCGCCGGCAATGTCTTCTACTTCTATTTCATGGGCGAGGCCACGCTGCGGCTGATGCAGCCCGGCCATCGCGACACCCGCGTCTACCGGCTGCTGCTGGCGGTGCTGGCCGCGCGCGAGCGCGGGCTGGCCATGGACTGGCTGCTGGCCTATTACCTGGTCTGGCTGCTGCGCGGCGAAGGCGTGCTCTTCAACCCGCGGCGCTGTTCCAGCTGCGGCGCCCGGCCCCTGGAGCGGGCCTGGCTGCGCAGCGACTTCCGCGGCCTGCTCTGCCCCGCCTGCCGCCGCGAGGAGCGCCTGGAGCTCGGGGGCGGCGAGCTGGAGTTCATCGCCTGGACGGCGACCCGCGCCCCGGACCAGGTCGGCGAATGGCCGGGGCGCTTCGCGCCGGCTGCGCTGGTGCGGGCGCTGGCGGCGATGGTCGAGCACCATGGGGAGGTCACGCTGCAGTCGCGGCGCTACCTTCCCGAATTCCGCTGAAAAAATGGTTCCTCCCGCAAATTCGCGCATGGGTTTGGCTGAGGGTGGACGAGGACAAGGTCAGAAGGGCGGGAGATGGGAACAGAATCCAAGCACCAAGTCCCAAACAAATTCCAAGTTCCAAATTCCGATGACCCAAACCAGGGCGCTCGATCGATCCGCTGCCCATGACGCGAAAGAGGGCCGAAATTCCATAAACGAGTGCGTTGACTCTTCGTTTGGGTCATCTGGACATTGGTGCGTGGTGCTGATTTGGAATTGGGTGCGTGGAACTTGGTGCTTCAGTCCTACCCGCTTCTGAAAGTTATTTGAACAGATCTGCCCCACATCGATCTGTGGGCGGAACAAAAAAAAGGGGGAGGAATCGCTTCCTCCCCCGGAAAAAATTCCCGGTGCTGCCCGAACCTATAGCGGCAGGGTGACGCCGAGGAGGGCGCCGATGCCGGTCCAGTCGCCGATGAGGTCGAAGTTCAGCTTGAGGGAAACGGCCAGTTTCTTGCTCAGCCAATAGCGGCCGGCGGCGAACGGGTACAGGGAGATGCCCGAAGCGCCGAAGCCGTAGTCGGAGCTGAAGATCGAATAGCCCAAGCCGGCGCCGGCGAACAGATCGAGCTTCTCCACGTTCAGCTTGGTGAAGTGGTAGGTCGCCTCCACCGAGGGATTGATGATGCTGGCGCTGTAGCCGAAATCGCTCCACAGCCAGACCATGAGCGTGGCGCCGAGGCCGATGTTCTCGGTAAGGCCGTACTCGAAGTTGGCGCCGAAGGGGATGGTGGTGGAGTTGATGCCGATCTGCGGCGTCAGGAACTTGTCGCCCTTGTGGAAGTACAGGAAGGAGGCCTTCTTGGCCGCCTTCTTGGGCGCCGCCGAAAGGGCCAGGGACGAGCAAACGACCACGACAAGCAATGCCACTAGGATTTTATTGATTTTCATGATTCCTCCTGCGGCGCATTTTGGCACAGCAAAAAGGCGTTGTCAACAGCAAGCGGCGAAGCGCCACGCTCAGTGACGAGTGACGCGTGACGAGTGACGAGTAGCAACAACAACGGCCTCTTCCCCGATTTTCAGTTCGCTGTTTTCTGGCTTTCAACGTGGTACTTGGAACGTGGTACGTGGGACCTCAATGCTCTGGAGGGAATAGGTTCCAGTATGCCGTCAACCGTCCCCCGCACACTGAGATCATTGGAGTGCTTTTGCCGTGTGCCGTCAGCCGTCAGCCTTATGCCGAGTTCATTCGATCGCCGTTCGTCATTCGCTGCCCATGGCCGCGGCCAGGGGACGTAGTGCCGGCACGCTATCGAAAACGATGCGCGCCGACGAGGTGACGGGGACGGCCAGGAACATGCCGGCCGCGCCCCACAGCCAGCCCCAAAAGATGAGCGCCAGCAGGATGACGATGGGCGAGAGGTTCAGGCTGCGGCCCATGACCTGGGGCTCGAGCACATTGCCCATGAGGAACTGCATGGCCATCAGCCCCAGGGTCAGCAGCACGAAGCGCGTCGTGAAGCCGAACTTGAGGAAGGCGGCCAGGGCCGGGAACAGGGTGCTGAGCAGCGAGCCGAAGGTGGGAATGTAGTTGAGGAAGAAGACCAGCAGGGCGGTGAAGACGACGAAGTCCGCCCCGCCGGCGAGCAGGATCAGCGCCGCCAGCGCGGCGGTGGCCGTGCTCATCAGCGTCTTGATCAGCAGGTAATGGCGGACGCGGGTGTCCACTTCGCCCAGCACCGCGCGCAGCTCGTCGGCCCGCGCCGGCGGCAGGGCGCGGGCGACGCGCTCGGCCATGGGCGTCCTTTCGGCTAGCAGGAACATCAGCAGCAGCAGCACCAGCAGCAGGTTGCCCACGAAGCCGGCGAAGCTGCCGATGGAGCCGGTGACCAGCGCCGTGAGCCGGCCGGGGTCGAGGAGCGACTCCCAGTCGATGTGGGCAATGTACTGGCGCAGGTCGATGAAGGGCAAGCGGACGCGGGCCAGCGCCCCCTCCGCCAGGGCGAGGGCCTTGGCGCTGTAGGCGGGGAAGCGCTCGACGAAGGAGGCGGCGCCGGCGAACAGCAGCGTCCCGCAGAGGCTGAGGCCGAAAAAGATCACGGCCAGCACCCCCGCCAGCGCCAGCGGCTTGGGAACACGCCAGGCTTGCAGCCGGCGCACGGCGCCGGCGAACAGGAAGTAGAGGAACGCCGCGAAGCAGAAGGGGATGAAGATGGCGCGCAGCTCGCGCAGCACGACGACGGCGGCGACGGCGCCAACGAGGCCCAAGGCCGCCTTCAGCGGCCAGGAGGCGCGCCCCATCTCATTCGAAGTTCTCAATCTGGTCGTCGACCTGGATCGTCTCGCTTTTCTTGAAGAACAGGTAGTCGGTCACCAGGCGATAGCTGAAGCGGTAACGGAAATTCGTGGCGCTCAGTTGGCCGCCCAGTTCCAGGAGTTCGACGTCTTTTTTGGCCAGGACGTCCTCGATGGCCTTGAGCAGTTCCGCCTCCGTGCGCTGGCCGCCGCGGATGGTCCCTA
>JAKLEC010000061.1 GCA_022711715.1 Acidobacteriota bacterium
CCGAGCTCTGATCGGACAATTTGCCCTTTGCCCCGATGCCACAATTTGCAAAAAGGGCGGCGAGAGGGGTACAATTTTTCCTTTCAGGGAGGTACCATGCCCAGAACGCTCATCTGCAGCCACTCCAGGCCGGCCAGCATCTTCCTGACCACCGTCCTCTTCTTCATGATGGCCTTCCTGCTGGTCGGCGGCAACCGCAACCACCCGGGCATGATGGCGGCCAGCCTGGCCTACCTGGCCTTCATGACCGTGCTGGCCTACCTGCTGTTCCGCAGCGGCCGCGTCCACCGTTACCGCTCGATCTTCTTCTCGGTCTACGCCATCGCCTTCGTGCTCAACTTCATCCCCATGCTGCTGGAGACGCGCGGCCACATCGCCCTGACCGGCCGCGACATCGCCAACCTCGACACGCCGCTCTGCCACCTGACCATCCCCATGCTGATCCTGCCCGGCCTCGTCTACGGCGTGCTGATCTTCCCCACCAAGCTGTTCGCCGACATGGGCTTCTACCCCATGCTCTTCCTCTGGCTGGGCGCCACCGTGGTGCTGGGCAAGGGCTGGTGCAGCTGGGGCTGCTTCTACGGCGGCCTCGACGAGTTCTTCTCCAAGCTGCTGCCCAAAAGGATCGTCTCCTCACGGAAGTTCAACTACGCCCTGCGCTGGTTCCCCTTCGCCCTGCTGCTGGTGATCGTCATCTGGTCCTTCCTGGCCCTGGACCCGGTCTACTGCGGCTGGCTCTGCCCCTTCAAGGCCGTGACCGAGTTCGTGCAGCCGACCAACTGGCTGATCTGGGTGCAGACCGGCATCTTCCTGGCCCTGTTCCTGGGGCTGGTCGTGGTCCTGCCGCTGCTGATGAAGCGCCGCACCCAGTGCGGCCTCTTCTGCCCCTTCGGCGCCTTCCAGTCGTTCGTCGGCCTGGCCAACCCCTACCGCGTGCGCATCGACAAGGAGAAGTGCAACCAGTGCGGCGCCTGCGTGGACCAGTGCCCGACCTTCGCCATCACCCGCGAGACACTGGCGAAGAACAAGGTGTCCATCACCTGCGCGCGCTGCGGCCGCTGCATGGAGATCTGCCCGCGCGACGCCATCCAGTTCTCCCTGCTGGGCGTCCCCCTGCGCGGCCAGGACGCCGGCAGGGCCGGCTTCCTCCGCGAGGTATTTCGCCCCGATTCGCTGTTCACCTTCGGCGCCCTGCTCTTCGGCGCCGTCATCTCGGGCGGCATGGTCGCCCAGGTTATGCTGCGCTTCGTGCACCTGGCCCGGGCCGGGTCCTTCCTGTTCCGCTAGGAGGAGAACATGGCCGAGACCAAGACGTTCCTGCGCGCGCTCCGCGAGCGCCTGATGTACCTGATCGCCGTGCTGCTGATCCTCCTGATCCCGCTCATCTTCTTCTCCTTCGGCTCGGGGCTGATCGAGAAGGTGGCGAAGAAGATCCCGCTGCGCGAGGGGAACTTCAGCGGCGCCGGCGGCGTGCTGAAGGCCGAAAGGCCCCCTGCCCCGCGCTGATGCTCGCGGCCGCGGGCAAGGCCCTGCTGCTGGCGCTGGCCACCGGCCTCTTCTGCCTGGGCACCTGCGCGCCGGTGCTGGCGCCGCTGATGCTCGGCGAGGAGCGGAAGGGGTTCTGGCCCCTGCTCCTCCCCTTCCTGCAGTTTTCCCTGGGACGGCTCGTGGCCTACGCCGCGGTCGGTGCGCTGGCCGGTTGGGCGGGCGACAAGGCCGTGGCGATGCTTACGCCGAGCCGCGCCGGCGCCTCCTTCCTGGCGCTGGCCGCGCTCATGATCCTCTACGGGCTCAAGGGCGGCTTCCCGGGATGGCGCCTCTGCCGGCTGGCGGCGCCGCTGCTGGAGCGCCTGCGCGCCCCCTTCTGGTTCGGCCTGCTGCTGGGATTCAACGCCTGCCCGCCCTTCCTGGCCGCCATGGCGGACGTCTTCCTGCACGGCCGCGTCGCCTACGGCCTGGCGTTCTTCTTGGTCTTCTTTCTGGTCACCACCCTGTTCCTGCTGCCCCTGGTGCTTCTCGGCCGCCTCTCGCGCTCCCTCAGCCTGCGCGCCGTGGGCCAGTGGGCGGCCGTGATCGTCGGCGTATTCTACCTGCTGGCCGGGTTGAAACTTCTTATCCCCTGAGGGGCAGCCGCTGTTTTTTCGCGGCCTTCTTTCCATTCCTTTTCCATGGCTCCCTGACCACGATCGTCTCGGCGATGCGGTCGTGCACGGTCCGCCTGTTGGGGTGGATGTAATACTGGAGAAAACCGAAGCCGAACTCCAGCATGGAGGCGCCGTAGCCCAGGGCGCGCTCGACCGACTGCCACAGGGAGATGCGCTCGTGGACCAGCGAGACGACGCGGATGCCCATCAGCCATTTGCCCGGCGTGCGGCCCCTGCCGAAAAAGGTGAAGAGACCGAAATAGACGATCACCCAGGCGATGCTGTACCAATTGACCCAGGCGAAGCCGTGCGCGGAGAAGCTCAGCCTGAACGAGAACCCGGCGGCAGGCCGCAGCCAGCCCAGAGCGTGAAGAAGTAGGGCCATGGTCCCGGCGACGGCCGCAAACAGGATGGACATGAAGACGATGTCGAGCAGGAAGGCGGCCGCGCGGCGCCAGAAGGACGCCAGCGGTACTCCCTGCATCTCCAGCATGCGCGCGCTGCGTTCCAACTTATACGATGCCATGATGACTGGAAAATACCACGAGGCGATGAAGGATGGCAAGAAGCACTCCGCGGCAATCCGGATCGTTCCCCTGCGCCCAAGGGGGGAGAAAATGAAACTGGCTTCTCCTTCACTCTGGCGGCATCCCTCCGCAGCCGGCGGAAGCTCTTTTTTGTTTGCTGGAAACGGCTTCGGGCTCGTTTTTTCTTTTTGGTTTCCTGCTTCCCCTATTCGTCCTTTTCTTTCTCGGCTCGCGGACCACGATCGTCTCGGCGATGCGGTCGTGCACGGTCCGCTTGTTGGGGTTGATGAAATACTGCAGGAAGCCGAAGCCGCCCTCGAGCATGGAGGCGCCGTAGCCCAGGGCGCGCTCGACCGCGTGCCACAGCGAGATGCGCTCGTGGGCCAGCGAGACGACGCGGATGCCCATGAGCCATTTGCCCGGCGTGCGGCCCCTGAGGAAATAGGTGCACAGGCCGAAATAGGCCACCACCCAGGCCACGTTGTACCAGCCGTGGTTCAGGGAGAAGACGATGCGCCCGGAGCGGTCGATGACGCCCATCTTGGCCAGCAGCGGCTCCAGCGAGCCGACCACCGCCACGAACAGCAGGCTCATGACGATTATGTCGAGCAGGAACGCGGCGCCGCGGCGCGAGAACGACGCCAGCGGCGCGCCGTGGACCTCCAGCATGCGCCGGGTCTGATGTGAGTCATATTTGGCCATAGTGCCAGATTCATAACATAAAAACGAACTCAATGACAAGTGACGAGAAAAACCCCTCGGCATACGGCTCACGGCGTACGGCATACGGCAACAGCAAATGAAAGGCCTGGTTCACTGTCATGGCTTCACCGTAAACCGTACGCCGATTGCCTTCACGAATTACGAATCACGAATTACGAATTACGAAAGCTGATCCTAGCGCTGCTACGCGTCACGCGTTACGCGTCACGATAGGCCGTTGACGTGCTGTTGCCGTACGCCGTGTGCCGTATGCCGTACGCCGAGTTCACTTCATGTTCAGCGCATAGAGGGCATAAAACGCCGACGCCTTGACCAGGTCGTCGACCGCCACCTTCTCGTCGGGGGCGTGGGCGCCGACCTCGTTGCCCGGGCCGAAGCCGATGCAGGGGATGCCGTGCATGCCCATGATGGTGACGGCGTTGGTGGAGAAGGTCCACTTGTCGACCCATGGCTCGCGGCCGAACAGGGCGCGGAAGGAGCCGACGGCGCGCTCGACGGCCGGGTGATCAGGCTCCAGCTTCCAGGTCGGGTAGTACTTCTCCATGCCGTACTCCTTCCCGGTGTAGGCCTTGCCGTCGTAGCGCAGCACTTCGACCGCGGCCGGCATCTCCTTCACCAGCTGCTCCACCTCGGCCACGGCGCTCTCCCGCGTCTCGCCGGCGGTGAGGCGGCGGTCGAGATGGATGCGCGCCGAGTCGGCGACGGCGCAGAGCGAGGGCGAGCCGGAGACGAACTCGCTGACCGTCACCGAGCCCTTGCCCAGGAACTCGTCGCGGCGCAGGCGCTCGTTCAGCTTCTCGATCTCCAGGCAGGCGCGGGCGGCCATGTAAATGGCGTTTTTGCCGCGCTCGGGCGCCGAGCCGTGAGCCGAGAGCCCCTGGAAGGAGACGCGCATCTCCATGCGGCCGCGGTGCCCGCGGTAGACGCCCAGGTTGGTCGGCTCGGTGATGACCACCAGGTCGGGCCGGAGCTTCTCCTCCTCGATGATGTACTTCCAGCACAGGCCGTCGCAGTCCTCCTCCATCACCGTGCCGGTGAAGAGGACCGTCAGCTCGTTCTTTAGCCCCAGTTCCTTGAGGATGCGGCCGGCGGTGACCATGGCCGCCGCCCCGCCCTTCTGGTCGACGCTGCCGCGGCCGTGGACGAAGCCGTCGGCGATGCGTCCCGAGAAGGGGTCGTCATGCCAGTTGGCCAGGTTGCCGGCGTCGACGGTGTCGATGTGGGCGTCGACGGCGATCAGGCGCTTGCCCCGGCCCACGCGGCCGTGGACGCTGCCCAGGCCGTCGCGGCGCACCTCGTCGAAGCCCGCCTTCTCCATCTGCCGCTTCAGCTCGGCGGCGGCCTCCTTCTCGCCCCCGGACAGGGAGCGCAGGCGCACCAGCCGCGACAGGTTCTCGGCCGTCGCGTCGCGATGCTTCTCGGCGAGGCGCATGACGTTTTCGGCGGTCTTTTCCATGGGATTCTCCTTGTTATTCGCTGAGCCAGGCCAGGATCTTCTCGTTGGTCAGCGGCGCGGAAAAGGGCAGCGGCTTGCCCGGCCGGAAGGCGCGCAGCGCGGCGAGCAGGGCGAAGTAGGCGCCAATGCCGTACATGAAGGGCGGCTCGCCGACGGCCTTGGAGCCCAGCAGCGCCGCCGGGTTGGGCGCGTCCTTGAGGAAACGCACCTCGATCGTTGCCGGCGCCGTGCGGATGTCGGGGACCTTGTAAGTGGAAAGGGTGTCGGTCAGCAGCTTGCCCTTGTCGGAATAGAGCAGTTCCTCCAGCGTCACCCAGCCGATGCCCTGCACGATGCCGCCCTCGGCCTGGCCGCGGTCGACCAGCGGGCTGAGGCTGGCGCCGGCGTCGTGGACCGCGCGCACCGCGTCGACGTCGGCGACGCCGCGCAGCCCGTCGATGGTGGCCTCGACCAGCGCCGTGCCGAAGACGTGGTAGGCGAAGGGCTCCCCCTTCTCGCTGGCGCGGTCGAAGCGGATCCCGGGGGTGGCGTAGTGGGCCTGGGCCGACAGGTTCACCCGCGCCATATAGGCGGCCTGCACCAGCTCCTCCCAGCCCAGGCCGGTCTTCTGCCCGGCGCGCAGCACCGCGTCGGCGCGGATGTCCAGCTCGCCGGCCGGGATGCCGAGCCGGGCGGCGGCCACCTGCAGCAGCCGGGCGCGGATCTCGCGGCAGGCCAGCTCGGCCGCCCGGCCGTTGAGGTCGGCGCCGGTGGAGGCGGCGGTCGGCGACGTGTTGGCCACACGCTGGGTGCAGGTGCTCTCGATGCGCAGGCGGCGGCTGGCGGTCCCCAGCGTGCGGGCGGCGGCCAGCTGGATCTTGCCGTTCACCCCCTGGCCCATCTCTACGGCGCCGGTCGAGACCGAGACGCTGCCGTCGGTGTAGACGTGGACCAGGGCGCCGGCCTGGTTCAGGTGGGTGCTGGTGAACGAGATGCCGAAGCACACCGGCATCAGCGCCAGCCCCTTCTTGCTCAAGGCGTTCGCCGCGTTGTAGGCGCGCACGCGCTCGCGCGCCGCCTCCAGGTCGAAGGCCGAGACCGCCTGGTCGAAGCAGCGGGCGGCACGGGAGTTCGCCAGCTTCTGGCCGTAGGGCAGTTCGTCCCCCTCGTGCAGCAGGTTGCGGCGCTGCAGTTCGGCGGGCTCCAGCCCCATTTTCTCGGCGGCCAGGAACAGCGCCGCCTCGAGCACGAACATCGCCTGCGGGGCGCCGAAGCCGCGGAAGGCGGTGAAGGGCGGCAGGTTGGTGCGGCAGGAGTAGCCGGTGGCGCGCAGGTTGGGGATGCGGTAGCTGTTGCCGGCATGGAACAGGGTGCGCTCGAGGATGGCGGTGGACAGGTCGGCGGCGGCGCCGGCGTTCTGGTAGAAGGTCACCTCGTAGGCCAGGATGCGGCCCTCGGCGTCGAGGCCGAGCCTGAAGTCGGAGGAATAGGGGTGGCGCTTGCCGGTGCAGCGCATGTCCTCGCGCCGCTCGAGCGCCAGCTTGACCGGCCGGCGCAGCGCGCGCGCGGCCAGCGCCGCCAGCGCCGCCCAGGCCGTGGCCTGGTCCTCCTTGCCGCCGAAGGCGCCGCCCAGGCGGTATACCTCGACCGCCACCTGGCTCATGGGCACGCCCAGCACCCGGGCGACGATGCGCTGCACGCCGCTGGGCGACTGGGTGGCCGAGATCACCCGCAGCGTGTCCTTCTCGCCGGGCACGGCGACCGCGGCCTGGGTCTCGAGGTAGAGATGCTCCTGGCCGCCCGTCTCCGCGCGGCCGGAGACGACGTGGGCGCACAGCGGCCACGCCGCCTCGACGTCGCCGAGGGCGAAGGTGCGCGGCGGCGCGATCAGGCTGCCCCGGGCTGCGGCCTGGCGCGGGTCGAGCAGCGGCTCCAGCTCCTCAACCTCCAGACGCACGGCGGCCAGCGCCTGCCGCGCCTGGCGCGGCGTCTCGGCGACGGCCAGGGCGACCGGCTGGCCGGCGAAGTGCAGCTCGCCGTCGGCCAGCAGCGGCTCGTCCAGGAGGATGCCGCCGATCTGGTTCTCGCCGGGGATGTCGGCGGCGGTGAGCACGGCGACGACGCCGGGAAGGCGCCGGGCGGCCGAAGCGTCGAGCCGCAGCAGGCGGCCGCGGGCGACCGGCGAGGGCAGTACCGCGGCGTGTAGCAGCCCGGCGAAGCCGCCCAGGTCGTCGACATAGAGCGTCTCGCCGCGGCCGTGGAAGAAGATGTCGTTCTGCTTCACGGCAGGTCTCCCGCCCCGATGCGATCGGGGAAGAGCTCGAGGAAGTGGGCAAAGAGCAGGCGGCGCAGCAGCGCCTGCTTGTAGGCGGTGGCGCCGCGCACGTCGCTGATGGGCGCGGTCTCGGAGGCGGCGATGCCGATGAATTCGCGCACCGTCGCCGGGGAGACCTCGCGGCCGGCCAGGAACGCCGAGGCGCGGCGCAGGTAGAGCGGCACCGGCGCCACGCCGCCGGCAGCGGCATGGGCGGCCGTGATCCGCCCGTCCTCCGCCTCCAGGCCGATGGCGGCATTGACCGAGGCGATGTCCTGGCGCCGGCGGCGGGCCACCTTCTCGAAGTGCAGCCGCACCCCCTGGCGGGTGACGGGCAGGCTGAGCCAGGCGACCACCTCGCCTGGCTTCAGGTCGAGCTTCTTGTAGCCCAGGAAAAAGTCGCGCAGCTTCCGCTCGCGGGTGCGCGCGCCGCAGCGCAGGCCGATGCCGGCGTCGAGGGCCAGCAGGATCACGCTCAGGTCGCCGATGGGCGAGGCGTTGACGATGTTGCCGCCGACGGTGGCGCGGTGGCGCACCTGGGTGGAGGAGACCAGGCGCAGGAAACCGGGCAGCGGCGGGAAGACGGCGGCGACCAGCGGCGACTCCATCAGGCCGGCGACGGTGGCGGCGGCGCCGATGAAGAGGCGGTCGGGGGCCGGCCAGATCCCGGTGAAGCCGTCTCGATGCGCCAGCAGGCGCAGCTTGCGCTCGGCCAGCTCGGGCCCGCGCTGCACAAACAGGTCGGTGCCGCCGGCCACGACCACGGCGTCGGCAGGCTCCCGCTTCGGCGCCGCCTCGGCTGGGAGTTCGCGGAGTTGCGCCGGGATCCCGGAAAAGTAAGCCGGGACGACGCCCCGCCCGACGAGGGCGTCCAGCCGGCCTTCAGGGCCGGCGGCGAGAGCGGCGGGCCGCGCCTCGCGCAGAAGCCGCTCGATGGCCCGGCGGATGGCGGCATAGCCGGTGCAGCGGCAGATGTTGCCCTCGACGGCGCTGACGGCGTCCTCCGTCTCCAGGGCCGGGTCCTCGAGCAGGAAACCGGTCAGGCTGACGACCAGCCCCGGGGTGCAGAAGCCGCACTGGCTCGCCCCCTCGCTGACGAAATCCTGCTGCACCGGCGTCAGGCCGTCGTGGTTCAGCCCTTCGATGGTGACCACGTGGCAGCCGGCAACGTCGCCGAGGGGGAACAGGCAGGAGGCGACGGCGCGGTAGCGGACGCGCCCGTCCTCCAGACGGCCCAGCAGGACGGTGCAGGCGCCGCAGTCGCCCTCGCGGCAACCGATCCGCGTGCCGGTCAGGCGCTGCCCGTCGCGCAGGAAGTCGACCAGGGCGGTGCCGGGCGGCAGCGACGTGCGCACCTCGCGGCCGTTGAGCAGGAAGGCGATGCCGGCGGCCATTCCGCTCCTCAGCGGCCGGCGGCGGTGATCCAGGCGATGAGCGCCCAGCAGCCCAGGGACCAGGCCGCGGCCAGCGGCGCAAACAGGGGCTTGCGCGCCAGCCAGCGGGGCAGCAGCCAGCGCTCCAGCCGTCTCCCCAGGGCGTAGCCCAGGGGAAAGAGCAGCGCCGCGGCCAGGGCGGCGGGCGCCACGCGGGTGAACAGGTAATGGCCGGCGCCGCCGGCGTAGCGAAAGGAGAGCAGGTGGGCGCAGGGGGCCCAGAAGCGGCCCAGGGCAAAGAAAGCCGCGCCGGCGCCGAAGGCGGCCCCGCCCGCGACCGCAGCCTGGACGCCGGGATTGCCGGTGATGCGCCGGCGGGCCATTGCCACCCCGGCGAACAGGAAGGCGCCGTTGAGCAGCATGGCCAGGTGGGCGTTGGCCTGGCAGAGGAGCGGCAGGCCCAGCAGGGGCACGGCCAGCCACTTGGCGAGCACGCCGCCGGCCGCGACGCAGGGGACGACACGCTTTTTCTTGTACACCGCCAGGGCCATGGCCATGAGGAAGAAGCCGGCGCCGGCGGCCAGCGGGCTGCGCGGCAGGCCGGCCAGGCGCGCCAGCCCCGCCAGCGCGTCGGCCAGCCCCAGGGCGGCGCCCAGCGCCAGGGCGACCAGCAGGCAGAATCTCCAGGAAAGAGTCT
>JAKLEC010000062.1 GCA_022711715.1 Acidobacteriota bacterium
GTTCCAACTGCGGCAACGGCAGCGCCCGCATGATCGAGATCGCCGCCGAGTTCAGGCGCCACGGCCGCCTGCCGGTCGTCATCCAGTCCAATGCCGGACTGCCCGAGCTGCGCCAGGGCGCGGCCGTCTACCCCGAGACTCCCGCGGACCTGGCGCAGGCGGCCCGCGGGCTGAAGGCGCTGGGGGTCGCCGTCATCGGCGGCTGCTGCGGCACGACCCCCGAGCACACGCGGGCCATGTGCCGGGCCCTCGACGAGGAGGCATAGACCCGTCATGGCCATTCACCGCCTGGAGAACATCTTCAACCCGCAGCGCATCGCCCTGATCGGCGTCACCGCCAACCCCAGGAGCGTCGGCGGCAAGGTGCTGGGCAACCTCGTGGGCAGCGGCTACCGCGGGGTCGTCTACCCGGTCAACCCCGACTTCGAGGCGGTGATGGGCATCTCCTGCTACGCCTCCCTGGGACAGCTGCCGCGGCCGGTCGACGTCGGCGTCATCTGCGCCCCGGCGCCCAAGGTGCCGGCGCTGGTGCGCGAGTGCGGCGAGGCGGGCATTCCCGGCGTGGTCATCGTCTCGGCGGGCTTCCGCGAGACCGGCGCCGAGGGCCGGGCCCTGGAGGAGCAGGTGCTGGCCGAGGCGCGCCGCTTCGGCTCGCTGCGCATCCTCGGCCCCAACTGCCTGGGCGTGATCGTCCCCGGCCGTCCGCTCAACATGAGCTTCGCCGGCGCCATGCCCAAGAGCGGCCACGTGGCCTTCCTCTCGCAGTCGGGCGCGCTGTGCGCGGCGGTGCTCGACTGGGCGCGGGCGGAGAACATCGGCTTCTCGCTGGTGGCCTCGATCGGCAACGCCCTGGACATCGGCTTCGGCGACCTGATCGACTACCTGGGCGAGGACGAGAAGACCCGCTCGATCATCCTGTACGTCGAGTCGATCGGCCAGGCGCGCAAGTTCATGACCGCCGCCCGCGCCTTCGCCCGCGGCAAGCCCATCGTCGCCTACAAGGCCGGGCGCTTCCCCGAATCGGCGCAGGTGGCCGCCTCGCACACCGGCGCGCTGGCCGCCGAGGACGCGGTCTACGACGCCGCCTTCCAGCGCGCAGGCCTGGCGCGCGTCCTTGACATCGGCGAGATCTTCGACTGCGCCGAGCTGGTCGGCCGCCAGCGCGTCCCCCTGGGGCCGCGACTGGCGGTGGTGACCAACGCCGGCGGCCCGGGGGTGATGGCCGCCGACGCCCTGATCGCCTCCGGCGGCCAGCTGGCCGCGCTGGGCGCCGAGACCCTGTCGCGCCTCGACGAGGTGCTGCCGCCATCCTGGTCGCACGGCAACCCGGTCGACGTGCTGGGCGACGCCCGCTCCAAGCGCCTGGCCAAGGCGGTGGAGATCGTCCTGCAGGACCCGGGCGCCGATGCCGTGCTGGTGATCGTCACGCCGCAGGCCATGACCAACCCGACGGCCATGGCCCAGGCCCTGGCCCAGCTCGTGGACGCCTCGGCCAAGCCGGTGCTGGCGGCCTGGCTGGGGGGCGAAAGCATGGTCGAGGGGCGGCGCCTGCTGGCCGAGGCCGGCGTCGCCGGCTACCGCACCCCCGAGCAGGCGGTGCGGGCGTTCATGACCCTGGTGGCCTACGCCCGCAACCTGGAGAGCCTGTACGAGACCCCGCGCGACATCCCCGTGGCCTTCACCCCCGACCGCCGGCGCCTGCACGCCGAGTTCCGGCGCCTGGCCGGCCCCGAGAGGCGGACGCTGAGCGAGCGCGACTCCAAGGCGATGCTGGAGGCCTACGGCATTCCCACGGCGCTGCCGCAGGCCGCCGCGACCGCCGACGAGGCGGCGCGCCTGGCCACCCAGGCCGGCTTTCCCGTCGTGCTCAAGGTGCTCTCCCCCGACATCACCCACAAGAGCGACGTGGGCGGCGTGGTCCTCGACCTGAAGGATGCCGATGCCGTGCGCCGCGCCTTCGCCGAGATCGGCGAGCGCGCGCGGCGGCTGGCCCCCGGCGCCCGGCTCGAGGGGGTCACCGTGCAGCCGATGGTGGCGCGCGAGGGCGGCGTGGAGATGATCCTGGGGATCAAGAAGGACCCCGTCTTCGGCACCGTGGTCATGGCCGGCCGCGGCGGCACCGAGGCCGAGCTGTTCGCCGACCGCAGCCTGGGGCTGCCGCCGCTGAACGAGCCCCTGGCCCGGCGCATGCTCGAGTCGCTGCGCGTCTGGCCGCTGCTCGACGGCTACCGCGGCCGCCGGCCGGCGGCGAAGGACGCCCTGCTGGAGACCCTCATCCGCCTGTCCTATTTCGCCGCCGACTATCCCGAGGTGGCCGAGCTGGACATCAACCCGCTGCTGGTGACGCCCGAGCGGGTGATCGCCCTGGACGCCCGGCTGGTGGTCGAGCCCGCCGCGGCGGAGGCGCCGGCGCCCTTCGCGCACCTGGCCCTGCGCCCCTATCCCGAGGAGCTGGTGCGCATGGCGCGCCTCCCCGACGGCACCGCCGTGCGCCTGCGGCCGATCCGCCCCGAGGACGAGCCGCTGTGGATGGAGCTGCTGGCCGGCTGCTCGCGCGAGTCCATCTACGCCCGCTTCCGCCATTTCTTCCAGTGGCAGTCGCACCAGGCGGCGGTGCGCTACTGCTTCATCGACTACGACCGCGAGATCGCCATGGTGGCCGAGCTGGAGCGCGAGGGCCGGCGCGAGCTGCTGGGCGTCGGCCGCCTCATCGCCGACCCCGACCACGAGAGCGTGGAATACGCCGTGCTGGTGACGGACCGCTGGCAGAACCGCGGGCTGGGCAGCGTCCTGACCGAGTGCTGCCTGGAGATCGCCCGCGGCTGGGGGCTGAAGCGGGTCGTGGCCCAGACGGGGCATGACAACGCCCGCATGCTGGCCCTGTTCCAGCGCCTGGGCTTCGCCACCACGCCGTCCGAGGACGGCTCGGTGATCGACGCGGTGATGGAGCTGGGCGGGGGATAGGGCGGCCGTTCAGCGGTGGATCAGGCGGCTGAGCGGCGGCCGCCTGACCGAGATGGCGCCGTGCGGGCACATCTCCTGGCAGCAGTAGCAGCGGATGCAGCGGCGGTAGTCGTAGACCGGCACCCGCGACGGGTCGTCGCCCGGGGGAAGGACGGCCTTGGGATCGAGCGGGCATACCTCGCTGCACACGCCGCATTTCCGGCACCGGCGCGGGTCGATCACCGGCCGCGGCGTGATCCAGTGCTTGAGGTAATAGGGAAAGGAACGGTCCATCTCGACCGGCGGCCGGCGCACGGCCTGGAAGTCGGGGCAGGCCAGGGCGTCGGCGTCGTCGCCCAGGATCGCCAGCGCGCCGTCTTCCCAGGCGCCCAGGCCGCTTTCGGCGCCGGGGCGCATGGTCGGGACGTACTCGGGCTTCATGCGCACCAGCCGGCAGAACACGGCGTCGAGCGCCAGCGGGTCGTCGGAGAGCAACAGGACCTTCATCGCCCGCGGCGTGCCCGAGCCGGGGCCGTTGCCCTCCATGGCCACGATGCCGTCCATGACGCTCAGCCGCGGCCGCAGCCGCCGGCAGACGTCGACCAGCATGGCGGCGAAGTGCTCGGCGCGGGGCATCTTGACGTGGTACTCGCCCTTGCGGATTCCCGGCACGCAGCCGAAGACGTTCTTGACGGCGCCGGTGAGGCGCATGAAGCCGTGGGTCTTCATCTTGGGCAGGCTGACGATGCCGTCGGCCGCCAACGCCTCGCGGGCCAGGACCAGCTGCTTGGCGATCAGCGCCTCGTTGAAGCTCACCTGCGCCGGCAGGGACAAGTCGGCCATGGGCACGCCGAGCCCGCGCGCCGCCTGCGCCAGCCCCGCCCTGGCGGCGGCGGCGGCGAAGCCGCCGAAGCCGGGCGAATCCCCGTAGCTCAGCCGCGCGCCCGCCTCCAGCAGCAGCTGGGCGACGCCGGCGAACACCGTCGGGTGGGTGCAGACGTTCCGCTCCGGGGCGGCGCCGGTCAGGACGTTGGGCTTGAGCAGGATGCGCTCGCCGCGGGAAACGAAGCGCCCGGCGCCGCCCAGCAGGTCGAGGCCGCGGCGCAGCGCGGCCAGGACGCGCGGGGGACCGTAGTCGGGGCAGGATACGAGGGCGACGGCCGAGCGGGCCGCCGGCGGCGCAGGGGATGCGGTGTTCATGGCGGGGAGGCTTATTCGAACTTGTGGCGCACCGGGCGGCAGGGCTCGCTGGCGTTGCCCTTGCGGTCGACGGCGGCCACGGCGTAGGCGTACTGCTGCCCCTTGGCCGCCTGGCGGTCGCGGAAAAAGTTCTCCCTGACGTCGGCGGCCAGCACCTGCATCTCCTCGTCGCGCGCCAGGCGGCGGTACACGACGTAATGGTCCAGGTCGAGGTCGGGCACCGCTTCCCAGGTGAGGAACACGTGGTCCTTGGCGGTGAAGGCGACCAGGTTGGCCGGGACGTCGGGGGCGAAGGTGTCCTCGATGCGCAGGCGCACCGCTGCCGAGGGGGCGCTCTCGACCCGCTCGTCGAGCAGGGCGGCGACGCGGTATTCGTACTCGCCGTCGGCGCCGGTGTCTCCGTCGTGGTAGAACTCGCCCTTGGCCGGGGCGGCGTTCAAGATCGCGAAGGGGCCGGCGGCCTTGCCGCCGCCTTCGCGGGCAATGCGGCGGTATACGCGGTAGCCCAGCAGGGCGGGGAGCGGGCGGCCCTCGCTGTCGGCCGGGGGACGGCTCCAGCTCAACATCACCACCTTGCCCTCGCGCCCGGCCTTGAGGTCGCGCACCGGCTCGGGCGGGATGCGGGTGGCGATCCTTTCCACCGCGCTCAGGGCCGAGCGCGAGCGGCCGTACAGGTAGGTGACGGCGAAGGCGTGCTCCCGCTCCTGCAGCTGCTTGGCTTTCATGGGCACGGAGAAGAGGTGGGTCCCGCCGCGGGCGGTGATCTCGGCGGCCTTGGGCCTGGCCAGCAGCTCGGCCTTCTTCTCGAAGGTGCCGGCGGCGAAGGGTTTGCCCAGGTGGTAGATGGAGACGCTGCGCACCTGGTTCGGCTGCAGCGGAGTCTTCTTGTCGGAAAGGAGCTCCGGGTAGCGCCAGCCGAGCTCGATCTCGAGGCCGACCTGGCGCGCCTGCAGCTGGGGCACGGCCGGCGGCAGCTTCTCCGGCTCCAGGACCAGGGGCCCCTTCTTGCCGCAGGCCGTCAGCAGGACGACGATCGCCGAAAGGATGGGGATGGCTTTTTTCATGGGGTTCACAGGATATACTTGCTCAGGTCGCCGTCGCGCACGATGTCCTGGACCTTGCGGCGCACGTAGTCGCTGTCGATGCGCACCTGGGCGCGCTCCAGGTCGGAGGCCTCAAAGGAAATGTCCTCCATCACCTTCTCCATGATGGTGTGCAGGCGGCGGGCGCCGATGTTCTCCGACGTGCTGTTCAGCTCCACGGCCATGGTGGCGACCTCCTCGACGGCGTCGGCAGCGAAGATCACCTCCAGGCCCTCGGTGGCCATCAGGTTCTGGTACTGCTTGACCAGGGCGTTCTGCGGCTCGGTCAGGATGCGCACGAAATCGGCGCGGCCCAGCGACTCCAGCTCGACGCGGATGGGGAAGCGGCCCTGCAGCTCGGGGATGAGGTCGGCGGGCTTGGCCACGTGGAAGGCGCCGGCGCCGATGAACAGCACATGGTCGGTGCGCACCATGCCGTACTTGGTATTCACGGTCGTGCCCTCGATGATCGGCAGCAGGTCGCGCTGCACGCCCTCGCGCGAGACCATCGGGCCGTGGCCGCCGCTCTCGCGCCCGGCGATCTTGTCGATCTCGTCGAGGAAGACGATGCCCATCTGCTCGGTGCGCTGGATGGCGAGCTTGGCCACCTGGTCCATGTCCAGCAGGCGGTTCTGCTCCTCCTGCAGCAGCAGCTGGAAGGCCTCGCCCAGGGGCATGCGGCGCTTGCGGGAGCCGCGCGAGCCGAGCAGGTTCGGCATCATCTCGCTGATCTGGATGCCGATCTCCTCGACGCCCGAGGCGGAGAAGATCTCCAGCGGCGTGAAGGCGTTGGCTTTGACGTCGACCTCGATGAGGCGGTCGTCCAGCTTGCCCTCGCGCAGCAGCCGGCGCAGCTTCTCGCGGCTGTTGGCGAAGCTCTCCGTCTCGCCCGCCTCGGGCGCGCCGGCGGCGGTCTCGCGGTTCTCCGCCGGCGCGGGGAGCAGGATGGCCAGGACCCTGTCCTCGGTGTTGCGCCGGGCCTTTTCGCCGTTCTCGGCCATCTTTTCGGCCTTGACCAGGTCGACGGCGATGCGCACCAGGTCACGCACCAGCGACTCCACGTCGCGCCCCACGTAGCCCACCTCGGTGAACTTCGACGCCTCCACCTTGAGGAAGGGGGAGCGGGTCAGTTTGGCCAGGCGGCGGGCGATCTCGGTCTTGCCCACGCCGGTGGGGCCGATCATCAGGATGTTCTTGGGGATGATGTCGTCGGCGATGGCGGCGGGCAGCTTCTGGCGGCGGTAGCGGTTGCGCAGGGCGATGCTCACCGCCTTCTTGGCCTTATCCTGGCCGATGATGTAGCGGTCCAGCTCGCGCACGATCTGGCGCGGCGTCCGTTCGTCGCCCTGGGTCAGCACGGCCTCGCTCATGCGCCGAGCTCCTCGATCGCGAAGCGGTCGTTGGTGTAGATGCAGATGCCGGCGGCGATGGCCAGCGCCTTCTCGACCACGGCGCGGGGGTCGAGCGTCGTCTCGCGCACCAGCGCCAGCGCCGCCGCCTGGGCGTACGGGCCGCCCGAGCCGATGGCCAGCACGTCCTCGTCGGGCTCGATGATGTCTCCCGTGCCCGACAGCAGGTACATCTTCTCCATGTTGGCCACGATGAGCATCGCCTCCAGGTGGCGCAGCACCTTGTCGGTGCGCCAGTCCTTGGACAGCTCCACGGCGGAGCGGGAGATGTTGCCGTTGTATTCCTCCAGCTTGGCCTCGAAGCGCTGCAGCAGGGAGAAGGCGTCCGAGGTGGAGCCGGCGAAGCCGGCCAGGACCTGGTCGTTGTACAGGCGGCGGATCTTGCGCGCCGTGTGCTTCAGGACCGTGTTCTGCAGCGTGACCTGGCCGTCGGCGCCAAGGACCACGCGCGGGCCGTGGCGGACGCCCAGCACGGTGGTGCCATGGATCGTTTGGTTCATGCATCGATTCTAAGGCTTTTGCCGGCCCAAGTCAACGAAGAGCTGCGAAGCCTAAGGTTCGACGTCCGACGTTCGACGTTCGACGTAACGAAGGCCAATTCGCTTGGTTGCATAAAATTTCTAACTAGGTGCGGATCGTTCTTGCCGGCACTGACACTTAGAATGGTAAAAGGTAAAAGTGAGGGAAGAGCCCTTCAAGGGCGCGCTACGACCACTACCACTATCACTACCACTCAGAGTTCGGACATGTTCAATACCCTGGCTTCCCTGACACCAACACGAACACAAACACTCGGAGCTTGATGTGTTCCTCTGGAACTAAATTCAATGTCCTGAACTTCCCGGATGCGCCGGGATCATCCTATGGATCTATTCCGCAGAATAGAACCGCGAGTCTAAAACGGCGCTCCGGAACGCCGCGTCAACCCTGCGGAAAGCGAGGCGCGAAAGGCGTTGAGCTTCTGCGGCTTCGACTTTCAGTCGGCCGAGGACCGGGGGAGGTAGGCATGGACAGGGAACGACGGATCGGGCAACGGTGCGCGGGCTGGCTGCTGGCAACGAGCCTGGCGCTGGCACTGCCCGGGCAGAGCGCGATCGACCGCGACGCGCCGACGGTGGAGGGCCGGCAGGCCGCCGTGCGCCTCAGCGGGTTCTATGACCCGGCCCGCGGCTTTCTCGAGGCCACGGCGCGGCTGCGCTTCACCGGCCAGGCCGCCGAGAGGCCGCTGTGGCTGGCCAACGAGCTGCAGCTGAAATCGGTGAGCGGCGGATCCATGACCCTGCCGCCCTTCTCGAGCGACTCGGGGGAATTCGTCGTGCAGTGCCCAGCGGGGGGCGAACTGGTGCTCGACTACGGCGGACGCCTGTCGCCCGGGCTGCAGCCGCTGCCGGCCGAGCCGGCGGGGAAAAAGGGCGCGGACGACTGCCGCATCCTCTCCCATGTGATGGATTATTATCCCCATCCGCAGGGGGACTTCATGGCCATGGACGTGACCATCCGCGTGCCCGGCGGCTGGAGCTGCCTGGGGAGCGGCGTGCAGCGCTCGGTCGCGAACGGACCCGGCTATGATGAATACTCCTTCAGCCACCCATTGTGCAAGGGGATGACGCTCGTCTTCGGCCGCTTCCGTCCGCTGGGAGTGCTGGCCGGGGAGATCCCCCTGCGGCTGTACGGCTGGAAAGGGATCGATTTCCGCAGGTATTACGTCGAGTCCGACATGGCCGGGATCGCCGGTTTCTATCGCGGCCGCTTCGGTCCGCTGCCCGTGCCCGAGCTCGCCATCCTGTTCCGCCGCGGGGAGGGGTTTCGCGGCGTCAGCTACAGCGGCCTGCTGGTCCTGAATGTCGACCGCCGCTGCAAGGGCGTCGATCCTTTCGACCGCGAGACGGCTCTGGAGACCTCGCTGCTGGCCATGGCCGATCCCGCCACCGATCTGCTGGCGCACGAGATGGCCCACCAGTGGTGGGGCGGCGTCGTCTCCTGGAAACAGGGCAACGACAACTGGATCGCCGAGGGGCTGGCCACCTATTCCAGCCTGCTCTACCTGCGCCAGCGCTTCGGGGAAAAACGCTATCGCGCGGCCTGCCAGCGCCTGCGCGCCGGGCTCGAGCGCTACGCCGGCGCGGCCGTGCCGGCCGACGGCGCCAAGCTGAAAGTCCAGTTCCGCGATCCCGCCGTGTACCAGGCGCTGGCCTACGTCAAGCCGGCGCTGATGCTGGTGGAGCTCGCCGGCGCCCGGGGCGAGGACGAGGTCTGCCGGCGCCTGCGCGGCGTCCTGGAAGCCCGTCGCGGCCGCAGCCTGGACGGCCGCGAGTTCCTCGACCTGCTGGCCGACGGCGACCCGGGCATGAGGACCTGGATGAACGAATGGATCTTCAGCAAAACCATGCCTCAATATCCTGATAAGAAAAACTAGCCGCGCATCGAGGTTCCACATACCA
>JAKLEC010000063.1 GCA_022711715.1 Acidobacteriota bacterium
AAAGGCGATCCCGGGCCGGGGCGGCCACCAGCCGCGAAAGGCGGCGGCGTCGGCGGCTGCTGCTGCTCGTGGCGGCGGTGGCCGTGGCCGCACGCCTCGTCTACCTGGCCCAGTCCGCCCGCAGCCCATTCTTTTCCCGCCCGATCATCGACGCCCAGACCTACGACGAGATGGCGCTGCGCATCGCCGCCGGCGAGGAGCCCATCCCGGCGCCCTTCTTCCAGCCGCCCCTCTATCCCTATATGCTCGGCCTGCTGTACGCCCTGTTCGGGCGCAGCCTGCTGCTGGCGCGGCTGCTGCAGATGGCCGCCGGCACCGCCAGCGCCATCCTGGTCTTCACCCTGGGCGAAAGGATCTTCGGCCGCCGCGCCGGGCTGGCCGCCGCCCTGGTCTTCTCCCTGTACGGCCCGATGCTCTTTTACGAGAACGAGCTCCTGGCGCCGGCGCTGATCGTCCTGCTCAACCTGCTGCTGGCGCGGAGCGCGCTGGCAGCGATCGACAAGCCATCGCAGGGCCGCGCCCTGCTCACGGGGGCCCTGCTCGGCCTCTCGGCCCTGGCCATGTCGGTCGTCCTGCCCATGGCCCTGGTCATCCCGCTGTGCGCCTGGCGGAGCTGGCGTTCCCACGCCGCCTTTCCCGGGCCGCGGCGCGGCCTGGCGCTCCTCGGCGCCTTCGCCGCCGGGCTGGCGCTGGTCATCGCCCCCGTCGCCTGGCGCAACTGGCGGGTCGGCGGCGAGTTCGTCCCCATCAGCACCAACGGCGGCATTAATTTTTACCTGGGCAGCGGCGCCGACTTCGAGCGCAAGCTCGCCATCCGCCCGGGCTACGAATGGGACGATCTGCTCAACGAGCCCATCCGCCAGGGCATCGCCTCGGCCGGCGGCCAGTCGGACTACTTCCGGCGCAAGGCGCTGCGGCTCATCGCCGCCGATCCCGCCGGCTACGGCCGGGTACTGCTGCGCAAGCTGCGCCACCTGGCAAACGGCAACGAGATTATGCGCGACGTCGACATCTACGCCTACCGCCAGTATTCGCCGCTCCTCTCCCTGCTGGTGTGGAAAAGGGGGCTGGCATTCCCCTTCGGCCTGCTGCTGCCGCTGGCGCTGCTGGGCATGGCGCTGGCCTTTCGCCGCCGCGTGCGCGGCGCCGGCCTGCTGTTGGCCTTCGTCATCGCCCACGCCGCCGTCCTGCTGGCCTTCTTCGTCACCTCGCGCTACCGCCTGAACGTCCTCCCCTTCCTGGCGCTGTTCGCCGCCTTCGGGGGGCTGGGGCTGTGGGACCTGCTGCGCCGCCGCCGCTGGCGCCGGGCCCTGCCCGCCGCCATGGGCACGCTGCTCCTGCTGGCGCTCTGCAACTGGCGCGCCGGCGCCATGAGCCGGGAATTCAGCGCCGACGCCTGCTACAACCTGGGCACCCGGCTGCTGCAGGAGGGGAGCCTGGCGGCGGCCAGGGAGTGGCTGCTACGGGCAACGGCCGTCGATCCGCTCGATCCCGGGGCCAACGGCAACCTGGGCCTGATCCATGAGCGGGAGGGACGGCCGCAGGAAGCCAGGGCCTGCTACCTGCGCATCCTCGAGCGCTATCCCGACGACGTGCGCGCCCACCTGCGCCTGGCCGAGCTGTGCGCCCAACAGGGCGAGCTCGAGCAGGCCGGCCGGCACTACGACCAGGTGCTGCGCCGGGAGGCGGAGAACGAGGCGGCTCGGCGCGGACGGGGGCTGGTGCAGGGCCTGCTCCGCCAGCGCCAGGCCGCCGCGCGCAGCCCGCTGGTGCGCGCCAGCCTGCAGCGGCTGCGCGCCCGGCCCGACGATCCCGCCCTGCTGAACGACCTCGGCGCCGCCTACGTCAGCAGCGGCTATCCCGACATGGCCATCGAGCCCCTGCGCCTGGTCATCGCCTCCGGCCGCTTCCTGCCCAGCGCCCACAACAACCTGGGCATCGCCCTGGCCCAGCTCAACGACCGCGTCGGCGCCGAGCGCGAGTTCCGCGCCGCCCTGGCCGCCGACCCACGCGACGCCCGATCCGCGAAGAACCTGGCCATCCTGCTGGCGGGCGCAGATTCGGGCTCTCCCGGCAGCTGAGGCACCGGCCGGCGCGCCGGCCGGCCCGCCGGCGGCCGGATGCGCGGGCTGCAAGGATCGCCGCCGCCGGTTGTTATCCCCCTGGATTTCCCAGCCGGCGCAAGGAGAATAAGCGACCATGCGAACCGTGAAGCGATGGCATTCTCGGCTTTGTTCGGCGGCGATCTCCGCCGCCCTCCTCATCCAGAGCGGCTGCGCCGGCGCGCTCCGCATTCCCGGCCAGTGGCTGTCCATTTCCCCACCGGGCGACGGCCGGCTGGAGGACTTCAGCCGCTCGATCACCAGCCACCTGTTCGAGGACGGCATGATGGTCGGCCTGGGCAACGACGCCGACTCCCTGTACGTATTCTTCACTCCCGACATGCGCCGCGGCCGCACCCGGCAGGACCGGGCCCGCCTGACGGTCTGGTTTGACGTGCAGGGCGGCCGGTCCCGCCGGCTCGGCATCGAGCACGTCAGCAACGGCCCACAACCGGGGCATGAGCCGGGATCGGGAATGCCCGGCAACGAGGCCGGACCCCCGGAAGCGGGAACGGCGCCGGGGCCGGCCGGCGGCGCGGAGCGTGGTCCCGCGCCGCCCGCCAGCCGGGAATTCCTGAAGGTCATCGACCGCGCCACAGGCCGGGAGGCATTCCTCCCCATAGACGGGGCCGGGGGCCCCGCCCTGCGCCTGGACAGTGGCTGGGGCGACTTCACCTACCAGCTGCGCATCCCGTTCCGCCCGGCCGGGGATTGGCCCGGGCTGAACGTCAGGGCCGGCCAGGCCGTCGCCGTCGGCTTTGACTGGCGGGTCGAGCGCCGTACGCATCCCCGCGGCAAGGACCGGGAGCGCCCGCGCATCGGGCCCGGAGACGGAGGGCCGGGCATGGGCGGCATGCCAGCCGGCGGCGCCATGGGAGCGAACCCGCCGTACGGCTCCCCGCCGCTGGGCAAGCGCCGGGCCTGGGTGCGGACAGCGATCGCCGCCCGCTGAGCGAGGCCGGCCACTCCTCCGCCGCCCCGGCTGGGGCCTCAGCGCATCAGTTCTTCTCGACCAGCTTGCCGAGGTACCGGGCCAGCCGGACCAGGATCTGCAGCACCGCCACCGCCACCTCGTAGAACAGCGTCGCGAGCAGGGCATAGAAGGGCGGGTAGACGAAGAAGACCAGCGGGTAGATCAGCAGCCCATGGAAGGTGTTGAGGGGAAAGAGCTCCGGCCGCAGGGGCAGGGGCAGCGGGATCAGCTCCAAGCCAAAGAAGCGCTGGATGGGATAGAGGGCCAGCAGCACCCAGAACGCCAGGATGGCGACGCAGATGAAGCCCTTGACGGCATGGCAGAAGTATTCGATGCCGGCGTTCTCGTTCTCGGTCACCTCCAGGTCCTTCTTGGCGAACTGGGCGATCTTGCGGAAGTAGCGGACGGGATAGAGGAAGAAAGACTCGCCCAGCCTGACAATGCCCATGGCCGCCGGGTTCTGGCTGGCGGCCAGGAAGTTGACCAGGACGGACAGGAAAGAGAAGGCGGCGGCGATGACGAATCCGGGCTGCAGGAAGGTGGCGGGCTGGACCAGGGCGGCGACGGCAATCAGGATCAGCGGCAGGGCGGCCAGCCAGCGCCAGGGCAGCTTGAGCAGCCGGTCCCACTTCGGCGTGGCCTTGCCCAGCAGCTTCTGCAGCAGCACCCAGCCGCAGACCGGCACCAGCAGCAGCAGCACGTCCAGCAGCAGCGTGACGACGAGGCCGCCCGTGGAGAGAGCCCCCAGGCGCGCGTAGTTGGCCCAGGCGCCGCTCGCGACACCGACGCGCAGCAGGGCCGAGACGGCCTGCACGATCTGCGCCAGCACGATCAGCCCCAGGGCGAGGAAGGCCACAGCGACGAACAGGCGGATGACGTTCTTCAGGCCGACGAAGACGGCGTCCATGATCTGCGGCTGCGCCGCCAGCAGGTACAGCGCCAGCCCCAGGAACAGGAACAGCGCGAACAGCGGCTGGACCAGGATGGAGAAGGAGAAGAGCTCGACGCGGCCGCCGGGGGCGAACATCTGCTCCAGCTGCTGGAACAGCCAGTGCAGCAGCAGCAGCAGCGCCGGCAGGAACGGCAGCCACTTGCTCTTCTCGAAGGTGATCGCCCGCCCCTTTAGCAGCGGCGCCAGGATGAACCAGGCGCCGACGGCCACCGCCAGGTAGGCCAGGAAATAGGAGATGGTGGTCACGCGAAACGGCTCGCTGAACTCAGCGAAGTAATTGACCCACAGCCCCATGAAGGCGACCAGCCACAGGGCCAGGTACAGCTTCACGTAATCGGCGCGCTTGCCCAGATAGACTCCCATGCGAACCTCCTCCTTTGCCGGATTGTGCGGACGGGAAAATTCTATGTCAGTGGCCTTTTTTATTCAATTCCCGCCGACGGCGGCCAGGCGGCGGCGCAGCCAGGGGTCGCCCAGGGTGAACAGCGCGAAGGTGATGGCGTAGGCGCCGACGACGTCGATGGTGTAATGCAGGTGCGAGAAGAACACCACCAGCAGCGAAAACAGCTGCAGCGCCAGGAAGACCCGGGCCGGCCGCCGCCCCAGCTGGCGGGCGAACAGGAACAGCAGGAAGGTGGTGGCGATGTGCCCGGAGAAGAACATGTCCTTGGTCAGGTAGATGCCGGCCGTGTCGCCGACCAGGGCGCGGTAGGGGTCCACCAGCTTGGCCCAGGTGGGCCAGAAATCGAAGGGGCGCATGGCGTTGAGGTCGGCGCCGAACGGCGGGCCCAGGCCGGTGAGCGGGATGGTCAGGCCGCGCGTCAGCGAGACGGCGCCGTCGATGAGGATGAAGCGGGCGAAGAGGGCGCGGTCGCGCCAGAGCAGGTACAGGGCGGGCGGGAAATAACAGGCGATCCACAGGTAGTAGTTGATGTGCGCCAGCCAGTCGATGCGCGGCACGAGCGCCAGCAGCGTATCGGGGACCGTCGGCGCCGGCCGCAGCTCGTTGAGCAGCACCGGGATGAGCATCAGGCTGTGGCACAGGTAGCGGAACAGGACGGCCGCCCCCAGGTAGGCGAAAAAGGCCCGCCAGGGGTAGCCCGGACGGCCCGGGCGCGGCAGGGGACGGGCGGCGAACGGCTCCATGGCCGCAAGAAGTAGCACAGCGGCGGCAGGCTGTCAACAAGGGAGGCTCCTCTCACAAAACCACGAAGAGAGTGATCGTGTTAGTGTTAGTGTTAGTAGCTGCAAATAAAGAACTTATTATATTTCGATAATTCCTTGCGCGGGACATTGCGAGCCAATGACCGAAGCATGGGCCATGTTGGAAAAAATCAAAATGCCCGTTGCTGGGCTCAAGGCAAGATCATGTCATTGCTGTTACTAACACTAACACGAACACAAACACTTTCTTTCTCTGCGGGAGTTGACAGGATGTTAAAAAGATACTATAATGGTTTTGTTAGTTAACGCTTACTAACATGGAGGAAGCATGCGGGCAGTCACGGGGCGGCAGCGGCAGATCGTCGAGGCGGCGCTGGACATCGTCGCCGAGCGCGGGCCGGAGGCGGTCACCGTCAAGGGCATCGCCGCGCGCGTGGGCTTCAGCGACGCCGCCGTCTACCGCCACTTCCGCAGCAAGTCGCAGATCCTGGACCTGGTGGTCGACCTGTTCGCCGACGGCTCGCGGCGCAGCCTGGAGGAGATCCAGGCCTGCCCCTGCCCCGCCCTGGGCAAGCTGCGGCTCTTCTTCCTCGACCGCTGCCGCGTCTTCGCCGCCGATCGGGTCACGGCCACGGTCATGTTCGCCGAAGGGCTCTTCCAGACCGACCGGCGGATGGCGGACCGCATCCACCAGGTGCTCCAGGAGCACCGCGCGCTGCTGCTGCAGACCATCCGCGACGGCCAGCGCCGGGGCGCGATCCGCCCCCTGAACGCCGAGCACCTGTTCACCACGGTCATGGGCGCCCTGCGCCTGCTGGTCCTGCAGTGGCGGGTCAGCGGCGGGGGCTTCGACCTGCCGCGCGCCGGCGAAAAGCTCTGGGCCACGCTGCAGGCGCTCATCGCCCTTCCCGGTCCGCGACAAGGAGGCAGGACGAACCCATGAAACGAAAGATCATTCGCATCGACGACCGGCTGTGCAACGGCTGCGGCCAGTGCCTGCCCAACTGCCCCGAGGGGGCGCTGCAGCTCATCGACGGCAAGGCGCGGCTGGTTTCCGACCTCTTCTGCGACGGGCTGGGCGCCTGCATCGGCACCTGCCCCCTCGACGCCATCCGTGTCGAGGAGCGCGAGGCGGAGCCGTACGACGAGCGCCGGGTGCTGGCGAACATCATCCCCCAGGGCGCCAATGTCATCCGCGCCCACCTGGAACACCTGGCCGCCCATGGCGAGACGGGATACCTGGAGGAGGCGCGGAGCACCCTGCGCGAGAAGGGGATTCCCATCCCCCAACCGGCGCAGGAGAAGGGAGCGGCGCCCGGCGGCTGCCCCGGCGCCCAGTCCCCCGACCGGCGCTCGCCGGGGCCGGTCCCGGCCGAGCCCGGCGACCGGGCGCCGGCACGCTCCGAGCTCCGCACCTGGCCGGTGCAGCTGCACCTGCTCAATCCGCAGTCCGCCATGTTCGCCGGCGCCGACCTGCTCATCGCCGCCGACTGCGTCCCCTTCGCCCACGCCTCGTTCCACCGGGACTTCGTCCGCGGCAGGGTGCCGGTCATCTTCTGCCCCAAGCTCGACCACGCCGCCGACGCCTACCTGGAGAAGCTGACCGCCATCCTGAGCGGGCACGACGTGCGCTCGCTGACCGCGGTGCACATGGAGGTGCCCTGCTGCTCGGGGACGACGGCGCTGGCCCGCGAGGCGCTGGCGCGCTCGGGCAAGGCCATCCCCTTCCGCGACGTCACGATCTCGATCCAAGGCAACGCGCTTCAGGAAAAATAAACGGAGGAAGACATCATGAACATGTTTTGCTACCAGTGCGAACAGACCAGCAATGCCAGCGCCTGCACCCGCACCGGCGTCTGCGGCAAGGGGCCCGAGGTCTCCCTGCTGCAGGACCTGCTGCTCTACCAGCTGAAGGGCATCGGCTGGCTGGGCCAGCGCCTGCGCGGGCTCGGCGTCGTCGACGCCGATGCCGACCGCTTCGTCATCGAGGCGCTGTTCAGCACCGTGACCAACGTCGACTTCGACCCCCAGCGCCTGAAGGCGCTGATCGACCGCTCCGGCCGGGTCAAGGCGGCGCTGAGACGCTCGTTCCAGGAGCGCCACGCCGGCGCCGTGTCCTTTCCGGAGGCGGTGGAGTTCATCCCCGCCGGCACGCTGGAAGGGCTGCTGTCGCAGGGCGCCGCCACCGGCATCATGGCCAACCCGGGGCTCAACCCCGACATCCGCAGCCTGCGCGAGCTCCTGGCCTACGGGCTGAAGGGCATGGCCGCCTACGCCGACCACGCCGCCATCCTGGGTGAGCGCGACGAGGCGGTCGACGCCTTCTTCCACAAGGCGCTGGCGGCCGGAATCGACGACACGCTGGACCTGAACGCCCTGTTCGCGCTGAACCTGGAGCTGGGCCGCGTCAACCTGCGCTGCATGGAGCTCCTCGACCACGCCCACACCGGCCGCTTCGGCCATCCCCGGCCCACGCCGGTGTCGCTGGGGACGCGCCGGGGGCCGGCCATCCTGGTCTCGGGCCACGACCTGCTCGACCTCTACGAGCTGCTGCGCCAGACCGAGGGGCGCGGCGTCCAGGTCTACACCCACGGCGAGATGATCCCCGCCCACGGCTACCCGGGGCTGAAGAAGTTCGCCCACCTGGCCGGCAACTACGGCGGCGCCTGGCAGGACCAGCAGAAGGAGTTCGAGCGCTTCCCCGGCCCCATCCTGATGACCACCAACTGCATCCAGAAGCCGCGGCCGTCCTACATGGACCGCATCTACACCACCGGCCTGGTCGCCTGGCCCGGGGTGGTCCACCTCCCCGACCGGCGCGATTTCTCGGCGCTGATCGAAAAGGCCATCGCGATGAAGGGATTCGCCGCCGACGAGCCGGGCAAGACCATCACCGTGGGCTTCGGCCACGAGGCCGTGCTGGGCGCGGCCGAGCAGGTGAAGGCGGCCGTTCAGGCAGGCAAGATCCGCCACTTCTTCCTCATCGGCGGCTGCGACGGCGCCAAGAGCGGCCGCAACTACTACACCGAGTTCGCCGAGAGGGTCCCTTCCGACTGCCTGATCCTCACCCTGGCCTGCGGCAAGTACCGTTTCAACAAACTCGATTTCGGCTCCGTGGCCGGCCTGCCGCGGCTGATGGACATCGGCCAGTGCAACGACGCCTACTCGGCCATCCAGGTGGCGCTGGCCCTGAGCAAGGCGTTCGGCGTGGGAGTGAACGAGCTGCCGCTGTCGCTGATCCTCTCCTGGTACGAGCAGAAGGCGGTGGTGGTGCTGCTCACCCTGCTGGCGCTGGGCCTGCGCCACATCCGCCTGGGCCCCACGCTGCCGGCGTTCCTCACCGCCAACGTGCTGAAGGTCCTGGTGGACCAGTTCGCCGTCAAGCCCATCGGCAGCGTGGACGAGGACATCCGCCTCTGCCTGCAGGGCGAAAAATAAGAGGAGGCAACCCATGCCCGACGTCATGAACATCCAGGAGACGGTGGCCTACCAGAAGGGGGCCATCGTCAGCAAGACATT
>JAKLEC010000064.1 GCA_022711715.1 Acidobacteriota bacterium
ATAGCCACGAAGACCACGGAACAGATAAAAAGCCTTCATATCGGACTCCTGCCCGCCTTCCGGAACTCACAAAGTGAGTTCCTTTAAGAATTTAAGAGTCCAATATGTATCTGAACTTCTACAGGCCAGGGGCAGAAGAGCTTTCAGTGCTTACGTGTCAGCGATCGTGATCGTGTTGGGAAAAGCAATGATTCGAACCATGCTGTTCCAATCACCCATCACTAATTACTAATTACTGTCCGCTATTTCTTGGGCTTCCTTTCTTTTGCCGTCCCGGGCTTGGCGGCCGGCTTCTGCCCACCGACCTTCCGGTCCCCGCCCTTTGCCGGGCCGCCGGGCATGGCGAACAGGGAGTCGGGCAGATCGGGGGCGATCTCGATGGACTCGGCGGCGATCGTCATCTGCGTCCGGCCGTTGTCGCGGTTCTCGATGGCGAACGGCATCTGCAGCCCGTCGACCGGCCGGTAGTCGCCGTAGATCACCTCCAGCAGCGGCGGGTTCTCCCCGGTTGCCAGCGGCATGGCGCTCTTGCGCAGCAGGCCGGCGTCGTCGATGAAAAACAGGATCACGCTGCCGTCGGCGGTCGTCAGCTTCAGCTTGAGCGCCGGCACCCCTTCGGCCGTCTCGCGGCCCAGCAGCTCCAGGCGGTAGCCCTTCTCCTTCCATACCACGAGCGGGTCCTCGAACCCGGCCTGGCGGCGGAACGGCAGCCCCTGGTCAGGCGGCATCTCGCGCGCCTGGGCGGAGATGAGGGGTACGATCCACCAGGCCGTCCGGCCGTCGAAGGCCTGCACCGTGGTCCGGCCCTCGAAGGTCGTTTCCACGCGCAGCTTGTCGGGAAACTTCTGCCACATGGACAGCGGCATCGCCAGTTCCTGGGCCGTCAGGACGATGGTGCCCGTCAGCTTCCAGCCCTTGAGTCCCTGCAGCTTCTCCAGGCCGCCGCGCGCCTTGTAGTAACCGGCCAGCGCCTCGTCCAGCGTCGGCTCCTTGGCCTGCCCGAGGAGGGCGGCCCCCAGCGCCAACAGGACCAGCCATGTTTGCAGCATCCGTTTCATCGCCTGCCTCCGCATTGCCGTTGCGAAACGATTGTAGCACAAGCCCGACTGGAAACGAACTCAGGGAAGAAATAAGGGAAGAGAGAGGGAAGAACGAGGGAAGAGAGAGTGGGAAAAGCCTTTTTCGCGCCTCATTCACACTCTGCCTTTCCCTCCTTCTTCCCTCACTCCTTTCTGGAGTCCCGGGATTGCCTGCCGTGGGCCAAGTGCCGTTTTCTTCACTTTTGCCTTTTTACTTTTGCCTTTTGCCTTGCGCGCGAAGCGCGCGCCTCGTCACGCGTCACGCGTTACGCGTCACGATCGTTCGACCTTCATATTGATTTCTAGCCGGCACTTCACTACAATCCGGACGTGAAACGCACGAAACGAGAATCCCCGGCGACCGGGGAACGGAAGAGGGAGCTGCTGGCTGCGGCCCGCAAGGCCCGGCGCTCGGCTTATGCCCCCTATTCGCGGTTCCATGTGGGCGCGGCGGTGCTGGGCGGCGACGGCCGGGTCTACGCCGGCTGCAACGTGGAGAACGCCTCCTTCGGCCTGACCTGCTGCGCCGAGCGCAACGCCGTCTTCGCCATGATCGCCGCCGGCGAGCGGCGCGTCCGCGAGGTGCTGGTCATCGGCGGGAGCGACGGGCCGCTGCCTCCCTGCGGCGCCTGCCGCCAGGTGCTGGCCGAGTTCGCCGCCCCGGATGTCCGCGTGCACATGTGCGGCGCGAGCGGCGCCTGCCGCACGGCGACGGTCGGCGAGCTGGTGCCCTACATCTTCCGCCTGAAAAAGGGACGGACATGATCGACCTGGACCGGCAGACCCTGGCCAGGATGATCGACCACACCGAGCTCAGCGCCCACTCCGGCGAGAAGAAGATCGCCAACCTGTGCAGCGAGGCGCGCACCTTCGGCTTCTACGCCGTCTGCGTCAACGGCGGCTTTGTCCGCTACGCCGTCGAGAAGCTGGCCGGCAGCCCGGTCGTGGTCTGCTCGGTGGTCGGCTTCCCGCTGGGCGCCTGCACCAGCGCCGCCAAGGCCTTCGAGGCGCGCGAGGCGGTGGCCAACGGCGCCGGCGAGATCGACATGGTCATATCCGTCGGAGCCCTGCGCGAGAAGAGGCTGGACTTCGTGCGCGACGACATCCGCTCCGTCGTCGAGGCCAGCGGCCCGGCGCTGGTCAAGGTGATTCTGGAGACCTGCTTTCTCACCGACGAGGAGATCGTCGCCGGCTGCGAGCTGTCGGTTCAGGCCGGGGCGAAGTTCGTCAAGACATCCACCGGCTTCGGCGCCTTCGGCGCCTTCCCCGACCACATCCGCCTGATGCGCAAGACCGTCGGGCCCGACATCGGCGTCAAGGCCTCGGGCGGGATCCGCAACTTCAAGGACGCCTGGCGCTTGATCCGGGCCGGCGCCTCGCGCCTGGGGGTCAGCGCGTCGGTGGCCATCGTGGAGGGATTGTCGCTCTACCGCTTCGCCCCCGACGCCTGGCTGGAGGAGGAGATCCCCTGCCATTTCTGCCCGTCGCGCTTCGCCAGCATCGACAAGCAGCCCAAGGCGGTCTACGCCTACTACAAGAAAAAGTGCCTGCCCTGCCCGCATCTCGAGACCTTCAACCGCTTCTATGAATAGCGAGGGAACCATGAACGGCTGGATGGGACGGATCGTCACGGTCGACTTGGGAAGCGGCCGGCAGGAGGAGCTCCCGGTCAGCGACGAAATGCGCCGCCGCTACCTGGGCGGACGCGGCCTGGGGGTCCGGCTCTATTCCGACCTGTGCCCGCAGCCGCCCGATCCCCTGGCCCCCGAGAACGCCATCCTCTTCATGGCCGGGCCGCTCACCGGGACGGTGATGACCTCGGGCCGCTTTCAGGTGGTGTCGCGCTCGCCGCTGACCGGGACCATCTGCGACTCCAGCTCGGGCGGCAGCTTCGGCGCCGCACTTAAAAGCGCCGGTCTGGACGGCCTGGTCATCCGCGGCCGCGCCGAGCGCCCCGTCTACCTGGTCGTTTCCCATGGGCAGGTCGAGATGCGCGACGCCGCCGGGATCTGGGGACTGGACACGCAGCGGACACAGAAGGCGCTGCAGGAGCGGGCCGGGGCCAAGGCGTCGGTGGCCTGCATCGGCCCGGCCGGCGAGAACCGCGTCCTCTTCGCCGCGATCCTGAACGACCGTGACCGCGCCGCCGGCCGCGGCGGCCTGGGCGCCGTCATGGGCGCCAAGAACCTCAAGGCCGTGGTCGCCGCCGGCGACCGGGCGACCGCCATCGCCGACCCCGTGGGCTACAAGGAGATGAGCCTGCGCCTCGACCGCGCCGTGGACAAGAATCCGGTCACCGGCAAGTCGCTGCAGGTGCTGGGCACCTCGGTGCTGGTCAACATCGTCAACGCCCATGGCATGTTCCCCACCGAGAACTTCCGCCGCGGCGTGTTCAACGACGCCGAGGGCATCAGCGGCGAAAAGATCGCCGAGTCGCTGCTGCAGCGGCAGAGCGCCTGCTACAAATGCCCGATCGGCTGCGGCCGCACCACGCGCACCCGCAACAAGTCCGGCGAGGGGCCGGAATACGAAACGGTCTGGGCCTTCGGCGCCCATCTCGGCGTCAGCGACCTGTCCGCCATCGCCGAGGCCAACTACGCCTGCAACGAGCTGGGCCTGGACACCATCACCATGGGCAGCACCATCGGCTGCGCCATGGAGCTGTGCGAGTGCGGCGCCTGGGACGCCGGGCTCCGCTGGGGCGACGCCGGCCGGCTCACGGGCTGGGTGGAGGACACGGCCTACGTCCGGGGCGTCGGCGCCGATCTCGCCCTGGGATCGAAGCGCCTGGCCGCGAAGCACGGGCGGCCCGAGCTGGCCATGCAGGTGAAGGGTATGGAGATCCCGGCCTACGACCCGCGCGGCGCCCAGGGCATGGCCCTGGCCTACGCCACCTCCAGCCGCGGCGGCTGCCACATGCGCGCCTACATGATCATGCCCGAGATCCTCGGCCACCCCGTGTTCCTCGACCGCTTCTCCACCGCCGGCAAGCCGGAGATCGTCGCCCTGTTCCAGGACATCGCCGCCGTGGTCGACTCCCTCGTCCTCTGCCGATTCCTGCAGTTCGCCGTGGGCATCTCCACCCTCAGCGAGATGCTGCGCACCGTCACCGGCCTGGACATCGGCGACGAGGAGCTGCTGCGCGTCGGCCGGCGCATCAACACCCTGGAGCGCCTGTACAACCTCCGCGCCGGCTTCACCCGCGCCGACGACACGCTGCCGCCGCGATTCCGCAACGAGGAGTTCCAGACCGGGTCGTCGCGCCACCGCGTGGTGCGCCTCGAGGAGATGCTGGACCGCTATTACGCCGTGCGCGGCTGGGATCCCCAGGGAAGGCCCACGGCCGCCACCCTGGCCGAGCTCGGGCTGCAGGATGGCCGCCGCGGTTGAGATCCGCTTCTACGCCCTGCTGCGCCGGCGGCTGGAGCGCCGCCGGCTCGCGGTGGACGGCGACGGCCTGTCCGTGCTCGACCTGCTCTCACTGGCCGAGGAGCAGGCCGGCCGCCCATTCCTCGACGAGCTGCTCGACCGCGGGCGCGGGCTGCTGAGCGGGACCATGATCCTGGTCAACGGCGAGAACATCCGCCTGAAGCAGGGGCTGGCCACGCGGGTCCACTCCGGAGACGTCGTGGACCTCTTCTCCCCCGCCGGCGGCGGCTGAGCCGCTATCCTTTCCCCAGCGTCTCGCGCACCTTGGACAGCAGCTGCTCCATGGAAAAAGGCTTGGCGATGAAGTTCGCCTCCCCGTCGGCCAGGCCGTGGTCGGCGATGATGTCGGCCGCATGCCCCGACATGAAGAGCCGCTTCATCCCGGGATGGCCGGCTTCGAGGCGCCGGGCTAGCTCGCGGCCGTCCATCTCGGGCATGACCAGGTCGGTGAGCAGCAGGTCGATGGCGTTGCCGCGCTCCTCAGCCAGGCGCAGGGCCTCGCCGGGCGAGCCCGCCGCCAGCACCTCGTACCCCATCTGTTTCAGGAGGAGGTCCACGATCTCCAGGATGGCCGGCTCGTCCTCCACCACCAGGATGGTCTCGCTGCCGCGCAGGTCGCCGCTCCGGCGGGCGGGCGCTTCCTCCGGCGCCGCGGCGCCCGCTTGCAGCGGCAGAAGGATGGCGAAGGTCGATCCCCGCCCCGGCGCGCTGTCCACGGTGATGAAGCCGTGGTTCTGCTGCACGATGCCGTAGACGGCGGACAGGCCGAGGCCGGTGCCGCGCCCCAGCGGCTTGGTGGTGTAGAACGGCTCGAAGATCTGCGCCTGGACTTCGGGCGGCATGCCGCAGCCGGAATCGCCCACCGCCAGCCGCGCGTACTCGCCGGGGGCGGCATCGGGCCACGGGGCGCAGGCGGCCTCGTCCAGGAGAACGCGGCTCGTGGCCAGGGTGACGCGGCCCACGCCGGCGATGGCGTCGCGGGCGTTCAGGCAGAGGTTCGTCAGCACCTGCATCAGCTGCTGCGGGTCGATGAACACCGGGCCCAGCCCGTCCCCCGGCCGCCACTCCAGGGCCTTGTCCTCGCCGACCAGCCGCTTCAGCATGCCCAGCGAAGCGGCCACGGTATCATTCAGGTCGATCAGCCGGGGATTCGCCGCCTGCCGCCTGGCGAAGGCGAGCAGCTGGCGGGTGAGCTCGGCCGAGCGGCCGGCGGCCTGGTCGATGGCCTTCAGCCCGGCATGCAGCGGATGACCGGGCGGGAGGCCGTTCATGGCCATCTCGGCGTGGATCAGGATCACCTCCAGCATGTTGTTCAGGTCGTGGGCCACGCCGCCGGCGAGGCGGCCGATGGAGTCCATCTTCTGCGAGTGCAGGAGCAGAGCCTGCAGCTTCTCGCGCTCCGCCGCCGCCCGCTTGTTGTCTTCGATGTCGACCTCGATGCCGTCCCAGATCAGGCGGCCGTCGTCCTGGCGGTGCGGCGCCGAGATGAACAGGCGCCAGCGGACCTCGCCCGACGGCAGGTGAACCTGCGCCTCGACGCTGAACGGCCTCATGGCCGCGACGGCCTCGGCTTCCAGCCTGGCGACCTTCTCGGCGTCCTGGGGGCTGAGCTGGGCGTAGAGCAGTGCCGCGTTGCGCATCATGTCGGCGGCCGGCACGCCATGGAGCTTTTCGACCCCGGCGCTGAGGTAGGTCAAACGGCGCTCGCGGCCGTCCGGACCCGAATCGATCTGATAGACCATGCCGCCGGGCAGGTTGTCGCTCAGCAGGCGCAGCCGCTCCTCGCTTTCGTGGAGCCGCCCCTCGGCCAGCTTGCGCTCGGTGATGTCGGTGATCGTGCCCACGTAGCCGACGATGCGGCCCTCGGCGTCGGACTCCGGCACGGCCCGGCCCATCACCCAGGCGATCGTGCCGTCGGGGCGCAGGAGGCGGTAGTCGTCGCTGGAAGCCTGCTGCCGGCTTGAGGCCTCCTGCCATCCCTGTCGAAGGCGCTCGCGGTCGTCGGGATGCACCGCCCGCAGCCAGCCGAAGCCCAGGGCCTGGCCGGCGTCCATGCCGGCGATGCGGCACCAGGCCGGGTTCATATAGGTGGTCGCGCCGGCGGCGTCGGTGTGGAAGATGCCCACCGGCAGGATGCTGGCCAGGGTCTCGTAGCGCTTCTCGCTTTCCCGCAGCCGGCGCTGGGACTGCCTGTGCTCGCTGATGTCCTGCAGGAAGCCGGTCCAGAGGACGTCGCCGTCGGCCAGCGGCCGGGGCAGCGACTCGAAGTGCACCCAGGCCTCCCGGCCGTTGATGACCAGCCGCCCCTCCCACTCGAAGGGGACCAGCCGCTCGTTGGCCTCGGTGTTGCGGCGGACCCACTCGCTTTTATCCTCGGGGTGGACGAGGTCCTCGACGATGCCGGGGGTGTCTTCGAACTTCCTGCGGCTGACGCCGAGGATCTGGCAGAAGCGCTCGCTGGCCAGCTCGACGCAGTACGGGGCGGAATCCGGCAGGCTCCAGGCTCCCGGCCGCCACTTCCTCCTGGAGAATACGCGGATGCGGTAGATCCCCACCGGCTGCGTGTTGACCAGGTCCAGGAACATCTCGGTCTCCTGCTGCAGCGCGGCCGCGGCCACCTTTTGGCCGGGATCGGCATGGAGGAGGTGGACGGACCCTTTCCGCGCCTTGGGCGCGGAAGCCGGCCCGCGGCGGTCATTTTTCGTTCCCGGTTTCACCGCCCGCTTCCGGGTTTGCGTGGAATTCTCTCCCATGGATCCATTCTGCCTGCCTGCATCCCTCCTGTCAATCGGGGAAATTGGCATCCCCCGGTCACTGTCTGGTTTGCATCCGCGGCGTTTTTTTGCTACCCTGCGGGGAAAGGCAGCGGCCTTCCGCTAGAGGAGACGCCCTCATGGCAGCAGGCATGTACGAGATCATATCCCGCAAGCGCGACGGGCAGGAGCTGAGCCGCGAGGAGATCGCCTTCGTCATCGACGGCTACGTCCGCGGCGCCGTTCCCGACTACCAGGCGGCAGCCTGGCTGATGGCCGTCTACATCCGCGGCCTGAGCGACCGCGAGCTGTCCGACCTGACCGCGATCATGCTGGCCTCGGGTGACCGTATCCCCCTGGACGGCGTCCCCGGCGCCAAGATCGACAAGCACAGCACCGGCGGCGTGGGCGACAAGGTCAGCTTCGTGGTGGCGCCGCTGCTGGCCGCCTGCGGCGTGCGCGTGCCCATGCTGTCGGGACGCGGCCTGGGCCACACCGGCGGCACGCTGGACAAGCTCGAGTCCATCCCGGGCATGAACGTCTTCCTTTCCGTCGAGCAGTTCCGCCGGGTGCTGGCCGACACCGGCATGGTCATCTGCGGACAGACCGACAATGTCGTACCGGCCGACAAGAAGCTCTACGCCCTGCGCGACGCCACCGCCACCGTCAGCTCGATCCCGCTCATCGCCTCCTCGATCATGAGCAAGAAGCTGGCGCTGGGCTCCGACGGCATCGTGCTGGACGTCAAGACCGGCAGCGGCGCCTTCATGCGCGAGGAGGCCGACGCCATCCGCCTGTGCCGCACCATGGTGGCCATCGGCGCCCAGACCGGCCGCCCCACCCTGGGCATCATCTCCAGCATGGACCAGCCGCTGGGCCGCGCCGTGGGCAACGCGCTGGAGATGGTCGAGTCCATCGAGGCCCTGCAGGGGCGGGGGCCGGCCGACCTGATGGAGGTCACCTTCGCCCTGGGCTGGCTCATGCTGCGCGCCGCCGGCCGGGAATTGCCCTACGTCCAGGCGTTGGCGCGCTTCCAGGAGGCCATCGCCTCCGGGCGCGCCCTCGACGTCTTCCGGCGCTTCGTCGCCGCCCAGGGCGGCGACGCGCGCGTCTGCGACGACGTCTCGCTGCTTCCCGCCGCCGCCCGGCGCGAGGAGCTCACCGCTCCGCAGGCGGGCTGGATCGCCGCCGTCGACTCGTTCGCCGTGGGCATGGCGGCCATCGACACCGGCGCCGGCCGGCGCCGCAAGGAGGACGCCGTCGCCCACGGCGCCGGCTTCGTCTTCCACGCCAACGTCGGCGACTGGGTGAAGAAGGGCCAGCCGTTGCTCACCATCCATTCCGACCGCCCCGAGCTCCTGCCCTCGGTCCGCGAGCGACTGCTGGCGGCCATCCGCCTGCGTCCGCAGCCGGTCGCCCGGCCGCGCATGGTG
>JAKLEC010000065.1 GCA_022711715.1 Acidobacteriota bacterium
CCGGCGCGGCGGGCGTGGAGCAGGATGGCGCACCACAGGATGATCAGCAGCGCCCCGTTCTCCTTGGGGTCCCAGCCCCAGAACCGGCCCCAGGACTGGTCGGCCCAGATGCCGCCCATGGCCGTGCCGACGGCGGTGAAGGCCAGGCCGAACCCCAGGGCGGCCAGCAGCATCCGCTCCCTCCGGGCGCCGGCCTCCTCGTCCCGGCGCGGCGACAGTTCCCGGACCAGCGACCAGTGGCCGATGATTCCGGCGACCACGCAGCCGGCATAGCCCAGGCTGATGGTCGCGACATGGGTCGAGAGCCACAGGTTGGAATCGAGGACGGCCGCCAGCATGCCCATGGTGTCGCCCTCGACGGCATAGCGGCCGGCGACGGCCAGCGAAACCAGTCCCGCCAGCGCGCCGCTGAGCAGGCCGAGCCCGCGCTTCTCGAAGGCCTCGAGGCCCAGTCCCAGGACCGCCCCGGCCCAGCCGACGAAGACGAAGGTCTCATAGAGATTGGTCACCGGCGGGCGGCCCATGATCAGCACGCGGGCGACCAATCCTCCCGAATGCACCGCCCATCCCGCCAGCAGGAGAACCGTTGCCAATTGTTTCAGCCGGCGCCGGCGAAGGAGCCATGAGGCGACGAGGAGCAGCGCGGCCAGTCCGTAGGCCAGCAGGGCCTTGAAAAAAGGATCGAAGCGGTTGGTGGCGACCTCCAGGGCCATCCGTTTCCGGCCCTGGCGGACAATGGGCGAGCGCCGGTCCAGCGAACGGTTGAAATCGTCAAGGGCGGCCGCGCAGCCTTTCCAATCCCTTTGGCCATAAGCCCTGACCGCACCGATCAGCAGATCCAGTTCCCGGGCGACGTCCCCGGGAAACCGATCGCGCATTGACCAGGCCAGGGCGGGGCCGAGCCACTCCCCTGCGCCGCCCGCTGCCGGCGGCACGATGGCCGGAGCCTGCGGCCCCTGGCCCGCCGCGGCTCCCTCGCCGCGCCCCGACCAGGCGAAATGGAAGGCGCGGGCTAGGTGATAATATTCCGAGACGTTGTCATACAGCCGCAGGATCTCGCTCTCGGCCGCGCCGGCCGGCGCAGCGCCGCTCCGGGCGGACTGGCCGGCCAGCCGCTGCAGTTCCGCCAGGTGCGGCTGCAGCTGGCGGAAGCTGACTCGGGCGCGCCCGAGAGCGGTGAAGCCGATGGCCGGCAGGACGTCGGGATGGTTGACGAGGAAGACCGCGTCGTCATGCGCCTCCCACGGGGAGAAGAAAACCCGGGCCAGCCAGCTGGGGGCGTCCATGCCGTTCAACGACGAACGCCCGGAGAACTGCTTGAGCAGGTTGCGGGCGAAGGTGTCCATGGGCTTGACCCGGCCCTGGTCGAGGACGGCCAGCCGCGGGAACGGTTTGATCACCGGCGGCGAAGCAGCGGCCAGGAAGGCGGAGCCTGGCAGCGTGCATGCCAGGAGCAGCAGCAGGAGCCTCGCCCCCTTGGCCGGCGCCTCTGCTGGCTTCGGACTTCGCGGCCGGCCCACGACCATAGCCGACAGGTGCAGGAGCAGCCCCAGGAACATCAGGGCGCTCGCCGCGTACGGCAGCCAGGCGCCGGCGCTGCGCACGACCGCCAGGGTCGAGCTTTCATTCCCCGCCGGGTCCACGGCGTAGGAGGATTGGTAGAACGTGTAGCCGCGGAAGCGCAGCGGCTTGTTCATGGAGATCAGCGCCCGGCGGCGCTCGCCGCCCGCGTCGAGCTCGACCCAGCTCTCGAAGCTCTTGGGGACATCGGTCCCCTCGTGCCGGGCTGCCTTGAAATCGAGGAGCTTGAGTCGCAGGGGCAGGGGGATGCGCTGCGGCCGCAGCGACAGGTCCCAGGTTTTTCCTCCCAGCTTCAGGAAAATTGGCCGCTCCTCTCCGCCGAACAAGGAGACGGGGCGGCTCTCGTTGCCAGCACCGACCCCCAGGACCAGCCCCGGGGTGTTTTCTTCGGGGTCATCTGCCGGCGGCAGCGGCTCCAGCAGGGCAGGCCCGGCCTGGCGGCAGTTCGCCAGACGCCTTTCCACGCGCAGGATCAGGCCGGTGTTCCCGGCCTTCCTTTCACGGCCCGGCTCCAGCAGCGCCATGGCCTCGGCCCATTCCCGCTCCTTCGCGGCGGAACGGGAGCGGACGGCCAGCTGCCACTCGCCCGCGGCCAAGGAATGGCCAGCACTCTCGCCCTCGCGCAGGGTAAGATAGGACTCCTGAGCTGTGGCGGCGATGAAGAAGCCTCCTCCGATCATGAGCAGCAGCCCGCCGTGGATCAGCGCCAGACCCCACTGTCGCCAGCGCCGCAGCGGGCGCCGGGCAAAGGCGGCCAGCAGGTTGGCGATGAACAGGACACCGGCCAGCCGCATGCCCGGCAGGGGTATGACGCCGAAAAGCCGGTAGATCCAGGCAGCGAACACCTTCCGCTGGGCGGCATAAACGCCCGCCTGCGCCTGGCAGACGGTGCCGGCGATCACCAGGAAGGCGATGAGCGACAGGATGAGAACGGTGAGCTTCAAGGAGCCCATCCTCCCCAGGACCAGCGAAAGCCAGCGCGGTTTCTCGTCCATTGTCCCCTCCGGACACGTCCTGTTGTAGCATGCCCGGCTGCACGCGGCAAGGCCGGCAGCGGGCAGACCGGCATATGGGGCGGCTCGTGCCCACCTCCGCCGGCAAATGCATGGGAACCATCCCGGGGTCGGCCTATTCCCTGGCGACTTGCGTCACGCACAGGAGCATGGCGCCATCCTGCGCACCCTCTAGCCGTCTGACTGGGGCGGGGCCTTGCGCCCCAGCCGGGTGAGGACGATGCCGGCGAAGATGACCGCTGCGCCGAGGAGCAGGGAGGCGCCCACGCGTTCGCCGAGGATCAGGGCGGCGGCCAGTACGGCGAACACCGGCTGCAGGTTGTAGATCGCGGCCGTTCGGCTGTTGCCCACCCGGCGCACCGAGTAGAACCACAGCACCATGGCCAGCGAGAGGGCGACCGTGCCCGAGAACAGCAGGCAGAGCCAGGCCTTGAGGGAAACGCCGCCCCAGGCGAAGCGGAGCAGCGGCCGGACGGCGAGCGGCAGGAACATCAGCGTGCCCAGGCCCATGGTCACGGCCGTGAATTTCAGCGGCGAGTATGTCCTCAGCAGCGGCCGCGCCGAGACCGTGTAATGGGACCACAGGAACACGGCGGCGAACAGGATCAGGTCCCCCTTCCAGGTGCGGGCTGATAGGGTGAGGCCGCCGACGCGGCCGCTGACGACGAGGTAAATCCCGGCGAAGCCCAGGGCGATGCCCAGCCAGCCCAGGGGGCGGATCCGGTCCTGCTTGAAGAACGAGCTGAGCAGGGAGATCATGATCGGCCCGCTGCCGAAGATGACGGCCGTGTTCGCGGCGGTCGTGCGGTCGATGCCGAAGATGAACAGGTATTGGTACAGGGCGTAGCCCGAGAAGGACAGCAGGAGGATCTTGGGCAGGTCCCGCCGCCGCAGCCGCAGGCTCCCTTCGCTCGCCAGCAGCCAGCCGAGCAGGAGGACGGAGGCGAGCAGCAGACGGATGCCGTTGAAGGGCAGGGGCGGGATCTCGGCCAGGGCGATCTTGACCAGCGAGATGTTCACCGCCCAGAACGCCACCACCAGCAGGACCAGCAGATCGTTCGCCGAAGGCTTCCAGCGCGCCATGAGGCGTCATGGTAGCATGGTGCACCCGGCTCGGCAAGGCGCCCTGCCAAACCTAGTGACAAGTGACGCGTGACGAGTGACGAGTGAAAGCAATAAGCCGAACTGCAGCGAGAAGCAGACCGACACGCAGGGTTCGTTTCGTTGCGGTCCCACGTCACGCGTTACGCGTTACGCGTCACGATCTCTCTTGCCATGCCGTGCACCGATTTCTCGAAATTCCCAACCGGACACCGCGGGTGAACCAACTGGCCGCCGGAAAGGGGAACTAAAGACAACGGGGCAAGGGCACGGCCTTTGCCCCGATCGCTTGCGCCTTCTGCTGCGCAGCCCTACTCCAGCCAGATCCTGACCGTCTCCCCGTCCTCCGATTCGATCTCGACCAGCGACATGGAACCGGCCTTTTTCAGGTCGTTCCAGACCCGCTTGAGGTCGATTCCGCAGTTACCGTCGACGTGGAACTCCTTGTCCGGGGTGGCGTTCATCACGGTCTCCACCAGGGCGACGGGCAGGGTGATCTTCACATTGCCCGCCTTGCCGCTCTTGCCGGCGACCACGATCCTGAACCACTGCGCGTCCCGGCCGGTCCCCGGGTTGCGGACCGCGTTCCTGACGACCTTGTAGTCGTCGGCCGCCGAGGCGAAGAGCCCCGGGGCCGTCGCAGCCGCGAGCAGGGCAACCAGCAGCACACAGATTCCTTTCTTCATTTTTCTTCCTCCTCGATTCCGTTTATTCGATCCAGATGCGGACAATGACGTCCTCGGCCTGGATGTCGATCTTCTTCCCCTCGTCCAGCAGCTGCTGCAGGAGCCGGTCCAGGTTGTAGCCCTCCTTCTTCAATGCCTGCTTCTCCTGGGCGCCCAGCGACCTCAGGGCCACGTCGGCCAGGGCCAGGGGGATGGCGATGGAGATGTTGCCCTTCGGGTCGCCCTTGTCGGCGACGTAGATCTTCAGCAGCTTTCCCGACGCCTGCCGGCCCCGGCCGTCCATCCCCTTCAGGCGGGTCGGGTCGATGCGCATGACGGCGATCCTGGCCCGGTCGCGAAGCTCCTCGTCCTGTTCTCTTTCCAGAATGCGCAGGAGCACCGGCAGCGCCCGGGCGGCGCTGGCGCGGTCCGGGACGTAGCTCAGCTTGAGGGCGGCGTAATAGGAAACGACCTTGTTCCCGTTCCCCAGCAGGCCCACGATCTTTTTCAGGTATTCCTTCTCGCCCGACTGATAGAGCCCGGCGGAGAGGTCGATGACCGAGACCAGGGCCTCCTCAGCCAGGTTGCTCGCCGGAGCCGCGGCGACGAACGTCTCATAGCTCTCCAGGGCCGGCTTACGGGAGCCCAGCTCCTCCTGGCACTTGCCGCGGTAAAAAAGGGCCGTCGCGTAATAGCGGCTGCCCGCATGGCGGGCGATGATCTCGTCCAGGTTCTTCAGGGCGCCCGACCACTGCTTGTCGAAGATCAGTGTCTTGGCCCTCTCGAAGAGCTCGTCGCCGGGATCGGCGGCCTGCACCGCGGCTCCCAGGCAGCCGGCCATCAGGATGAATATGATCCATTTCGTTTTCATTTATGCCTCGATGAAGGGTTTGGAGGAAAGTTCCCTTTCCAGCAGCCGGATCTTCAGCAGCAGCCTCTCGTTCTCCAGCAGACGCTGCAGGCGCAGGATCTGGCGGCATAGCCCCTGCTCCTCGAGCTGCAGGATCTCGTAGTTCAGCCAGTCGATCCGCTCCGAGACCTGCCGCATCTTCAGCCACTCCATGGGCGGCAGGTTCTGCTCGACGTATTTCTTCCGCAGCAACAGCTCCTTGGCCTTCCGGGAGTACAGCCGGAGCTCCATGGCCGCCATCTCCCCGCTGGGGCAGTCCTGGAGCAGGCCGGCGAACATCAGCTGGCTCTGCTGCAGGTAGGAGAGGGCCTCCTCGCGAGCCAGCCCCGACTGCAGGTGCATCACGGCGGAGGCAAAGCCCTCCCGCCCGGGCGGCGCCGAAACGACGGGCGCCATGGACCGCCCCAGGAAGAACAATCCCAGGCCGACGGCCAACGCCAATGCCGCGGCCGCCGCCAGCCAGGCCGGGGAAAGGGCCGGCCGCCGGGCCGAGGCCGAGAAGCGCCGCTGTTCCGCCGCGGCGAGGATCCGGCCGCTGACCGCGGGCCAGTCGACGGCGGCCACGGCCGCCTCGGCCTCGGCGGCGGGGATGGCGGCGTCGGCCAGCAGCGAGCGCCATGCCTCCAGCTCCCTCCGGCAGGCCGGGCAGGAGCCCAGGTGTTTCGCGAGGGACTGCCGCCGCTCTCCGGCGAGCTCGTCCGCCGCCAGCCACTCCAGGTCACGCCGGAATTCACGACATGCGTTCATGCTCCCCTCCCGTCCCCGGCGCCAGCTCGCGGCGAATGCGGCGCAGGGCCCGATGATGCAAGGACTTGACGGTGCCGAGCGAGACCGACAATGCCTGGGCGACCTGGGGCAGCTTCAGCCCCTGGCGGTATTTCAGGACGAAGACCGAGCGCTGCCGCGGCGACAGCCGGTCCAGGGCCTGCTCGATCGCCTCCTGGCGCCGGCTGCGGCCCCACTCCTGGGCGGGGCCGTCGAGCACCGCGAAATGCCGCTCCGGCACCTCTTCCAGACCGCATTCCCGCCGCCGCCGCCGCGCCAGGCGCCGGTAGCGGTCGACGCACAGGTTGTGCGTCAGGCGGCGGATCCAGCCCGGCAGCGACTGCTCCGGCCGAAGCGCGCCGACCTTGTCGTAGATCCTCATGAATGCCTCCTGCACGATCTCCAGGGCGTCGTCGCGGTCACGGAAGAACCCGTAGGCCAGGGCGAACACGGATTTCTGGTAGCGTTCCACCAGTTCGGCGAAGGCGACGCGGTCGCCGGCGGCCAACCGCTCCAGCAGGGCGTTTTCCGCCGCATCGCGCTCGCCGGCCAGGGGAAGGGCTTCGCCCGTCCCGGACGGGTTCGCTGCCGGGCCGCTCACGCGCCTTCAGCCCCGGGCGGCCCCGCGGGCCGCCTGCGCCGCCGGTCGGCGGCCTGATCGTCCATTTCGTTGCCTGGCATCCGTTCCTTCCGCCTATAAGACGAAACGGCGGGGAAAAAGGTTGACACGGCGGCCGCTCCAGGCGGACGGCGTTTCCTTGACATCGGCGGCACGGTCGGCTAAACTTTTTTCATGGACAACATCAAGCAAGCGATCGCGGAGGGAGGGAACATGACCAAGAAGATCGGCAAGTACATCCTGGCGGCGCTCATCGTCATTTTCGTGCTGATCTTCCTGTTCAAGATCTATATCGTCGTCGACCCAGGCGAGAAGGCGGTGATCTTCAACAAGGCCACCGGCAACCTGCGCGTCACTCCCAACGAGGGATTCTATTTCCTGGTGCCGCTGATCGAGGAGCCGACAGTGTACGACATGAAGGCCCGCACCTACACCATGAGCATCGCCCAGCTGGAGGGAGAAATCAAGGGCGACGACTCGCTGCAGGCCCTCACCGCCGACGGCCAGACCGTGCTGCTCGACATCTCGGTGCGCTACCACCCCGACCCGGAGAACCTCGACAAGCTGCACCGCCGCATCGGCGTCGACTTCGTCAACAAGGTCATCCGGCCCCAGGTGCGCTCGACGGTGCGCATGATCGTGGCCGAGTACCCGGTGCTCGACGTCTACTCCGGGAAACGCTCGCTGATCCAGGCCGAGATGGAGACCAAGCTGCGCGCCTCCTTCGTGCGCAATTACATCGCCCTCGAGGAGGCGTTGCTGCGCAACGTGCAGTTCTCGCGCGAATTCCAGCAGGCCATCGAAAACAAGCAGATCGCCCAGCAGGAGGCGCAGCGCATGAAGTACATCCTGGAGCGCCAGGAGCAGGAGAAGAAGCGCAAGATCATCGAGGCCGAGGGCGAGGCCGAGTCGCTGCGCCTGAAGGGGCGGGCCCTGGCCGAGAACCCGGCGCTGATCCAGTACGAGTACGTCAAGATGCTGGCGCCCAACATCCAGGCCATCGTCGCCGACCAGAGCGCCATCTTCAACTTCTCCGAATTCCTCAAGGGGCAGAAGAAATAGGCCGCCGGCCATGCACCGGATCGGGCTCACCGGCGGCTTCTGCTCCGGCAAGTCGTTCGTCCTGCGGGTGCTGGAGGAGCAGGGCTGCCGCACGCTGCGCGCAGACGACCTGGCCAAGACGATCGTCTTCGCCCCGGGCTCGCCCCTGCTGCAGGAGGTCGTCGGCATCTTCGGCCCGGGCGTCCTCGACGAGGGCGGCAGCCTGGACAGGGAAAAGTTCAGCCAGGCCCTGTTCGAGGACCACGGGAAGCGCCAGGCGCTCAACGCCATCGTCCACCCCCTGGTCGGCGAGGAGCGCCGGCGGCTGATCCGCGAGGCCGAATCCACCGGCATCTACGACTTCCTGGTCTACGAGTCGGCCCTGCTGCTGGAATCGGGCATCCAGGGCGATTTCGAGCGCATCATCGTCGTCTACTCGTCGTCGGCCGTGCAGCTGCGCCGCGCCATGGAGCGTGACGGCCTGACACGGGCCGAGGCGCAGAAGCGCATCCGCTCGCAGTTCCCGCTGCGCGAGAAGCTCAAGGCGGCTCATTACGCCATCGACACCAGCCTCGGCACCGAGAGCACCCGCGCCAGGACACTGGAGGTCTTCCACCTCTTGCAAAAGGATTTCCATTTGTCCTAGCTTGTGCTACAATCGCCGCAAGGAGAGACGGGATGGAGAATACGGAATACCTAGAGGAATTGCTGCGGCAGTTCAACCTGGGCAAGGGGGCGCCGATCGCCGAGGTCCTGGAGAGGTACCTGGAGCGGAGCCTGCAGATCAAGTTCCAGCGCATCCTGATATCCCAGGACATCCTGAAGGAGGAGTTCGTCCGCCTGCATGAGTCCTTCCTGAAGATCCTCAAGATCTACCAGGC
>JAKLEC010000066.1 GCA_022711715.1 Acidobacteriota bacterium
GCAGTTCCCTTCCGGCGCGGGGCCGCCGTTGCGCCGCCGGTGAGGGGGGAGGAGCGGAAGGAACGGGTCAGCGCCACGGCGCCGGCAAGGGCCGCGGCCGCGGCCCCCAGCAGGATGCCCCAGAAGAAATTTTTACTATCGACGTCCATGGCGCGATTGTACAGGCAGGGGAAGGGAAATGCAATTGCGGAACCGACTCAACGAGCTCCTTGTGTTAGTGTTTGTGTTAGGAGCAGCATGGGCCGAACTCATCGCCGCGATCGGTGATGGGGACCCGTATTCGGCAGCAGCAAGAATTCGACCGATGCTGTTGCGATTCACGAATTTCGAATCACGAATTACGATAGATCGATGTGCGGATTCAGAAAAGCTTCCTTTGCTCCGGCCCCTGTTTCCGCGCGGCCTGGCGGATGGCCTCCAATATTGGCGCCGCGCCCTGCTGCGGCTCCCAAGCGATCGCTCCCCGGCGCAGGAGCTCGGCGTTCCCGGCCGGGGCGGGGGAGAAGGAGGAGGGGACAGCGGTGAAAAGCGGGATGCCGAGCTTCAGGGCCGCCAGGGCGGCATCGAACGTGCCGCTCATGCGGCCGCCGGCATCTCGCTCGACGCCGGAACCGATCACGACCATGGCGTCGGCGAGGGCGGCGACGACCTTGTTGCGCGCCATGGCCTGGAAGGCGGCCCAGGCCGCCTGCGGCGGGAAAGGCGACAGCAGCAGGGTGTTGGCGTCGGTCATCAGGCCGCGGAGCTCGGGCCTGGCCCGGAATCGGCCGAGCCCCTCGGCCGGCACGGCGATGGTCGTCCCGCCGCCGCGCAGGGCTCCGGCGTGGGCAGCGGCGTCGGTCCCGGCGGCGTGTCCCGACACCACGGCGGCACTTGCCTCAGCGAGCCGCGCCGCCAGCTCGCCGGCCGCGGCCAGGGCGGCAGAGGCGGAGTCGCGGCGTCCCACCACGGCGACGGAGGGACTCTCCAGGAGCGGCAGGCTACCCGCGGCATAGAGCAGGGCGGGCAGGGGAAGCGCCTCCCGGCGATCGCGGATGCGCCGCGGGAAGGCGGGGTGCAAGGGATGGAGGACAATGATCTCCCGCTCCATTTCGTCGATCTCCGCATCCAGGGCGGCAGCGCCGGACCAGCCGAGATCGACGGCGGAACCCAGGACGTCGCGCGCCTTCCCCGGGTTGCGCAGCAGCCAGGAGGCGGTGCGGCCCTGAAGGCGGAGGGTTTCGGCGATGCGCCACAGTCCCTTGGCGCCCAGCCCCTTGGTCGCGGCCATGGCCTGCCAGGCCCTTCCCTCGAGGGTGTTCATGTCCTTGATCTCGTGCAGGTCGCGGTAATGACCGACACCTTCCCGGCCTGCCCGGCGAAGAGCAGGGCGGCGGTCACCGCCTTCATGGTCTCCCCCGAGCGGAAGAGGTCGTCGAACAGCAGCAGGTGCATGCCGGCGAAGCGGCGGTCCACGACGGCGAAGGCGTCCGCCAGCTCCTGGCGGCGCTCGCGCGTGTCCTCCACGTTCTTCAGCGCCGGCGTCTCCTTGACCTTCAGCAGGTAGTCGTCGGGGGCGGGCAGGGACAGCTCGCGGCCCACGGCGGCGGCGATCGCCGCCACCGGCTGAAAGGAGCGGTCGGCGTTGGACGGCGGCACCGGCAGCACGGCGGCGATGTCGGCCAGCTCGAGCCGTCCGCGGGCGAACCCGGCCACGGCGCGGGCGATGGGTTCCGCCTGGCCGCGCTCGAGCCGGTATTTCAGGCGGTAGAGCGCCTCGCCGATCTCGCTGCGCTCGGTCGCGAAGCGGTCGAACTTCGAGCGCTCGCCGTCGCCGGCGCGGCTGGCGAGCGTGTGCAGGTCGAGGGCCCAGCCCTGGGCCCAGTTGCCGTAGATCGGTCGGGGGTTCAGCTCCATCTCGAGGCCATTCTAGTATGCACCGCAAAGCATGTCAAAGCGCTTCACGAATCTTCGTGACGCGTAACGCGTGACGCGTGACAAGGAGCAGCCAACCAAAAAGCTCTCTAGGTGAATTTGCCCTGGTATGGATTGTTTCAGGAAGCTCCTGCGGGTCGACTGGCAGGGATCGCCCCTTGCCGTTACTCGTCATGCGTTACGCGTCTCGCAGCGGCAATGCGGCGCCGGGCGTACGGCGTACGGCAGACGGCATACGGTAAGAACAGACGGACGGCATCAGGGAAGAGAAAGGGAAGAGAGAGGGAGGAAGGAGGGAAGAGGAAGTGGGAAAAGCCTTCTCAGTACATTTTCTTTCCCGCTCTGCCTTCCCTTTGTCTTTCACTCTGGCTTCCCTCTGTCTTCCCTGGAGATCCTAAAGCCGTCCGCCGAGTCTCCTTTGACTTGGCGGCCAGCCCATACTAGAATGCCGCCATGGAAATGAACCCGGCCGCGGACCGCTCCCTGCAGCGCGCCGTGCTCCTGGTCACGACGCTGGATTCGTTCCTGACGCCGATGATGGCCTCGGCGGTGGCCGTGGCCCTGCCGGCCATCGCCCGCGAGTTTTCCCTGACCGCCGTCACCTTGAGCTGGGTGGCCTCCTCCTACCTGCTGGCCGCCGCCGCCCTGCTCCTGCCCTTCGGCCACCTCGCCGACATCCACGGCCGCAAGAAGGTCTTCACCGTGGGCACGCTGCTCTTCGGCGCCGCCTCGCTCGCGGCCGGCCTGGCGCCCGACGCCCGGCTATTCCTGCTGGCGCGGGTGCTGCAGGGCGCCGGCGGGGCCATGATCTTCGGCACCAGCGTCGCCATTCTCACCTCGGTCTTCCCGCCGCAGCGCCGCGGCTGGGTGCTGGGCATCAACGTCGCCGCCACCTACGGCGGCCTGTCGCTGGGGCCGTTCATCGGCGGGCTGTTGACGCAAACCCTGGGCTGGCGCGCGGTGTTCCTGGTCAATGTGCCGCTGGGGCTGCTGGTTCTCTCGGTGCTATGGCTCAAGGTCCGCCGCGAATGGGCCTTCGCCCGCGGCGAACCGTTCGACTGGCGCGGCTCGATCGCCTACAGCGCCATGCTGGCCGCCGTCATGCTCGGCTTCACCTGGCTGCCCGGCTGGCGCGGCGGGCTGATGCTGGCTGCCGGCGCCCTGTCCTTCCCGTTCTTCCTGCGCTGGGAGAACCGCTGTTCCCATCCGGTATTCCACGTCCGCCTGGCGCGCGGCAACGTCGTGTTCACCTTTTCCAACCTGGCGGCGCTGGTGAACTACAGCGCCACCTTCGCCATCTCCTTCCTGCTGAGCCTCTACCTGCAGTACATCCAGGGCTTCAGCGCCCGCGGCGCCGGGCTGGTGCTGGTGGCCCAACCGTTGGTCATGGCCCTGTTCTCGCCGCTGGCCGGCCGCCTGTCCGACCGCCACGAGCCGCGCGTCGTGGCCTCGCTGGGCATGGGCCTCAGCGCCGCCGGCCTGCTGGTCTTCGCCTTCATGGGGAGGACGACGCACCTGGCGGCGATCGTAGCCAACCTGATGCTCGTCGGCCTGGGCTTCGCCCTCTTCTCTTCGCCCAACACCCATGCCATCATGAGCTCGGTCCTGCCCAGGCAGTACGGGGTGGCCTCGGCCTTCCTGGCCACCATGCGCCTGGTCGGCCAGATGCTGAGCATGGGCATCGCCACCCTGGTCTTTTCCCTGTTCATCGGCCGGGCGCGCATCGTCCCCGGCACCTATCCGCTCTTCCTGAGGAGCATGCGCGTGTCGTTCGCCTTCTTCTTCATCCTCTGCGCCGGCGGCGTCTATTTCTCCCTGGCCCGGGGGCGGGTGCGCTGAGAGCGGCCGCATGCGCGCCGTTCCGCCGCTCGACCTGCTGTTCACCGTCCTCCATGCCCTGCTCTTGTCCCTGGCCGGCGCCGCCGTCTGGCTGGCCAGCGGCACGGCGGCCGCGGCGCTGCTGGCGCTCGCCCTGCCGGCCGCCTACCTGGCCGTCGTCCTGCCGCGGCTGCTGCGCCGCCGCCGGGCCGCTCGCGCCCTTTTTCCCGGCGAATGGCGGGCATTCCTCCTGGAGCGCTCGCCGTACTACCGGGGCCTGGAGAAAAGCGGGCGGGAGCGCTTCGAGCGCGACGTGCGCCTCTTCCTGGCTGAAACGCGGATCGCGGGGACCGGCGGCGCCCCGGTCGCCTGGACGACGCGGCTGCTGGTCGGCGCCGCGGCGGCGACCATGCTCCACGGCCGTCCGCAATGGGAGCCGCCCCTGCGCGACGGCGTGACGGTCTATCCCGGGCACGTATTCGACCGCGAATACCGCCCCGGCCGCGGCACCCTCGCCGGCCAGGCGCCCGCCGGCGGGCCGCTGCTGGTGGCCGAGAAGAGCCTCATCGAAGGCTTCGCCGGCGAACACGACGGCTTCAACGTCATGATCCACGAGCTGGCCCACTATTTCGACCTTGAGGCGCGCCGGGGCAGGCTGCGGATCACCGCCGACCGCGACCGGCCCGCTCCCTGGGGAGAAGCCGTCGCCGGGGCCTACGCGCGCCACGATTTCGCCTCCTCCCCGCTGCCCGCCTACGCCGCTCAGAACGAGGCCGAGTTCTTCGCCTGCGCCAGCGAGATGTTCTTCGAGGCACCGCGGCCCCTGGCGGCCGCCTGCCCGCGGCTGTTCGCCCTGCTGGCCGAGTTCTATGGCCAGGATCCGCGCGGGAGGCTTCCCGCTGACTCAGGGAAAGAGCGCTGAGGAAGTCCCTGTCGGCGGCGCTGCAACCGGCAGCCCGCAGGAGTTTCCGCCCAGATCAGAAGGACATGGAAAGCAGATCTGTCTAAATGGCTTTGAAGGAATCTCATGAAGCTGGTTTTACTGAAGCACCAAGCTCCAATGTCCCAATGGCCAAAACCTAAGGCTCGTGTTAGTGTTTGTGTTTGTGAATGTACTCGGCCGATTTCTAAAAAAATGTAAGATCAAAAAGTGCATTCATGGCCGAGATATATTTCATCTAAAGGCAAGATGAAGAGCCTTTACATGGTTCAAGAAAGATTTCGTTGCTGGCTGTTCCTATCACTATCACGAACACTATCACTATCACTTTTAGACAGCAGGGATTTCGGCCTTTTTCCGCCGCCGGGTTCAGCCGCCGTGGACGCGGTTGCGCCCCTGCTGCTTGGTGCGGTAGAGGGCCCTGTCGGCGCTGGCGATGAATTGGTTCGCCTCGCTGGTGGGGGGCGGCACGATGGCGGCCACGCCGATGCTGACGGTGACCACCTTGGAGACCGGCGAGGCCGGGTGGGGGATGGCCAGGTCGGCCAGGGCGGCGCGGACGGCCTCGGCGATGGTCAGCGCCCCCTCATGGGTCGTCCCCGGCAGCAGCAGGAAGAACTCGTCGCCGCCGGTGCGGGCCGCCAGGTCGGCCGGGCGCTTGGCCTGGGCGCGGATGGCGGCGGCCACCTGGCGCAGGCACTCGTCGCCCTGCTGGTGGCCCAGCGAGTCGTTGTAGGGCTTGAAGTGGTCGATGTCGATGGCGATCAGCGCCAGCGGCCTTTTTTCGCGGCCGGCCACCGCCCATTCCCGGCTGAAGGTCTCGTAGAAGGTGCGATGGTTGGCCAGGTCGGTCAGGCCGTCGTAGCGGGCCAGGTGCTGCAGTTGCACGGTGCGCTCGTCGACGATGCGCTCCAGCTTGCGCTCGCGCGCCTTGCCGCGCTTGAGCAGGAGCAGGAAAATGCCGGCGACCAGCAGCAGCGCGCCCAGCCCGACCAAAGCCTTGAACAGGGGCGTCTGCACGAAGAAGGGCCGCAGGGTGAAGGCCAGGGCGACGCCCTGGCGGTTCCATACGCCGTCGCCGTTGCCGGCGATGACACGGAAGCGGTAGTTCCCCGGCGGCAAGTTGGTGTAGAAGGCGGCGCGGCGGGCGCCGGCCTCCACCCAGTCGGGATCGTAGCCCTCGAGGCGGTAGGCGAAGCGCATCTTGTCGACCAGCAGGAAGCTGATCGCCGTGTAGTCGACCTCGATGTCGCCCTTGCCCGGCGGCACGGCCAGCGGCGGGGTCCCGCCGCCTCCGGCCGCCGCGGAGGCGGCGACGGGGCGGCCGTTGATGCGCACTTCCTCGATCGCCACCGGAGGCGCCACCTGGTTGAGGCGCTGGCGGTCGGGATCGAACATGGCCAGGCCGCGGATGGTGGGGAACCACAGGCGGCCGCCGCGGTCGATGCAGCCGGCAGGCGAGGCCGGGCCGCTGCTCTCGGTCACCTTGATGCCCTCCGACTTGCCGTAGGCGACGCAGGGGATGCGGCGCAGGCGGCCGGCGGCGAAGTCCAGCAGGTCACTCTTGGCCACGTGATAGATCCCCTTGTTGCCGTTCAGCCACAGCCGGCCGCGGGCGTCCTCCAGCACCTGGAAGGCCTGGTCGCTGTACAGGCCGTCGCGGCTGGTGAAGCGGCGCACCTGGCCGTTGCGGACCCACAGCAGGCCGGCGTGGTCGGTGCCGGCCCAGATGTCGCCGTCGGCGTCGGCATGGATGGCCCAGACCGGCTGGTCGGAGATGCCCTCGCCGCCGACAGGGCGGAAGCGCCCGTCCTCCAGGACCGCCAGGCCGCCGTTGAAGACGCCGGCCCAGATGCGGCCGCGACGGTCCTCGGCCAGGGAGTAGACGTAATTGTCCGGCAGGCCGTCGGCCGTGGTGTAATTGACGACGGGCTTGCGGCCCTCGATGAGGTAAATGCCGCTGCCGTTGGTGCCGGCCCAGACCCGGCCCTGCGAGTCGGCCAGGAGGGAGCGGATGATGTCGCTGGCCAGGCCGGGGATGCGGGCGAAGCGGGCCGGCGAGCCGGTGTCAACCAGGCGGAAAAGGCCGCCGCCGTAGGTCCCCGCCCACAGGGCGCCGTCACGGCTCTGGGCGATCGACCAGACGTGCTCGCTGTCCAGGCCCTGGCCGCGGCCGTACGCCCGCCACTCGCCGTTGCGCCGGCGAGCCAGGCCGCCGCCGACCGTGCCCACCCAGATGTCGCCGCGGCGGTCCTCGAAGACCGCGCGCACCGGATCGACGGGCAGGCCGTTGCGCGCGCCGTAGCGGATGAACTTGTCCTCCTTCAGCTGCAGCAGGCCGTCGCGGGTGCCTACCCAGAGGCTTCCCTCACGGTCCTCCAGTATGGCGCGTCCCGAGGTCAGGCCGCCCAGCTGCTTGCCCAGCGCCGCCAGCCGGCCGTTGCGCAGGCGGATGAGCGGTTCCTGGTTGGTGCCGATCCACATCACGCCGTGGCGGTCGCGGTAGATGGCGCGGATGTCCGGCGAGGAAGGGGCGGCTGGCAGGGGAGCGAAGCGGCCCTCGCGCCAGGTGGCCAGGCCGCCGCCGCTGGTGCCGATCCACAGCGTTCCCTGCGGGTCAAGGAAAAGGGCGCGGATGTCGTCGTGGGGCAGCCCGGCGCCGGCACGGAACACCTCCGCCTTGCCATCGGAGCGCAGGCGGTTCAGGCCGCGGCCGGTTCCCACCCACAGGCCGCCGGCGCCGTCCTCGGCCAGGGCGGCGATGTATTTGGAGGAGAAGCCGCCCCCGGGAGTGACCGGGCGGAAGCGGCCTTCCTGGCCGCGGTACAGGCCGCTGGTGGTGCCCACCCAGAGGACGCCGGCGCGATCCTCGAACAGGCAGAGGATCGAGTTGCTGCGCAGGCCGTGGCGCTCGCCGAAGCGCTCGAAGGCGGCCGGCCCGGTTTTGGCCGGATCGCGGCGCAGGAGCCCGGCGGTGGTGCCCACCCACAGGCGGCCGTCGCGGTCCTCGAGCAGCGCCTTGACGCCGTTGCTCTCCATGGCCGGCGTGTTCCCCTTGTCGAACACGGTGAAGGCGTGTCCGTCGAAGCGGGCCAGCCCCTCGTAGGTGCCCAGCCACAGGTAGCCGTCGCGGGTCTGCACCAGGGCCAGCACCGAGCTCTGCGGCAGGCCGTTCTCGGCGGAGAAAGTCTCGATGGAGTACTCGTCGAGCTCCAGGGATGGGTCGAGGGCGGGCAGAAGGGCGGGCAGGAACAGAAACGACATGAAGAGCAGAAGGCAGCCGGCAGCGCTTCCCTGGTGCATGGGACTTTTCTCTCCTGTAGTAAAGTTATATAATAAAATCTATGCGGTTTTCAAGCGGAGAGGCGCTGGCACGTCCTCAAGCCCTGATCCTGGGAGAAGGATATGTCCTTTTTTCATGACACATCCGCGCTTCCCGGTTGGCATGGAAAATGCCAACTAGGAAGCGGCGCTCCCAGCGCCAACTAGGAGGCATAGATGAGAAGCAAGTTCTTGCTGTTCCCCATGATCCTGGCGGGGCTGGCCCTCGTGACCGGTTCCCTGCCGGCCGCCGGGTCCATCTATGGACACGTCTCGTTCGTCGACAACGGCGCGGCGGTCCTGCATGAGGACGGCAGCCAGGACGACGCCGTGGTCAACATGCCCGTTATTCCGGGCGACACGGTGCTGACTTCCGGCGGCCGCTGCGAACTGCAGTTCGACAACGGCACCGTGGTCCGGCTGGACAAGGGATCGCGGCTGCGCATCGCCACGGTG
>JAKLEC010000067.1 GCA_022711715.1 Acidobacteriota bacterium
TCGGCGCGCATCGCCTTGAGCTGGTCGTCGGCGCCGGCGCGCGGCTCGGGCGCGGCCGGTTTTTCGCTCTCGCGCAGCCGGCGGTACGCCTCCTGGAACTCCGCGCTCGTCACATAGGCCTTGATCCAGGCCAGGCCGGCGCGCACGACGTCGGCGCGGGCCGCCGCCGGGAGGGCCTTGAATGCCCTGTAGGCCGCGTCGTCGTAAGGGGTGCCGCCGGACAAAGGCCCGAGCACGCCCTCCCTGGCCGCTTCCGGCGTCAGGCCGAGCCGCTGCAGGACGTCGGCGCCGGCGAAGAGGGGGCCGCGTAGGGCCAGAAAGAACGAGAGCAGGAGCGCCAGGGCCAGCGAATGGACGAGGATCGGTCGTTTTGCTTTCATGGTCCTATTCTGGAACGAATCCCGCAGCAAGTCAATACGATTTGCCCGGCACCGGTATTTGCGCTACAATCGGGGCTCCGAGAGGTGGGACCATGGCCTGGACGACCGTCAAGCAGATTTATTCCGACTACAAGCCGCTGCTGGACAGCGAGCTGGAAGTGCGCGGCTGGATCCGCACCCAGCGCGAGTCGAAGAACTTCGCCTTCATCGAGCTGAACGACGGCTCCTGCTTCAAGAACCTGCAGATCGTGTACGACGCCGGGCTGGCCAATTTCGCCGAAGTGGGCAAGTTTCCGCTGGGGACGTCGCTCAAGGCAACGGGAAGGCTGGTGGCATCGCCCGGCGCCGGCCAGCCCTTCGAGATGAAGGCCGCGTCGATCGAGGCCGTCGGCCTCTCCGCCCTCGACTACCCGCTGCAGAAGAAGCGCCACTCCTTCGAGTTCCTGCGCACCATCCCCCACCTGCGGACGCGCAGCAACACCTTCATGGCCGTCTTCCGCGTGCGCAGCCTGCTGGCCTATGCCCTGCACAAGTTCTTCCACGAGCGCGGCTTCGTCTACGTGCACACGCCGATCATCACCGGCAGCGACTGCGAGGGCGCCGGCCAGATGTTCCGCGTCACCACCCTGGACCCGCTGCACCCCCCCGTGGACGCCCAGGGGGCGGTCGATTTCAGCCAGGACTTCTTCGGCCGCGAGACCAGCCTGACCGTCTCGGGACAGCTCAACGTCGAGGGCTTCTGCCTGGCCTTCGGCCGCGTCTACACCTTCAGCCCGACCTTCCGCGCCGAGAACTCCAACACCCAGCGCCACGCCTCGGAGTTCTGGATGATCGAGCCCGAGATCGCCTTCGCCGACCTGGGCGACGACATGCGCCTGGCCGAGGACATGCTGAAGTACGTCATCCGCTTCGTGCTGGAGCAGGCGCCGCAGGAGATGGAGTTCTTCAACCGCTTCATCGACACCGGCCTGCTCGAGCGGCTGCATCTGGTCGCCGGCGCGGAATTCGAGCGCATCACCTACACCCGGGCCATCGAGATCCTGCGAGGGTCCGGCCAGAAGTTCAACTTCCCGCCCGAGTGGGGCAAGGACATCCAGACCGAGCACGAGCGCTACCTGACCGACCAGGTGTTCCGCAAGCCCGTCTTCGTCACCGACTACCCCAAGGAGATCAAGGCCTTCTACATGCGCCTCAACGACGACGGCCGCACGGTGGCGGCCATGGACCTGCTGGTGCCGGAGATCGGCGAGATCGTCGGCGGCAGCCAGCGCGAGGAGCGCCACGACGTGCTGCAGCGCCGCATCGCCGAGATGGGGCTGAACGAGGAGGACTACCGCTGGTACCTCGACCTGCGCCGCTTCGGCGGCGCGCCGCACGCCGGCTTCGGCCTGGGCCTCGATCGCGCCGTCATGTACCTGACCGGCATGGAGAACATCCGTGACGTCATCCCCTACCCGCGCACGCCCAAGAGCGCGGAGTTCTGATACCCAAGGAGCGAACATGAAGAAGATCATCGCCTTCCTGCTTTGCGTTTCGCTGTGCTCCCTGGCCACGCCGCTGGTGGCCGGGGCGAAGAACAAGGTCAAGTACGAGAAGCGCTACGTCGATCCGGTCCTGAAGGCCATGGAGGAGGCGCGCGAGAAGGAGCAGGCCGCCCGCGACGACGAGACGGCCGCCATCCGCAAGCGCCAGGCCGAGGAGAAGAAGAAGGAACGCGAGGGGGCGCGCACCCTGCTCTCCGACATGAGCGGGGTCTATCCGCCGCCGTCGCCGGCCGCCTGCCGCCCGGTCTTCCATTTCCCCCCCGTCGCCCAGTACAACACCAACACCTGCTGGAGCTTCGCCACCACCTCGTACTACGAGTCGGAGATCTTCCGCCTCGGCGGCAAAAAGATCAAGCTCTCCGAGATGTGGACCGTCTACCACGAGTACCTGGAGAAGGTGCGGCGCTGGGTGCGCGAGCGCGGCGCCTCGCTGGTCGCCGAAGGCGGCGAGAGCAACGCCATCAACCGCATCTGGAAGCAGGTCGGCATCGTGCCCGAGGAGGCCTATCCCGGCCGCCGCGTCGACGGCGACAAGCTGGACCACGAGCCGCTGATCACCGAGATCCGGGCCTACCTCGAGTACGTGAAGGCCAACAACCTGTGGGACGAGAAGGACGTGCTGAAGCACGTGGCCGTCATCCTGGACAAGCACATCGGCGCGCCGCCCAGCACCTTCGCCTACGAGGGCAGGGAGATGACGCCGCTCGAGTTCCTGAAGAACGAGACGAAGCTGGACATGGACAACTACGTCGACGTCATGTCCACGTCGTTCTACCCCTTCTACACCTTCCAGGAGTACGCCGTCCCCGACAACTGGTGGCACAGCCAAGACTACCTCAACGTACCGCTCGACGTGTGGTACGGCCTGATCCTGCGCGCGGTCAAGGCCGGGGTCAGCGTCGGCATCGGCGGCGACGTCTCGGAGCCCGGCAAGCTGGGGTTCCAGGACGTCTGCTTCGTCCCCAGCTTCGACATTCCGGCCGGGTCCATCGACCAGGACGCCCGTGAGTTCCGCATCGACAACCGCACCACCGAGGACGACCACGGCATCCACATCGTCGGCTACAAAAACCACCGGGGCCACGACTGGTTCCTGGTCAAGGACTCGGGCCGCTCGGCGCGCTGGGGCCGGCACGAGGGCTACTATTTCTTCCGCGGCGACTACGTCAAGCTCAAGATGCTGACCTTCACCGTGCCCAGGGACCTGATCAAGGACGTTTTGGCGAAGGTGAAGAAATAGCCGCCGTCATGGGCCGGGTCGTCGCCGAGGTGACTGTCGTCCCCTTGGGAACCGCATCGCCGTCGCTGAGCGTCTGGGTCGCCGGGGTCGAGAAGGCCCTCGCGCGGTTCCCCGGCCTGAAGACGATGCTCACTCCCATGTCGACCATCCTGGAAGGCGAGATGGACGAGGTGCTCGAGGCGGTCAAGGCCATGCACGAGGCCCCCTTCCGCATGGGGGCCGCGCGCGTCTCGACGACGCTGCGCATCGACGACCGCCGCGACAAGGAACTCACGATGGCCGGCAAGATTGCCGCAGTGAAGAACAAGCTCAGTGACAAGTGACGAGTAACAAGTAAAGACCCGTAAGGCCCTTGACGAGGGGGCGGCAGAAAAAGTGGGGTCGGTACTTTAATTCTTGTATTTGTCAATTGGCAAGTCCCATTGCGCAGTTTTTCAATCGCCGGCGCTCTGCTGCCCGACATCGGCCGCGGCTGAAGGCGAATCGTGATTGTTATGATGAAAGACCTGGCGCTCAGCGTGGAGGCAGGCCGCCTGGTTGACATCGCCCGGGCCGTATTTCAGAATAACGGGAAGGGGAACGGATACGTTCCCGGGCGAGGCAAATGAAGCATATTCGTTTCCTCATCGCATTTTTCTCTTTTCTTTCCGCTGTTTCCTTTTCAGCCGGAAAAGGAGGGGCCATGCTCGAGAAGCTCCATTGGTTCGGACAATCGTCGATCCTGATCGACGCCGGGACGACGCGGATCTACATCGATCCGGTCTCCCTGAGGAAGGAGGACAAGGCCGGCATCATCCTGGTCACCCACGACCATGCCGACCACTATTCCCTGGCCGACATCAACCGGCTGGCGACCGACGACACGACGGTCATCAGCCCCTTCGCGATCCGCCGGGCCAAGGGAAAGCACATGCTGCTGCCGCCCGGCAAGAGCGTCACCCTGAACGGCGTCGCCATCGAGGCCGTCCCGGCGTACAACGTCAGGAAGACGCAGTACCACCCCAAGGCGAGCGGCTATGTCGGGTACGTCGTCACCGCCGGCGGGACGAGAATTTACCATGCCGGTGACACCGAGAGGATCCCCGAGATGAAGGAGTTCGCGTGCGACATCGCCCTGCTGCCCCTGGGGCAGACCTTCACCATGAACTCGGTGGACGAGGCGGTCCAGGCCGCCCTGGACGTGAAGGCGAAGATCGCCATCCCCATCCATTTCGGCCTATACGAGGGCAGCCCGAAGGACGCCGAGCGTTTCGTGGCTGAGCTGACCCGGAAAGGCGTGAAGTCGCTGATCCTGGAAAAGGAATAGCTCCCTTCCCGGCAGGCCCGCCTCGGCTACAGGGCCGGCTTGCTCAGCCGGCATTCCCGGCGATCGAACTTCTGCCGTGCAGGCACGCGCGATTCATGGATCGGCTTCCAGAGTTTTAGGCCGGGCTCATGGCTGGGGCCGGGAAAGCGCCAAGGAAAGCCACTCGCGCAGGGCAACAGCGGGGGGATGATAGGCGTGGCCGCCCTGCGGAGCGATGAAGACGGAGACGTGCGGGACCAGGCGCCGCAGCCGGCGGGCGATCTTTTTCGTAGGCAGCAGGATGTCCTTCTTGCCCGCCCAGTAGCCCAGAGGCATCGTCAGCCGGCCGAGTTCCTCGTCCGTCAGCATCGGCACCGACGGCCGATAAATGAAATGGCGGCCCGCCTGGTCGAAGAATTCACGAAATTCGTCATCCATCTTCTGGCCGCGCAGGTTGGCGCGCTCCATGACTCGCGGCCCCCATTTGCCCGCCCAGCGCGAAGCCAGGGCGTACCAGCGGTAGGAGGAGCGCCGCGGGCAGACCCCGGCGGGGCAGACGGTCATCACCGCCGCCACGTCGTCGGGATCGGCGGCGGCGCTGGCCATGGCCAGCCAGCCTCCGAGCGAGTTGCCCAACAGTACCAGCGGCCGCTCGTGGACCTGTCGCCGCGCCTCGCCGAGCCAGCCGACCATCTCCCCCCAGCTCAAGCGCGCCGGAGCGCTGTTCCCCGGCTCGCCGGGCAGGTCGAGAGCGTAGCAGCGGCCGATCTTTGCCAGCTCGGCGGCGGCGCCCATCCACACGGCGCCGTTGGAGCCCGAGCCGTGGAGCATCAGGATGGCCGGGCCGTCCCCATTCCCGCCGGTCATGGCGAAGGCCTCGCCCAGGCTCGTCGCGATGCGGACCGGGTGGAACGAAGGGGACCAGCGCGTCAGCAGCTTGGCGTAGGAGGCAGCGACCGCAGCGGCCCCTTCCGGCGAACGGAACATCTGCCCAAGGTCCATCGGCGCTCCATGGCATCCCTGCTTCCGGCAGGGACGAGCGTGCCCATTGTAGCACAACGGCCGGCTGCCGGAATCAGGAACCGCCGTAAACCCTGATGCGGCCGTACAGGGAGACGACCACGCGGCAGGCATGTCGTCCATCGCGCAGGGTGACGGTGCACAGCGGCGCGGCATTGCCCAGCGGCGAGAAGATCGGCCGGCCGTTGGCGCTCACCGCCACCCGTTTCCCCAGGTCGAAGCCGCGGAAGACCCGCCAGCCGTCCCCGCGGTCACGGCTGAGCAGTATCCTGCCGCCGCTGACCTCGGCCCGCACCGGCTCGCAGCCGCAGATGGCGTGGCTGCGGGCGGCGCTCAAGCCGCCGACGACGCCGCGCACGGCCGAGTGGAACTCCAGGCGGGACAAGAACGATCCCAGGGCGGGCGCCGCCAGCAGCATGACCGCCCAGAACAGGGCGACGGTCACCAGCACTTCAATGACCGTCAGTCCCCTGCGGTCCGTCATCGCTCCTCTCCTCGATGAAATCGACGCGGAAATCGCGGAGCATCCTGAACCCGGGAAGGCGCAGCGCGCGGCCGAGCGCGAACTCGCCCGCCGTTCCCTCGACGCTCAGCCGCCCGCGGTTGTCGACGCCGCCGGCGATCACGCCGCCGCAGATGCGCACCGCGCCTTCATCGTTGACCAGCGACCCGGCGGCGATCACCTGTGCTTCGACGGTCGTTTCGCCGCTGTGGACGAAGGCCACGTCGGCGCTGACCGGCCCGCCGCCGAAAAAATCCTCGCCGCAGGTCATGAGCAGAATCTTGGGCAGGCGCGGCGTTCCGGTTTCGAGATTGCCGCTCTCCAGCCCGGTGGCGACCACCAGCCGGCCGCTGGCCAGCAGCTCGATGCGCGATGCGGCGAGGAACGCCGCCGCCCCCTCCTGCGCCACCGATCCGACGCTGCCATGGACGACGATGCGGCCGGCGAAGCGGCAGCCGGCGACCTCCGGCCCCCCCGCGCCGCTCCACGACAGGCCATCCTCGCCCGGGACATAGCTCATCTCGAGGCGGCGGCCGCCGTCCTCGAAGACGATCTCCTGCCGGCCGTTGGCGGCGGTCAGCACCAGTCGCTCCAGGTCACCTTCGACATAGACCGCCCGCACTTCGTCCCCCGAACGGGCCAGGTATATTCCCGGCGGAACGGGATCGGCGGAGGCTGGCAGGCCGAAAGCTTCGCGGATGCGCGGCCAATCGGGAACTTCGACCGGAAGTCCCAGCGCCGCGCACAGCAGCCGGCCGGGGTCGGCCTGGACGGAGAGGCCGCCGGCCAGTGGCAGGACCGCTCCGGCATGCGTCACGCCGCGGCCGACCAGGTAGGCGGCGGCATCAACCGCCTGCGGATCGGAAACCAGCAGCCCGATCTCGCTGGCCGGAATATCGCCCGTGAGCAGCTCTACGCCGGCGCGGCCGGCATACTCGAGCCGGCCGTCGGGACGCCGCGTGCGCACCAGGTCCTCGACGCGCATGACCCGGAAGCCGTCCTCCTCGCGCCAGGGGCGAAAGTGAAACTCATGCCGCCCCTCAATGCCGTCCTCGCTCCAGGCGGGGAACGCCTCGGCGCTGAAGAATCCGGTCTCCGGCCCGGCCCAGGCCATCGGCTCGGCAGCGGCCAGCGCCTCGCGGTAGCGGTGCAGACCGTGCAGCAGCACCTGCTCCAGCGCCGATGACTCCAGCCGCCGCTGGCAGCGGGCGGCGGCGATGCGCAGGTGATCGCCGCCCCGGGTCAGCAGGGCCATGCCGGAGGCGGCGAGCAGCACGGCGAACAGCATGGCCAGCGCGATATTGCCCCTTTCGCCCATGCTCATGCCATGTTGAGCAGGAAGATGTAGCCGCGCACCTGCTCCTTGCGGTCGATCTCGATGCGGTACAGGACCGAGTTGGCGTCGGGGAAGTAGGTGACGTAAAAGTCGCTTACCTCCTCCAGCAGCGGCTGGAAGGAGCCGCCGTCGCCGCGGCGCTGCAGGAGGCGCCGGGCCGGCGAATAGCGGTACTCGGCGCGGCGCAGCGCCACGACGGTGCTGTCGCGGGGAAAATCGCTCTCCAGCGGCCGTTTCAGCACCAGGGCGCCGTCCAGCCGATACTCGATCTCGTTCAATTCCCAGGCGCGGCTGCGGCGGTCGTAGAGGAACAGCGCCCGGCCCTTGGCAAAGCACTCGTCGGCGGCGACGCGCAACGACTGCTGCCCGCGCAGCGCCCCCTCCAGCAGCGGCTCGTCGGCGATGCCGTACGTGCAGGAGAACGAGGTCGATGACGCGGTGAACGGCGTGACGGCGGCGAACGGCCTCGCCTCCTGCAGGCGCATGCCGCACTTGTTCAGGTCGGACTTGATGGCATCGACGGCGTGGAAGATCGCTTCCAGCCGCTCCTGCCCGGCAGCAACCTTGCGCTCCACCTTCGCCGAGCCGGTCGAATGGGCGATGATCACAGTGAGCACACCCAGCCCCAGCGTGAGGGCGACCAACATCTCCAGCAGGCCGAAGCCGCGGATCACGGCCGCACCTCCAGCAGGAAGCGGGAGCGCTGCAACGCCAGCGACAGGGAGCGGCCGCCGGCGCCCGCCTGGAGCCGCAGCCGCTTGAGCGTCGGCGAGGAATCCTGCACGCGCCATTCGATGCGCACGCCCGCTTCCGCCTTTTCGTGACGGCCGGCCTCCAGTTCGGCGCCGTCAAAGGGCCGCGACAGGAGATAGTTCTTGTAGAACTCCAATTTGTCCACCAGACGGAAACGCAGGGCCGCCCCGCGCGTCTGGGCCAGCGCCGCCGTCAGGACACGGGCGCTGGACAGGACGGCCAGCATGACCACCGCCAACGTCATCATGGTTTCGATCAACGTGAAGCCTCGGTTCATGGTTCCCTCCTGCCGGCAGGGATTCAATCTCCATGCCAAGGCGGCTTCAAGGCGAAGATGGCCTATAGAATAAGATTTTCCGGACACA
>JAKLEC010000068.1 GCA_022711715.1 Acidobacteriota bacterium
TCCCCTATCAGGCGATCGACTGGTCGACGGCCCCCCCCGAGGAACACAAGGGGGAGATGGGAACCTCATGGTGGCGGACACTCCAGCTTCCGGGGCTGCGCATCCGCCTCGTCGAGTATTCGCCGGGCTACCTGGCCGACCACTGGTGCCGCAAGGGGCACGTCGTCCACTGCCTGGCCGGCGAGTTCGTCAACGAGCAGGAGAATGGGCCGGCGACCGTCATGCGCGAAGGCATGACCTACGTCGTCTCCGACGGCGCCAGCTCGCACCGCTCGCGGACCGGGCACGGCGCGATCCTGCTGATCGTCGACGGCGAGTTCCTGAGCCGGGACGGCGCCTGACCGTGGATCGGGTCCAGGAGTGAGGGCATCATGACGACCGGAAAAAAAATGGCGCTTCTTGCTTCCATGCTGCTCGCCACCGCGGCGGTAGCGGCCGCCGAGGACGGGGCCGCCGCGTTCACCCCCGACCATTGGGACCTGGGACAGGCCAAGGTCGTCGAGCACCTCGGGCGCACGGCCCTGATGGGCACCGCCTTCCTGAAGGAGGTGTCGCTCCGCAACGGCGTCATCGAGGTGGACGTCGCCACGACGGCGCGGTCGCGCTCCTATCCCGGGGTGCTGTTCCGCGTGCAGGACGCCGGCAACTATGAGCGAGTCTACGTGCGGCCGCACCGCTCGCCGTTCTACGACGACGTCGTGCAGTACGGACCGGTCTTCAACGGCGCCGACAGCTGGCAGCTTTACAATGGCCCGGGCCTCACCGCCGCACTGGACGTCCTGCCCGACTGCTGGAACCATCTCAGGATCGTCGTCTCCGGCAGCCAGGCGCAGGTCTTCTGGAACGACCTGCCCGAGCCGGTCCTGGCCATCGATGAACTGGCCCGCGGCGAGAGCGCCGGAGGCATCGGCCTGTCTGGCCCGTTGGACAGCTCGGCCTTCTTCTCCAACGTCAGGTGGACGCCCGACGACGGCCTGGCCCTGCCGCCGCCGGCGCCGCGCGAGCCCATGCACGGCATCCTGGCCGGGTGGGAGGTCTCCGCGCCGTTCCCGGCGATCGGCGTCGATTTCTCGCGCTACCCCGGGGAAAGGATCACCGCCGCCGCCTGGAAGCCGGTCACGGCCGACCGCCGGGGCATGGTCGACGTCTCACGATATTATTCACGCCGTTCCCGGGCCACGGACTGCGTGCTGGCCAGGACCACCCTGGCCGCGGAAGCGGACTCGCTGCTCGAGGTGGATTTCGGCTACAGCGACATCGTCACCGTCTTCCTGAACGGCCAACCGCTCTATTCGGGCAGCGCGGCCTACCAGTCCCGCGACCGCTCGTTCCTGGGCATCGTCGGCTACAACGACGGGCTGTACCTGCCGCTGAGGAAGGGCGACAACGAGCTCCTGTTGCTGCTGGGCGAGACCATGGGCGGCTGGGGCTTCTGCTTCCGCCGCGGCCGGGAGGTGTTCGCCCGCGACGGCGTGAAGAAGGAGTGGAGCGTGACCGAGGGCCTGGCGGTGCCCGAAGCCGTGACCTATGACCCGCAAGCCGATGCCTGCTACGTGTCCAACTACTTCAACGAAGGACAGGAATTCCTGTCCAAGGTCTCCCTTGCCGGGCAAGTCATCGAGAAGGAATGGCTCAAGGGCCTGCGCATGCCCACCGGGCTGCTGGTGAGGGGGAACACGCTGTATGCCGTCGACCGTTCCGGCCTGAATCTCATCGACATCCGCGGGAAACGGATCGTGAAGACCATCCCGCTGCCCGGCGTGAGAATGGCCAACGACGTGGCCGTCGACCGGGCAGGGAACATCTACGTTTCCGACACGCCCGCCGGGATCGTCTTCCGCATGCGCGGGGAGACGCTCGAGCCGTGGCTGAAGGGGCTGGAGCGCCCCAACGCCCTGTTTTGTGAGAAGAACCGGCTGCTGATCGGCCAGAACGGGAAGCTGATCGCCGCCGACCTGGGCAGCGGGACCGCCCAGGTGCTGGCCCGCTTCGAGGCGGGATCGAACATCGACGGCATTGAGCCCGACGGCGCCGGCGGCTATTGGGTCGGGGACCACAGCGGCAAGCTGTTCCGCTTCTCGGCGAGCGGCGAAAAGACCCTGCTGCTCGACACCAGCAATCCCGACGAGAAGATCGCCGACTTCGCCTACATTCCCGGGCGCAAGCTGCTGATCATCCCCACCTTCGACGGCAATTCCGTCGCGGCCTATTCGCTGGAGCATCCATGAAAAAAATCTCCCTGACGGTCCTGAGCCTGGCCCTGCTGGCGTCCGTCTGCCTTGCGGGAAGCGGCGGCGGCCCCGAGGCGCCGCAGCAGCAGGTCGTGCGGGCGGAGCGCCTGACCGGCCGGGTGCGCGTCGACGGCCGCCTGGACGAGCCGGACTGGCAGCGGCAGCCGTTCGGCGGCTTCATCCAGAGGGACCCCGACGACGGCCGGCCCTGCTCCGAGAAGACCGACGTCTGGTTGGCCTATGACGACGCCGCCATCTACGTGGCGGCCCGCCTCCACGACTCGCAGCCCGACAAGATCATCAGCCTGCTTGCGCGCCGCGACGACTTCGTGGAGGCGGACTATTTCATGTTCTTTGTCGACCCGCTTTACGACCAGCGCAGCGGCTTCAAGTTCCTGGTCAACCCCTCCGGCTCGATCACCGACTGCATTATGTATAACGACACCTGGGACGACGTCTCCTGGGACGGAAACTGGGAGGCGGCGGCCCGCATCGACGGCCTGGGCTGGGCGGTGGAGATGCGCATCCCCTTCGACCAGCTCCGATTCAAGAGGAAGGGCCCGGGCGAGGAGTACGTCTGGGGGGTGAACTTCCGGCGCGACATCAAGCGCAAGAACGAGCGGGCCTCGCTGGTCTGGATTCCCAAGACCGAGAACGTGTTCGTCTCGCGCTTCGCCCGGATGGAGGGGATGCGCGACATTGATCCCCGGCCGCTGCGGGAAGCGACCCCCTATGCCATCGGCAAGGCGAACTTCGTCCAGGAGGAACCCGGCAATCCCTTCCGCACCGGCCATGAGTTCCTGGCCAACGGCGGCGCCGACTTCAAGCTGGGGCTCTCCAGCAGCCTGACCCTGGACCTGACGCTGAACCCCGATTTCGGGCAGGTGGAGGTCGACCCGGCCGTGATCAACCTGTCGGCGGCCGAAAGCTATTACTCGGAGAAGCGCCCCTTCTTCCTGGAGGGGGGGCAGATCTTCGACTTCGGCTCCGGCGGCGCCACCAATTCCATCGGCGCCAACTGGAGCAGCCCCACCCTGTTCTACAGCCGCCGCATCGGCCGGCCGCCGCAGGGCCGCGCCGGAGGCGACGGCCATGCGCGCTATCCCGACTGGACCACCATTCTAGCCGCCGGCAAGCTCAGCGGCACGATCGGCGACGGCTGGAAGCTGGGGTTGCTGACGGCCCTGACCCAGAGGGAATACGCGGAGATCGACCTAGACGGCGACCGCTCCGGCTGGGAGATCGAGCCCAGCGCCGGTTTCTCGGTCATGCGCCTGCAGAAGGAGTTCGGCCAAGGCCGCCAGGGGCTGGGCTTCATCGCCACCTCGGTCCTGCGCGACCTGCGGACAGCCGATCTGTCCTCCCTGATGAACCGGAGGGCGTTCAGCTTCGGCGTCGACGGCTGGACCTTCCTGGACAGGAAGAAGGTCTGGGCGGCGACCGGCTGGCTGGCCGGAACCAGCGTGTCCGGGAGCCGGGAGCAGATCACCCGCCTGCAGCGCTCCTTTCCGCACTACTTCCAGAAGCCCGACGCCGGTTATTTGCAGCTGGACGAGGAGGCGACGTCGCTGTCGGGACTGGCCGGCCGCTTCGCGCTGAACAAGGAGAAAGGAAATCTCCTCTTCAACGCCGCCCTGGGCTTCATCTCTCCGGGCTTCGACTCCAGTGACCTGGGATACCAGTCCCAGGGCGACCTGATCAACGGCCACGTGATGCTGGGCTACCGCTCGTTCAAGAAGTGGAAGTTCATCAAGGACTGGGACCTGCTCCTGTTCACCCAGAGGAACTACAACTTCGGCGGCGACCTCATCGGCGAGCAGCGCATCATCCTGATCAACGACCTGACCTTCACCAACTTCTGGTCGGCCTACTGGCAATGGAGCCACGACCCGGAATGCTGGAGCAATACCCAGAGCCGCGGCGGCCCTCTGATGCGCAGGCTGCCCTACGACTGGATCGACTGGGGGGTCTGGAGCAACGGCAACAAGCCGCTGGTCCTCAGCTTCGGCGGCTTTCATGAGTGGAGCCAGTGGGGATTGTCGACCCAGAGCGGCTCGGTCACCCTGCAGTGGAAGCCCAGCACGAACTTCAACCTGTCGCTCTCGCCCGCCTACGAGGTCGACCACAATCCCGCCCAGTGGCTGGCCAACGTCGCCGACCCGGTTCAATCGGCCACCTACGGGACGCGCTATCTCTTCGGCCGCCTGGACCAGAAGACGCTCTCCTGCTCCGTCCGCCTGAACTGGATCTTCTCGCCCCGCCTCAGCCTTCAGGCCTACATCCAGCCCTTCATCGCCGTGGGCGCCTACGACGGCTTCAAGGAGCTCCGCCGGCCGCGGAGCTGGGACTTCCTCGAGTTCGGCAGCGGCGCCTCGACCCTGGTGCACGAGGAGGGGCGCTACATCATCGACCCGGGCGACGGCGGCGGCCTCATCGAACTGGCGGACCCCGACTTCAACTACAAGTCGCTGCGCGGGACGGTCGTGCTGCGCTGGGAATACCGGCTGGGATCGATCCTCTACCTGGTCTGGACGCAGAACCGCGCCGATTTCCAGGACCCGGGCGACCTTTCCCTCGGCCGGGACCTGGGCCGCATGCTCCGCGCCCCCGGCGACAACATCTTCATGGTGAAGTTCACCTATCGTTTCAAGATATGAGAGGGAAAATCCGAAGATGAACATGAAGGCTGCATTCATGCTGGGAGTGGCGCTGTTCTTCCTGGCCCCTGGCGCGGCCCTGCCGGCCGGGGCGGCATCCGATTTCCCTTATACCGTCGTCTTTTATTCGGGACGGAACGGCAACAAGGACATCTACCTGCAGCGGCCAGGCGAGAAGGAGCCGCGCCGGCTGACCGACCAGCCGGGCGACGACCTCTGCCCGGCGCCGTCCCCTGACGGGAAGCGCATCGCCTTCCTGAGCGACCGCGGCGGGAACATGGACATCTTCAGCATGAAGATCGACGGCAGCGATGTCCGGCGACTTACGTCGACCCCGGAGGATGAGGAGCATCCCGAGTTCACTCCCGACGGCAGGCGCATCCTTTTCGTCAGGGACTTCGGGCAACGGACCGAGATCTGGGTCATGAACGCCGACGGGAACGATCCCAGGCGGCTGACCCACGGCGACGCCCGCGACGAGAGGCCTTTCCTGTCGTCCGACGGCACGAAGATCATCTTCATGTCCAACCGTGACGGCAACTACGAGATCTACGCCATGGCGGCCGACGGCGGCGACGCGCGGCGGCTGACGAACACGCCCGAGTGGGAGATCTTCCCGACCTGGTCGCCGGGCGGCGGCGAGATCGCCTATGCCCGCAAATTCAGGGGCCGGGACGGGCGCATGCAGGGAATGATCCGCGTCATGAACTCCGACGGTACGAACGACCGGGCGATCACCGCGATCGAGACCCGCGACGAGAACGCCATGTGGTCACCCGACGACCGGCACATCGTCTTCCAGAGCGTACGCGACGGCAACTTCGAGGTGTACCGCATGGACCGCGACGGCGGCGACCCCGTGCGCCTGACCGACGATCCGGCCTGGGACGGCTGGGCCGCCTTCGTCCCGTCCGTCTGTCCGACGAGCGAGGAGGTCGCCTTCGCCACTTTCGTCTCCGACCCGGAGCAGGAGCGGGCAGTCGCCTCCCTGGTCCGCAGCCTCCGTGAGCGCGGCGGGCGCTGGAGCGGTAGCCGCGTTTATGTCGTGACCAGCGACCTGGCGAAGCTGCCCTGCGCCTCATCGCGCCGCGAAGGGGTGGAGGTCCTGCCCCTGGAAATGGACCCCGCCTTTCTCGGCTATCCCCTGGCGCTGAAGGCGTTCGCAGCGGCCCAGGTCGAGAGCCAGATCAGGGAGCGGGCGGCGACGCTGATCTGGCTCGACCCGGGAGTGCTGGTGCTGGCCCCGCCCGCCAACCTGGTCCTGACCGCCGGCGCCGACGTCGCCGTGCGGCCGGTCACCCTGGCCAACACCATCGGCCTGCCGCCGGGAAGCGCGCCGAATGAGTACTGGCGACCGATCCACGCGGCCTGCGGCCTGGACTTCAGGGCCCTGCCCGCCCTGACGACCATCGCCGACGGCGTCCCGGTGCAGCCGTACTACAACTGCGAAGCGTTCTCATTCTCTCCCCGCCTGGGCCTCGCCGTCGAGTGGGCCCGCCTGCTGGCCCAGCTGTTGAAGGATGCGGACTACCAAGAAACGGCCTGCACGACGTTCCTGAGGAAGCTGTTCCTGCACCAGGCGGTTCTGAGCGCCGTGATCACGGCCAGGGTGGATCCGGGAAGGATCCGGGCGTTGCCGCTGTCCAGTGGCTACCCCTTCAGCCAGCACGACCGGCTGCCTGAAGGGAAAAAGGCCGCTTCCCTGGACGGGGTCTCGGTGGTGATCTTCGACCGCGCCTGGCAGCAGGACCCGGAGTGGCTGAAGCGCGTTCCCGCCGGCGCGCCGCTGCGGTCCTGGCTCGCCATAGTCTACGGCGACTTTCTCGCCGCCGGAAAGGGAAAATGAAGGGAAAACGGGAGAGACCGGCCTTGGCCTTTCCTGTGAATACACACAAAAAAAGCAAACCAAGGAGGCCCGCCATGTTTAAGAAATCGTTTTTCCCAGTCCTTCTGCTCCTCGTCATGGCCGCGCCGCTCTGCGCCGGCGAAACCGTGCTGGGACTGCCCCTCCATGTGCAAACGCTGGCGCCCGGCGCGGTGCGCGTCTGGGTCGGTGACCACATCTCGGCGACCGCGGTCTGCGGCGTCGCCACCCAGAAAGGGATCGTGGTGATCGACACCACCAACATCCCCAAGCTGGACGACGCGTTCCGCAAGGTCATCGCCCGCGAGCTCGGGCGCAGTGACTTCAAGTACCTGATCAACACCCACGGCCACGTCGACCACGTCAGCGGCAACGGCGTCTACGCCGACTGCCAGATCATCGCCCACGAGGCCGTGAAGGGCATGATGGAGGAGAGCTTCCGCGACATCCCCCGGCGCATCCAGTGGAACGAGGAGTCGCTGCGGGAGCAGAAAAAGCGGCTGGCGTCCGGAAGCGTAAAGGACGAGGAGAAGGCGGCCGCCGAGGAACAGCTGGCCTATGACACGCTCGTCGGCGATTACTTGAAATCGTCCCCGCAACCGGCCTTCCCCGCGAGAACGTTCCACGACAAGCTGGTCCTGGACTGCGGCGACGTCACGTTCGAGCTCTACCAGGCCGGCGGCACCCACACCCCGAGCGACATTTTCATCCTGGTGCCGCAGAAGGGGCTGCTCTTCACCGGCGACATGATGGCCGACAAGTGGCTGACCGACGTCCCAGGCTGCCTGGCCACCTTCGCCGCCCACTCGGGCCAGGCCGCCGACTTCCCGGTGCTGACGAGGAACTGGCAGGCCCTGCTCGACCGCAAGGCCGAGATCCGGCTGTACATCCCGGGCCACTGGAACGGCGAGCTGTCCGCCGCGGGCTTCCAGGCCCGCTTCGAGTACCTGAAGACGATGCTGGCCGACGTCGAGGCCATGGCCAAATCCGGGGACGACTTCAACGGCTTCCTCGCCGCTTACACCCTGAAGGACAAGTTCCCGCAGCTGGTGGGCAGCCCGGGCATCAGCAACCAGGGGCACCAGATGTCGGTCAAGCACCTGTACCAGGTCTACTCCGGCAAGAAATGGCTCGTGAGCGAGCTGCAGGGCGTGATCATGGGCGAGCGCTTCGCGACGGAGTTCCCCGCCCTCAGGGCCGACATCCTGAAGAACCGCGGCCAGTACTTCTTCACCGGCGCCGACCTGAACGGCCTGGGCTATTTCCTGATGCAGCAGCTGAAGAACACCGACGGCGCCGTCGCCATGTTCGAACTCTACGCCGAGCTGTTCCCCCAGGACTGGAACGCCTGGGACAGCCTCGCCGAGGGCTACTACACCAAGGGCGACAAGCGGAAGGCCCTGGAACTGTATAAAAAGTCGCTGGAGCTGAACCCAGGCAACGAGAATGGCAGGAAGTTCGTCGAGCTCATCGAGAAGGAACTGAATCCATGAGCTGCGGCGCAGCGGGGCTCGTGCTCCTGGCCGCGCTCCTGGCATCGGGATCCGCGGCGATCGCGCCGACACCGGCGTCGGCTCCCGACCGCAAGGCCGAGCGGGTCGAGATCACCCGCGTGATCAACTCGGTGATCGGCTGGGCCAAGGAGAAGGATCTCGCG
>JAKLEC010000069.1 GCA_022711715.1 Acidobacteriota bacterium
GTCGGCCGCCGCCTGCAGGCGATGGGCCGCCTTTTCGTCGAACGCGTTCAGGAACTTCATGCGCTCCGGGAAGCGGGCGGCCAGCCCCTCCATGTCGCCGGTCAGGGCGCGATCGCCCTTGCCGAGGAGGATGAACAGGGCATCCTGCTGGAAAAGGCGGGGCAGCAGCCGCGGCAGCAAATCGATCCCCTTCTGCTGGGATAGCCTCGATATCATGACCAGCAGAGGCGTCCCCGGCGGAGCGGATAGGCCCAGATCGGCCAGAAGCGCGGCTTTGTTTTCCTTCTTCGCCGCCAGCGTTTCCGGCGAGTAGGGCCGGGCGATGAAGGGATCGCGGCGCGGGTCCCACTGGCCGTAGTCGACGCCGTTCAGGATGCCCCGCAGCTTGTGGGCATTTTTCCTTAACAGTCCGTCCAGGCCGAAGCCTTTTTCCGGGGTGAGGATTTCGCGGGCGTAGTTCGGGCTGACGGTGACCAGCCGGTCGGCAAAGATGATCCCCGCCTTCAGGCAATTCAGGTCACCGTAGAATTCGAGAAAATCGTGGGAAAACAGGTGCTCGGGCAGGCCTGACTCGCGGAAGGCGGCGGCCGGGAAGATCCCCTGAAAGCCCAGGTTGTGTATGGAGAAGATCGATCGCGCCCGGGCCAGCGGCTCGGGGACCGGCGCCATCCTCATGAGCAGGGGGAATAGGGCCGTCTGCCAGTCGTTGGCATGGACAATGTCGAAGCGCAGCTCCTTGCGCGCGATGAACTGCAGCGCCGCGCGCTGGAAGAAAAGGAAGCGGGAGAAGTTGTCGGGGAAATCGCCGGCATCGTCGCCATAGAGGCCGGGCCGGCCGAACAACTCCTGGTTGTGGATGAACAACACGGAGAAGTTGGCCGCTGCCGCGATCTTCCTGACCACGACGACCTGGGCGCTCCCTTCGCCGGGGAGCAGAAAGGAATCGACCGTTTCGGCCGCGGCGTTGCGGATCTCATCTGTGGCGTATCCCGGCATCATCAGCGTGACCGTCTCGCTGGCCGCCAGGGCCCGCGGCAGGGATCCCGCCACGTCGCCCAGGCCGCCGGTTTTGGCAAAGGGCGCCGCTTCGGGAGATAAAAACAGGATATTCACGCCATTCCCCTCCGACTCCTCGGTCCGTTCAGACAACTTCGCTATCTTACCTCAAAAACGCTAAATGTCAATAAAGTTTTTTTTTAAACACAAAATATGGGGGGTGGGGAATTACTTCTTCTTTTGAAAAATCGAGAATCCCGATTTTTTCTTGTCGGTGCCGAGCATTTCGGCCAGCTTTTTTTTGGACAATTCGTGCTCAGGATCGATGGAGAGCGCCTTGCGGAAGAAATTTTCGGCGCGTTTTTCCATCTTTTCGGACTGGAACAGCAGGCCGAGGGCGGCGAAAGGCTCGGGATTCCACGGCTCCAGCTCGATGACCCTCTGGAAGCTTTTTTCGGCGACGCGGCGCAGGTTGGGGATGTTGGACTGCGCCAGGCCAAGCAGGAGATAGTAAGAGGCCTTGTTCGGGTCATTGCGGACCGATTCCTCCATCAGGCTGGCGGTCTCCCGGTAGCGTTGCTGTGAATAGAGGGTTTTGGCCTTGCGGTAGTAGAGATTGGCCTTCTCGACCAGGTTTTCGCTCGATTTTTCGGCTTTTTGGATCTCCTTGTATCCCTTCATGTCGTATTCGCGCCTCTTGTCTTCGTTGCTGAGGACCTCAAAGGCCTTGTTGATGCGGGCGAACACGAAGTTGGCCTTTTCCCGCAGCTCGGGATTCGACGACTCGCCGAGGCGGTCGGGATGGAATTTCTTGGCGAACTGGTAGTACATATCCTTGATCTCGTTGAAAGTGGCGCCGCTCTTCAGGTTGAAGATCTCGTAGTAGCCCATGTCACGGGCCTTCATGCTCTCATAGAGGGCCAGCAACGCCTCGTGCTCTTGGCTGGAGGGCTGGTCCGCGGCCGGCGCCGCGGCGAACTCCACGATGTTCATCAGGAAGAACAGGGCCAGCTTCTGCCAAAACGCCTCGTCCGTCAATCCGAGCTCTCTCGCCAGCCGGCCGGCCGGCGCCCCCGAGCTCGCGCCGAGCTCCCGGTACAGGCGCACGTCGTCCTCCTTGAGGAAGCTGCCGAGCTCATCCGACAGCGGCCGGACTTGCAGGGTGCGCTGGGCGAAGCTGTTGCGGAACAGGGGCAGGCTCTTGAAGCGCGCCACCCCCTCCGCGAAGATTCCCGGAAGCTCGATCTGGAATCGCGAATCCTCGGAGAGCTCGGGGAGCGTCGGCAAAAATTCCCATTCACCGCTGGTCAGGGCGAAGGTGGAGAGGGCGATCACGCGCACTTGGTGGATCAGCCCGAAAAAGAGGTCCTTCTGGCTGATGAAGTTGTTCTGCACCAGCACCCGGCCGACCTTTTCCTTCTGCCCGGAGATCAGCTTGTGAATGTCCCAGAACTGGGTCTTGTCGATCTTGCCGATCTTGAACAGCACCTCGCCCAGGCGCTCATGCAGCACGTTGGTCCGGGCGAAGCACAGGTTGCCCTGGCTGAAATAGAGGCTCTTTTCGAAGTTCTCGCCGCGGATGGCGAGCTCGCCGGTGACCTTCTCGATGAAGACCTTGCGCAGCACGAACGGCACCGGCGACTCGATGACGCGCTTGCCCATGAAGTTCCCTTTCCCCTCCGCCGTGTTTTTACAACATCGGCGCGCGTTTGTCAACGGCTGGGCCCGGCGCAGAGGCGCGGGCGAGCCGGCCCTGGAAGCCGCCCCGGCGCCGCAGCTCGCCGGTCACGGCCCGCAGGACCGCCGCCTTGTCCAGCGCCCAGGCCGGGGCGATGAACAGCCCCGCCTCGCGGTCCACGGCGAGGCGATGGACAACGATGCCCGGATCGAGCCGCTCCAGCAGGTCACACAGGATATCGACGTACTCCTCGCGCTGCAACAGGGGCAACTCGCCGCGCTCGTGCCGTGCCTGCAGCTCCGAGCCGCGCAGGACGTGCAGCAGGTGGAACTTGACCCCGGCCGGGCGCAGGGCGTTCACGGCGGCGATCGTGGCGCGCATGTCCCCGCGCGTCTCACCGGGTATGCCCACGATCAAGTGGACGACGACGTCGATGCCGCGCCGGCGCAATTCAACGAAGGCGGAGACGAACTGGGCATACGTGTGGCGCCGCCGGAGCCAGGCCAGGCTCCGCTCGTGGATCGACTGCAGGCCGAGCTCGACGCTCAGCCAAGTGCGGCCGGCCAGCTCTTGCAACAGCGCCAGCGTCGGCGCCGGCAGGGCGTCGGGCCGAGTAGCCACGGCGAGGCCGACAACCCGCGGATGGCCCAGGGCGGCCTGGTAGCGGCGGCGCAGCTCGTCCTGCGGGGCGTGGGTGTTGCAGTTCGCCTGGAAATAGGCGATGAAACTCGTCCCGGGCGAGCGCCGCAGGCGCATCTCGACCTGGCGCTCGATCGTCCAGCCCGCCGTGGCCACCGGTCCGGCGGCATAAGGATCGCAAAAGACGCAGCCGTCATATCCCAGCGTCCCGTCACGGTTGGGACAGGTGAAGCCGGCGTCGATGGGGATCTTGCGCACCCTCCGGCCGGGGAACCTTTTCTTCAGGAATGCGGCGAATGAATGGGTGCGCTCATCCATTGAGGATGGAGCGGACACAGGCCAGCAGGGCTTCAAGGTCGAGCGGCTTCTCGAAATAGCCGTCGATGAACACGTCCCCGAGACGGCCTTGGACCTCGTCCTTGCGATAGATGCCCGACATGGCGATTACGGGCAGGAACAGCTTGTCCTTGATGGTCTGCATCACCTCGATGCCGTGCTCCTTCGGCAGCAGCAGATCGGTGATGACCAGGTCGGGAACGCGTTCGCCCGCCAGCGCCAGGGCCTGCTCCCCGTCCTCCGCCGTCACCACGTCGTAGCCGTTCCGCTCCAGGAATTCCCGCAGCAGCTGGCGAACATCCGCCTCGTCGTCAACGACCAGGACCGTGTGCTTGGGTTCCATTTTTTTCCCTCAGATAGACCAAAAAATAGGCGATCCACGACCAGAGCAGGAAGGAGAAAGCCAGGACGACCAGGAAGGGCTTGACCGCCAGCAGGTCGATGCGCTGGTGCAGATCGACGATGTAGACGAAAATCAAAAGGCTGAGCAGGGCGAAGGTGAACTTGCCCACCACCAGCGAAGGCTTGACGATGCGCTGGCCCCGGTAGAGCAGGACGCTGGCCCACAGGATCAGGATGTCGCGCAGGATGATGAACGCCGCCAGCCACAGCGGGAAGCCGAAGCGGGCGGTCAGGGTCACCAGAATGGCCAGGACCAGGAACTTGTCGGCCAGGGGATCGAGGATCCGCCCCAACTCGGTCTCCTGGGAAAAGCGGCGGGCGATATAGCCGTCGAGGAAGTCGAGGAAGACGGCGCCGACGTAGATGGCCAGCAGGTAGGGGAACCGTTCGTCGTTGACGTGGACCATCAGCAGCACGATGAGGGGGATCATCAGCAGGCGCAGGAAGCTGAGGACGTTGGGCAAGGTGACGATGGTTTCCATGCAGGGACAAAATAACGCAAGCGGGGGAAAAAATCAACGGTCAACCGCCGGAGCTCACCTTCACGTTGCCGTAGGTGTTGTGCACGAGGATCTCCGGCTTCTGGCCGGAGCGGTTGGCGACGGCTTCGTCGCTCTCCTCGAAGGTCTCCAGCTCCAGCCCCGGCGCGACAGAGATGCGGCCGTGGACAGCCTTGATGCTGACGGTCGGGTCGGCCAGCTCGACAAACGACAGGTTCAACTCGGAGTATTTCGCCTTGACGTTCACCCGTTCGGAGACACGGGCGGCGGCGAGGTCCAGGTTGCCGTTGTTCAGGAGCACATCGAGGCCGACGCCGGTCAGGTCGCTGACGACGATGTCGGCATAGTGGTTCTCCAGCACGATTCTGGCGGCGGCAACGCGGAGCAGGTCGATCCGGCCCGAGCGGCTGGAGACGCGGATGTCGCCGCCGATCTTCTCCAGCAGGACCGCAGCGAACTCATCGGCCACCGTGGCGCCGCCCGGGACATTGCGCGCCTCGATAGGGGTATGGCGGGCTTCGGCCTCCAGCCGGCCGGCGCCGTCGAGACGCAGGCGGCTGTAAGCCAGCTTCAGCCGGGCATCCCCCTTCACGCCACCGAGGGAGAACTCGCCGTGGCGGCCGTCGAGGCGCAGCGAGCCGGCTCCGGCCAGCGACACCTTGGCGTGTGCGGCCTCGATCTCGGCGTGGCCGGCAATATCGCGGATCCCGGCCGTGCCGTTGCGCAGGACGAGGCGGACGCCGGCGGCGGCGTTCTCCAGCACCACGCCGCCGTTCTCCTGGTCGATGGCCACGTCGCCCCCCGCATCGCGCACGATGACATCGCCCTCGCGGTTGGCGACCGCGAGCGCGACCCCGGCAGGGATGCGCAGCCGCAGCAGGACGCGCTGGCTCCGGTAGGGGAAGGGCGACGGGGCATGCACCGAGGCCTTGAGGACGCCGCCGGTCCGTTCGCTGCGGACAACGGCCCGCGGTCCGTCAGCGGCCGGGATGCCCGATCCGGAGTGGAAGACGCGGACGACCGAGGCGAGGTGCACGCGGTCGTCCTCGGAGCGGCCGACGGCGACTTCGCCGGCGGGATTGTCGATCACGACACGTTCGACGCCGGGGAACTGCTCCTCCTCACCGGGGAATTCGACGAAGCGCGTCCCCTTCAGGCGCCGGTCTTCGCTGATGAAGGAGAAATCCCTGGCGAAGCGCGCCCGCCCCTTCTCGACCGCCCGGTAGGCCAGGCCGAAGGCGATCAGGACGACGACCAGGACGATCTCCTTTTTTTTCATCTATTCCCTGTTCTTCCTGAGGTACAGGTAGACGTTCTTTACGCCGATGTAGACGAGGATCAGGGGCCAGTACGTCCCCAACAGGTGCCAGATGTTGATCTTCAGGCCGAAGTTCCGCAGCAGGAAGAGCATCCCCAGCACCAGGATGATCAGCCCCCAGAACAGCGATTCCCGCTTAGTGTTTGCCATTATGCTTCTCCTCGCGCTTGTAGTAATCGAAGACGATTTTGATGCCGAAGGCGATCAGGGCCAGCGGCCAGAGCCGGCTCACCTGCCGGAAGGTCAACAAGTCGAAGTTGACCAGCTGGAAGAGCACGCCGATGACCAGCACGACGATGGACGAGAACAGGGAGAGATCTTCGCCGCCGCCGGTCCGCCCCTGTGCCGCCGTGCCGCCGCGGTTCAGCCGGACCGCCTCATTGTAGCTGTCGACGATCTGGAAGACGTAAAAGCCGGCGATCATCAGCCCGAAGACCGCCGAGTCGGAGCCGCCGGCGTTGCTGGTCAGCGCGATCAGCACGCCGAACATCAGCATGTAGGTGATGCCCTTCAGGATGTTGCCGTTGTACACGGCGCCCATGCCGGGGAAGATCGCCAGGAACGCGGCCAGCGAAGGGTTCTTTTCACGAATTTCCCTGCCCGTGAGCGGATCGTCAGCCATTTTTCCCTCCTTCGGCGTAGCCCTTGCGGGGCAGGCCGTCCCGGCCCGCGCCGGCATCCTTTGCGTCGATCGCCTTCTTGTTGAAAAAAGTGAAGAACAGCAGCTCCTTCGATTCCTTGACCTTTTCGAACCAGCCGCCGGTGCGGACGACGAAGCGCTCCACCGAGGAGACGAGCGCGTGCATCCGCCGGTTGGCAGGGGGGAAGACGTTGGTGAAATAAAACAGGTTGAGGAAGAGGACGATCGTCCCGACGGCCGCGGCCAGCCACTTGGGGAAATGGACGACACGAGCCGCGCTCTTATTCTCGACCGTTTCCGGGATATTGTAGAGACGGTTCTTGAGGAAGAACGGCACTTCCTCCTGGAGCTCGGCGAGGCCGAAGAGGAGCTCCTCCATCTTCTCCTTCTTTGCCCGGCAGGAAGCGCACTCGCCGAGGTGGGCCTCGACCTCGGCAGCCGCCTCGCGGGGCAGATCGTTCTCGAGGTAGGCCGAGAGCCAGGCCTCGATATCCCTGCATTTCCGGGTCATGCTCCCTCCCGCAGGTACGCCTCGGCCAGCTTCAGCCGGGCGCGATTGATGCGCGACTTGACGGTTCCCTCGGGGATGGAGAAGCGCTCCGCGATCTCCTGGTAGGACATGTCGTTGATGTCCCTCATGATCAGGATCAGCCTCAGATCAGGATCCAACTGGGCGATTTTCTTTCTTAATTCGGCGATTTCCGACTCCTTGGCTATTTTTTCCTCAGGCGTAGGCTGCCCGGAGCCGACATTCTCGTCCAGTTCCTGGCTGTTTTCCAGGTATTTGCGGTTTTTTCGCCAATAATCGATGCAATGATTGCGGGAAATAGCGAAAACCCAGGAAGTAAAGCTCTTTTCCTCCCGGTATTTGTCCAGATTATGGTACAGTTTGATGAAGATTTCCTGGGTGACGTCGGAGGCGATGTCCCTCTCGGCGAAAAAGTTCAGGGCGATGTTGTAGACCGACTTGGAATAGGCGTTAATGAGCATGTTCCACGCCTCCCGGTCGTTCTGGCGGCACCTGGACAGGATATCCGTTATTTCCATACACACCAATAAACGGCGGGAGGTGAAAAAAGTTCGTTGCCCAGCCGACGCCTCATCCCGGCCTCACGTCACGACCCTGGGCAAGAGGGGATTGAGCCGGGCCAGCACCTCATAGTTGATGGTACCGCACCAGTCCGCCAGCATGTCGGCATCGATCCGCTCGCTCCCCCTGCCGCCGATGAGGGTCACCGGGTCGCCGACCTTGATGCCGGGTATGTGGCTGACGTCGGCCATGAGCATGTTCATGCAGACGCGGCCGCGTACGGGCGCCTTGACGCCTTTGACCAGGACCTGCGAGGCGTTGGACAGCTTGCGGTCATAGCCGTCGTAATACCCGACCGGCACGATGATGATGCGCGTTCGGGTGAAGGTCTTGTAGGTCAGCCCGTAGCCGATCGCCGCCCCCTTGTCCAGATGCTTGACCTGGGCCACCTTGCTGTGCCAGCTCAGGACGGGCCGCAGCCCCAGGTCGCCCTTGTTCTTCTCCAGGAACAGGGCGTGCGTCTGCTTGGAGGGCCAATAGCCGTAGGCGGAGATGCCGATGCGCGCCGTATCGAAGTGGGTCTCGGGAAAGAGCAGGGTCGCGGCGGAGCAGGAGAAGTGGCGGCAGAAGCGGCTGCCGCCGACACGGCGCAGGACCGAGCGGTAGAGCTCCAGCTGCCGGCGGGCGTAAGCCGGGTCGGTGGTGTCCTCGATGTTGGCGAAATGCGAGTAGATCCCGCGCAGCTCCACCCGGCTCCGGTCCAGGGCCGCCAGCAGCGCCACGGCCCGCTCGGGATCGAGGCCCAGGCGGTTGGTGCCGGTTTCAATCTTCA
>JAKLEC010000007.1 GCA_022711715.1 Acidobacteriota bacterium
GCCCCGGCGCCGGCGGCGGCGGCATGCTGGAGCTGCGCGGCGGCGACCGCTGGGAGCGCGGCGACCTCATCGCCCGCCTGGCCGCCATGGGCTACCAGGCGCGCGAGGCGGTGGAGATCGCCGGCGATCTGGCCTGGCGCGGCAACGTGCTCGACGTCTTCCCGGTCGCCGCCGAGCGGCCGCTGCGCCTGGAGTTCGAGGGCAGGCGCCTGGCCTCGCTGCGCGCCTTTGACCTGGAGACGCAGCGCTCCACCGGCACGCTCGAAAGCGCCCGCGTCGGCGAGAACCGCTACGCCCCGGCGCCGGCAGCGGACTCGGCGTTCCTGACCGACCTGCTTCCCGGCTGCCGCGTGCTGGCCTCCAACCGCCGGCACCTCGAGGACGAGCACGGCAAGCTGCTGGAGAACTTCCGCCGCATCCGCGAGGCAGTGGCCGGCGGCGGCGGCAGGCTTCCCGACGTCGGCCTCCTCTTCGACTTCCCCGTTGCCGGGCTGAAGGCGGTCGACCTGGCCGACTTCGCCGCCGACCCGCTGGAGGAGCCCGAGGTGCGCATCCTGCCGCGGACGCTTGCCGAGCTGGCCGAGGCGGACATCGAGGACCTGCGGCGCCGGTCCGCCCAGGGCTGGAGGCTGCTGGCCTTCGCCGCCGATGCCCGGCTGCTGGAGAACCTGCGCGGCCGCCTGCCCTCCCTGGAATGCCATTTCTTCAATGTCCCCTGCTCGTTCGAGAACCCGCGCCTGCGCCTGGCCTGCCTCACCGGCCGCGCCTATCGCCCGGCCGCGCCCGAGGAACGGCCGCGCCGCGCCGCCAGCGAAGAGGAGTTCCGCGACATGGCCGAGGGCGACTGGGTGGTGCACCGCCGCCACGGCATCGGCCGCTTCGCCGGCTTCACCCGCCTGCGCCTCGACGGCATGGGCGGCGAGTTCCTCAAGATCGAGTACCTCGACCGCGAGTACCTCTACGTGCCGCTGCACGAGCTGGAGGTGCTGCGGCGCTACAGCGGCAGCGAGGGGGCGGCGCCGGCGCTCGACCGCCTGGGCGGCAGGACCTGGCAGGCCAAGACCGAGCGCGCGCGCAAGGCCATCGTCCATTACACCCGCGAGCTGCTCGACCTGTACGCCATGCGCAAGTCGGTGCGCAAGACCGCGCTCGGCGCCGTCCCCGAGCTGGAGGAGAAGCTGCAGCAGGACTTCCGCTTCGTGGAGACCGAGGACCAGAAGCAGGCCATCGCCCGCGTGCTGGCCGACATGGAGGCCGATTTCCCCATGGACCGCCTGGTCTGCGGCGACGTCAGCTTCGGCAAGACCGAGGTGGCGCTGCGCGCCGCCCTGCGCGCCATGGCCAACGGCCGGCAGGTGGCCTTCCTGTGCCCGACCACCATCCTGGCCCTGCAGCACTTCCGCAACTTCGAGCGCCGCCTGGCCGCCTTCCCGCTGCGCCTGGCCATGCTGTCGCGGCTGGTGCCGGCGGCGGAGAAGAAGCGCGTCCTGGCCGGGCTGCGCAGCGGCGCCGTCGACCTGGTGGTGGGCACCCACTCGCTGCTGGCCAAGGGCGTGGAGTTCAAGCGCCTGGGGCTGTTCATCGTCGACGAGGAGCAGCGCTTCGGCGTCTTCCAGAAGGAGAAGCTCAAGAAGGGGCGCGAGAGCGTCGACGTCCTGACCCTGTCGGCCACGCCCATCCCGCGCACCCTGTCCATGGCCCTTTCGGGGCTGCAGGACATCTCGCTCATCCGCACGCCGCCGCTGGGCCGGCTGGCCATCCGCAACTACGTGGGGTTGTTCTCGCGCCAGGCGGTGGTCTCGGCCATCCTGCACGAGGTCGAGCGCGACGGCGCCGTCTTCGTCGTCTACAACCACATCGAGCGCATCTTCCGCTTCCGCGACCAGCTCGCCTCCTGGCTGCCCGACGTGCCCATCGTCGTGGTCCACGCCCAGATGCCGACCGCGGCCATCGAGCGCAACCTGATGGACTTCATCGCCGGCAAGTTCCGCGTCCTGCTCTCCACCACCATCATCGAGAACGGCATCGACATCCCGCGCGTCAACACCATGATCGTGCTCGACGCCGACCGCCTGGGGCTGACGCAGATGTACCAGCTGCGCGGCCGCATCGGCCGCTCCACTCGCCAGGCCTACGCCTACTTCCTGGTCGACGAGCGCAAAGGCGAGCTGAGCGAGCTGGCCAGGAAGCGCCTCGACGGCATCCGCGAGTTCTCGCAGCTGGGCGCCGGCTTCCGCCTGGCCGAGTTCGACCTGCACCTGCGCGGCGCCGGCGCGCTGCTGGGCAACCGCCAGCACGGCCATGTCGAGGCCCTGGGCTACGACTATTTCCTGGAGCTGCTGCGCCAGACCATCCGCTCCATGAAGGGCGAGGCCGCCGAGGAGCGGGAGCTCGCCCTGCGCGTCCGCTTCCCCTATGCCATCGGCGAGGAGTACATCGCCGGGACGAGCGAGCGCATCGCCGCCTACCGCCGCGTGCTGGAGGCCAAGGACGCCTTCGAGCTGCGCGTGCTGCGCGACGAGCTGCGCGACCGCTACGGCCAGATGCCGGCCGGCATGGAGAAGATCTTCTACGTGGGCGCGGTGAAGGTCTTCGCCCGCGCCTGCGCCTGGCGCCAGGCCGAGGTGTTCGCCGACCGCGTGCAGTTCGAGGCCGCGAGCGGGGCGGCCCCGCCGGCGGGGAAGGCCCGCGCCGTCCCGGGCCTGCGGCACCTGGAAGGGAACAACTACGAGCTGGAGTATGCTGGGCTGGACCAGTTCTTAGGGCTTGAGAAGGGGCTTAGAAGATTGTTCGGTTGAACTAGAAGGGCTTCAAGGTTCGACGTCCGAGGTTCGACGTTCGACGTAACGAAGGCCAATTCGCTTGGCTGCTGAAGATTTCTAGTCAGAGGCTGATCGTTCTTGCTGACACTGTCACTGTCACTAACACTATTTGTTCTCGGTTTTTTGTTTGATCCAATCCGCCATTAATTGCAAACAATCCCGGCGGATGCCGGCCTGGTCGCCTTCCTCCAGGCCGTGGCCCGAGCCGGCGAACACCTTGACGGTGATGTCGGCGCCGGGATTGCGGCGGCGCGCCTCCTCGAGCACGGCCAGGCTGCGCCTCACCGGCACGTTCCGGTCCTTCTCGCCGTTGAGCACCAGCGCCGGGACCCTCAGCTCCAGCCAGTAGGGCAGCGGGTCGAAGCGGCCGTTCAGCTTCCAGAACTCGCCGTGGTTCCGGCGGATCTGGGCGGCGATGGCCGGCGCGGCCAGCGGCAGCAGCCAACGCGGCACGCCGGCGTCGCGCAGGTTGCACTCGTTCTCGTAGCGCATGGTGTCGTCCAGCACGGTGGCGCTCCCCGAGCTGAGGACGATGAAGCGCACCTTCTCCGACAGCGAGGCGGCCAGCGGCAGGACCCAGCCCCCCTGGCTGACGCCGACGAGGCCTACGCGCTCCGGATCGACGCCGCCGGTCGCGGCCAGCAGGTCGATCCCGGCCAGGGCGTCCCTGGCGTAGTCGGCGAAGGTCGAGGTCAGCCACTCGCCGCCCGACTTGCCGCAGCCGCGCTTGTCGGGCAGCAGGACGGCGCAGCCGCTGCGGGCCAGGAAGTCGGCGGTCTGCAGGTAATAGAGATAGTCGCGGATGCTGCGGCCCGAGCCGTGGACGAAGACCACGCCCGGCCAGGGACCCGGCGCGGACGGGCTCAGCAGCAGGCCGACGAGCTCGACGCCTTCGCTGCGCCAGCGCACTTCGGCCTGGCCGTAGGCGGGATCAGGCCGTTTTGCCGCGGCATGCTCCCTACCGGCGGCGTCATGCCAGCGCATGCCGGTCACGACGCCGGCTGCGTCGTGCGCAAAGGAGACGCGGTACTCCTCCTTCGCGGCGTAGGGCTTCCAGGTGAACTCGTCGGCGCTGGCGGGGACGAGGTCGCCGCCGGCCAGCGGGTGGAAATCGTTCACCGTCAGGCCGCCGTAGGACCCCCAGGTCACCATCAGTTCGTGTCCGTCGTCGGCGAGGTAGAGGCCGGCCTTCTCGTCCAGCTTGAACGGTGACTGGTCGGGGATATTCCGCGTTTCGGGGCGAATTGGATCGAAGGGGATCAGGGCCGCGGCAAGGAGCGCCAGCAAGCCCAGCAGCACGACGGCGCCGGCAACGATGAACGCGATCCTGAGGAATTTGCGCATTGGCGACCCTCCATGGCCCCGATTCCCGTCATGGAAGTAACGCAAGGGAAGGAAGTTGAGTTCGCACGCACGAAAAAGGTAAAAGGAAAAAGGTAAAAGGAAAAAGTGAAGAGTGTAGCGCTGCCGCGGACTGCTTCGCTGGACCTGTCAGCGTTTTTTACTTTTACCTTTAGAAGGCATAAAAAAAGCCCTGCCCTTGCGGGCAGGGCCGGGGAAGTGAGGAGGAAGAAGTATTTCTATTGCTTGCCGGGAGACAGCGGCTCGATGGTGACGATCTCCTCCTGCGGGCCGCGCTTGGGGCAGCAGCGCAGGACGGTGATGGCGCCGGCTTTCTTGCCGGTCAGGCGGACGACCAGGTCGATCTCGTAGAGGCTGCCTTTCACGTTGCGCCACTCGCCCCTCTTCTCGATCACCAGTCCCTCGGCCTTCAGGTCGGTCTTGTCGATGTCCAGGGGGCAGGAGCGGTGGAAGCGGTCGACGCAGAGCTTGACCTCGATCCTGCCTTTGTCCTTCGCCGCCTTGGTCTCCACGGTCACGTCGCAGGGGCGGAGCTGCGCCGCGCTTCCCATCAGCAGCAGCGTCGCCAGCAGGAGTATCGGCTTTTTCATCATGTCCTCACTGATTTAGACAATTGGCCGTTTCTTTTCTTGCGGAACAAACTGATCTCTTTGTGTTTGTGTTAGTGTTTGTGTTAGCAATAGCAAATTTACGAACTCTTTATTGTTCGTTCTCTGGCTTTCCTAACACGAACACTAACACAAACACGCCGTGTTCGCGGTTATTCCTTAAGGCGCACCCAGATGCCCGCCGAGGCGTCCTCCTCGTCGCGGCGCACCTCGAAGTCGGGGAGCGACTTGATCAGCGACGACAGCTGGCGCTGGCCGAAGCTGCGCGGGTCGAAGCCGGGATCGAGCTGCTGCAGCGCCTTGCCCATCGGGCCCAGGTTGGCCCAGCCGTTCTCCTGCACGACCATCTCGAAGGCCTCGCGCAGCAGCGGCATGGGGTCGGACCCGGCGTAGAGCGACTGCTGCTGCTGTTGCTCCTGGGGCTGGGGGGGCTGCTCCGGCGTCTCCAGCTGCTCCGGCTGCGCCTGCTGCTGGGGCTCCCCGCTCTTGGCGCCGCCGCTGCTGCGGCTGCCGCGTCCGCCGCGGCCGCGGTCCCGGCCGCGACCGCTGCGCTCATTGCGCTCGCGTTCCGAGCGCGAGGAGCTGTCGCGGCGCGGCGCCAGGTTCTCGGTGTAGATGAAGATGTCGCAGGCGTTGACGAACGATTTGGGGGTCTTCTTCTGGCCGATGCCCATGACGAAGAAGCCCTCCTCGCGGATGCGCGTGGCCAGCCGCGTGTAGTCGCTGTCCGAGGAAATGATGCAGAAGCCCTCGACGAAGCGGCGGTGCATGATGTCCATGGCGTCGATGATCAGGGCGCTGTCGGTGGCGTTCTTGCCCACCGTGTAGCGGAACTGCTGGATGGGCTGCACGGCGTGGTTGTGCAGGGCGTCCTTCCAGGAGTGCATGCTCGAGGTGGTCCAGTCGCCGTAGATGCGGCGGATGGTCACCGAGCCGTGCCGGCCCACCTCGGCCAGCATCTTGGGCAGCAGCGAGGCCTGGGCGTTGTCGCCGTCGATGAGGACGGCCATCTTGGTGTCTTTGTTTTCTATTATGGGTTGTGCCATTTTCTCTCCAATAGATCGTAAGGTAATGACTTAATTTAGCAGAGACGGCAGAACCTGTCAAGTAAGACATCGGCGCACGGCATACGGCGGACGGCAAGGCAATATCCGAACTGCACTACAGAGTGACTGGATAGCGAGTCCCTGGGGGCAGCACGTTTCTTTCAAAGATCGAGTTCTTGCTGCTGCCGTATGCCGTGCGCCGTCTGCCGTACGCCAGTTTCTATAAGTTGAAATTGTACGTGAACTTCACCAGGAACACGTTGGTCGCCGGCAGGCGCAGCAGGTCGGCGAAGCCGTCGGCCAGGTCGAAGTTCCCGCGGCCGTTGTCGCCCGAGCGGCCGTGGCTCCAGACGGCGTAGACCGCCGCGCCCGGCCGGTACTCCCAGCGCAGCACCAGGTTGGAACGCAGCTCCATGACGCTGAAGTCGGGATCGGCGAAGGAATAGGCGGCGTTGCCCTCGTGCACGTGGAAGTCGCCGGCAACGGCGTCAAAGGCGATCTCGTTGCCCGCGAAGCGGTAAAAGCGGTCGGGGAACAGGGCGGCGCGGGGGTCGGTCACGCGCTTGAACGCGCCGTAGCGGCCGCGGCTCAGGAAAGGCTGGCCGTAGAACTGGATGGAGAGCTCGGGGGTGACGCAGAGGTTCAGGCGCATGGTGACGTAGAAGGTCTTCTGGTCCAGCTCGCCCAGGACGTAGCGGCTCTCGCCGGCGGCGTCCTCGGTGGCCACGTATTGGGCGAGGTTGCGGTTATGGTAGTAGCCGGGGGCCAGGCGCAGCGACAGGCGGCTGCCCGGCTGGTAGCTGAGGGACAGGTCCGCGCTGACGCTGCGCCGCGAGCCGTCGTCGGCGGAATAAACGGAGCCGCTCAGCGTGCCGTTGAGGCGCTGGCGCGAGTCGGAGTTGAGATAGCCCCAGACGTTCCAGCCCGGCGCGCAGCGCAGGGCGGGGCCACCGCGCAGGGCGCCGATCGAGAGGCTCGGCCCCTGGCGGTTGATGCCGAGGTTGATGCTCCAGTAGTTCCGGAACTGGGCCCAAAAATTAGTGTTGCCGCCGACGAAGATCGGTCCGCCCCCGAAATCGTAGCCCTTCCAGGCATTGAAGTTGATGTTGAACTGGTTGAGGATCCAGGCCGGCTTGGTGATCTGGTAGCCGGCCCAGCCCCAGGCCATGGCGGCGTCGCCGCGGGAAAGGTAGCCCATGTCGTTGAGCTCCAGGCCGGGCGAGCGCCAGGTGACGCCGCCGGCCCAGTTCAGGCGGCTGCCGCCGCTCCTGCCGATCTCGAAGTTGCCGCCCCAGCCGCCCAGCGACGTGCGCGCCGGGTCGTAGTCCAGGTGATCGGCGTCGGGGCGCTGGTAGTAATGGACCGACGACCTCTGGGTGCGGTCGATCGCCTCGGCGCTGCCGCGCACCAGGCTGAAGACCGCCTTGGCCGAGACGTAGTAGCGGCGGTCCCTCCAGCTGTGGAACAGGTCGATGCCGCCGGCATAGGCCTGGCGATGCAGGAAGTCGAGCGGCTGGTCGTTGATGTCGCGGTTGACGGCGGTCACCATGGCGCCGACCACCGTCCGTCCTTCGCGCAGGTCCTGCTGGGCGCGCAGCATGAAGTAGTTGGTCAGCGGCTCTACCGTCTCGTCGCGCAGCCGCCCGCCGGAACTGACCACGGCCGATTCGCGTGCGGTCAGGCCGTCGAGGATGCCCAGCGAGAAGCCGCGGCGCGTCTTGCCGGTGACCTTGAAGGCGCCCAGGATGGATGTCGCCGTGGGCATGTCGAGATACTCGCCCGCGCCGGTCTCGGGCTCATGGCGCGGGGCGCGGCCGATGCGGCGGGAGTAGAACAGGTTGTCCATGCTGAAGTCGCCGTCGCCGCCCATGATCTGGAAGTTCAGGATGCTCCGGCCCTCGGTGAAGAAGGGGCGCTTCTCCTGGAAAAAGGTCTCGTAGGCGGTCAGGTTGACCTCCGAGGGATCGGCCTCGACCTGGCCGAAGTCGGGGTTGAGGGTGAAGTCGAGGGTGAGGTCGCTGGTCAGGCCGATCTTGCCGTCGAGGCCGCCCAGCAGGGCGGTTTCGCGGCCGCCGGCGAAGGGGTTGCCCGCCTCGCGCGGGGACAGCGCGGCCTGGGCCACGGCGTAGGGGACGATCTCCACCTGGTGCTGGGAGCGGATCCCCTTGAGCCCGCGCAGTTCGCCGAATTGGCTGACGAAGCCGGGCGCCTCCTTGGGGATGTGCTGCCAGGAGGAGAGCTCCTGCCGGCGGTACAGCATGCGCCGCACCTGCAGGCCGAAGGTCGCCTCGTCTCCCGCGGCAAAGCGGATCTGGCTGAAGGGAATCGCCATCTCGGCGGTCCAGCCGCCTTTGTCGACCGTCGTCTTGACGGTCCACAGCGGGTCCCAGGCCAGGTCCTGGCTGAGGCTGTCGCCGGAGAGGGTGCCGTCGGCCTTGACGCCGGCGGCGCTGACCTTGAAGCCGAAGGCGCTGCGCTTGTCGTGGTAGCTGTCGATGTACACCCCCAGGTGGTCGCCGTCGAGCTCGTCGCGGCGCGAGACGCGGCGGGCGATCGTTCCGGCCTGGCTGTCGTGGCAGCGGACCAGGACATAGAGGTTCTTTTCGTCATACATGACCTTGAACTCGGTGGCCTCGCCGGGAGCGGCGCCGCAGTCGGGGTCGGTCTGGGTGAAGCCGCCGGACCAGTCCGCCTTCTCCCAGCAGGGGTCGTCGCCGCGGCCGTCGATGGCCGGGGCGTGGGGGTTGATATGCTGGGCTATGCAGACCCTGGCGCCGGCGGCGTGGGCGGCCAGCGCGCCCAGCAGGGCTATCAGCAACGCGAACAATGCCTTCTTCATGATCCTCCTCCTTGGGCTGGGCCTGGTTCCATTCAGTAATACATGCGGAAGGGGAGGAAGGTAACAGCTGAAGCTCAGGGAAAGACAGAGGGAAGAGGGAGGGAAGAAGGAGGGAAGAGAGAGTGGGAAAAGCCCTTTCTCTGTGTTTGTGTTAGTGTTTGTGTTAGCAACAGCAATCGAAAGGATAAAGCTGGAGAAGCCCCGTCAGGGCTCGTTTCCCACTATACCTTTCCCTGTTTCTTACCCTCTGTTTTCCCCTCTCTTCCCTGCTTCTTACTGGAAATCGCAGCTGAACCGGGCCCGGATGTTGCCGTACTTCTCGGTCCCCCATCCCGACTCGAAGACCAGGTTCAGCTTCTTCGCGCCGCGGTTCAGGCTCATGTGCAGCTTCGGCTCCTTGGGGATGGTCTCGCTGGTGTCATAGACCTGCTCCTCGCCCTGGACCGTGTGCAGGATCTTCCCCCGCTTCATGATGCGCACGAAGTACCACCTGGAGGTGGGCACGCGGACGAACTCCAGGTCGTAGTTGCCCTTGGGCAGCACTTTCGCGCCGGCGACGACGTCGACCGGCACGGCGACGTTGCGGAAGCGGTACATGGCGTTCATCTCGTTCATCTGCGCCGACAGCAGGCCGGAGCAGGCAAGGAAGAAAAGAAGGAACAACACGATCCCGCTCGTGGTTTTTCTCGCGTTCATTTCTCCCCCCCTGGATGATCGGATACCCTCTGATGAATAATATATACTTGCCTGGGGGAAAATCAATCAGAAAAAAGAGTGCTAAAGATGGAAACGCTCAAGGAAAAAGGCAAAAGGAAAAAGGCAAGAGTGTCGGAAGCGGGCATTTAGAATTTGCCTGAATTCTGCCTGGCCTTTTCTAGCTTTTTCCTTTTACCTTTTTCCTTTTGCCTTTTTTTATTTCCCTCTCGCTTCGCTTGGATCTGAAACTATGCCGCTGGAGAATACGTTCATATGTTGGACCCCCGAAGGATCATAGGAGCCTCGTCATGCGCATTTTCCGGCCATTTATCGTCTTGCTGCTGGTCTTGCCGCTGTCGCTGGCGGCCGTCAAGAAGAACATGCAGGCTTTTTCAGAAGGCAACGGGCCGGCCGTTGTGCTGGACGAGTTCTTCGCCGGCCAGGTGGAGCGCTATGGCCTTGCCGCCATCGGCGCCTGCATCGTCAGGGACGGCAAGGTCGTCTGGAGCGACGGCTTCGGCCTGGCCGACATCGAGGCTAAGCGTCCGGCAACGGCCGACACCCTCTTCCCGGTCGGTTCGGTCTCCAAGACGGTGACCCTGGCGGCGTTCATGCGCCTGCTCGAGCAGGGCAAGTGCGCGCTGGACGACGACGTCTCCCGTTATCTTCCCTATCCGCTGCGCAACCCGCGCATCCCGGACAGGCCGATCACCCTGTGCCACCTGCTCTCGTTCACCTCGGGCATCTTCGACGTCGACCTGCAGGCCGGCCGCAACCGCCTCTCCTTCCTCGAGGAGGAGCGCGATCCGCAGACATCGGCCGTAGCGGCGCTGAAGGAATTCCTCGTTCCCGGCGGCCGGCATTACGCGGCGGAGAACTTCCTGGAATACCCCCCAGGGGAGCGCTACGCCTACAGCAACTCCAGCTACTCGCTGATCGGCGCCGTGGTCGAGCGCCTGTCGGGCCGCCCTTTTCGGGAGTACTGCCACGACGAGCTCTTTGCGTCGCTGGGCATGCAGGCGAGCACCTGGCGGCTGGGCGATCTCGACCACAGGCGCTACGCCTTCGGCTATCGCCGCGAAGGGGGCAGGTTGGCCAAGGTGCAGCCGACGACCTGGCCGGGCTACATGGACGGCGGCCTGCGCACCACGCCCCGCGACTTCGGCCGCTTCCTGGCCATGATGGCCAATCGGGGCGAGTTCCAGGGCAAGCGGGTGCTCAAGGCGAAAACAATCGATCAGATGCTGGCGCCGCAGGCGGCGCCGGGTGCGCCGGCCGGCAAGGGCCTGCCGGTCATAAGCCGCGGCTTGGTCTGGATCCTCAGCCAGGCCGGCGAGCGCCGCGTCTGGCAGATGAACGGCTTCGGCCCTTCGTTCTTCGCCCAGGTCTATTTCGATCCCGAAAAGAAGACGGCCGGGGCGTTCTTCACGACGGGGGCATTTCGCTCCCTTGATGAAATGGGAAGGGCGGTGGGGGAAATGCTCGCCACCTTAATGGAATACGAAGACACGGTCTAGGCTTGGCGTACGGCGTACGGCTGACGGCATACGGCAAAGAAAAAGCACAATATTTGCTTCAAGGTTCGACGTCCGAGGTTCGACGCTGCCGGCCCTGGCAAGGGCGGCGTACCCGAGGAGGTTTACCTCCGAGGGGTATTCGACGTAACGAAGGCCAATTCGCTTGGTTGCTTAAGATTTCTAGTCAGTGGCTGATCGTAATTACGAATCAAAAAACCTTATCCTTGCCTATGAGGCGTCAGGCCTTACGAACAGGAAATAGGCGTAGCCGAGGGCAAGGGCGCCGTACAGGGCCGGGTTGGACCAGCCCAGCGCGTTGATTCTGCCGCCGAGCTGGATGGCCAGCGAGGCGGCGAAGCCGACGGTGTCCTGGACGAACAGGGCCACGGCGATCGCCCTGCGTGCCGCCTGCGAATCGGTCCTGCGGCCGTACGCCATCAGCGTCGCGAAGCCGAGGATGGACCCGCCCACCAGGCGGGTGGTCCACAGCGCGCCGGCGTCCGGACTCAGTCCGTAGATCCGCAACGTCCATCCGGCGAAAAACGTGCAGGACACGCCAAAAAAGACCGCAAATAAAATGTTGATGGTGAACAGGTGTTTTAATTTCATAAAATCTCCTCTAGGCTCTTTGCTCATGATTTTATGACATGGTTGGCCTTTTTTCATCTGTTTGCTTCTATTTGGGAACAAAAGATATCGCCACGACTTTGTGACGACATCTTTATATATCAATTTATTGAACTAAGTGTTAAAAAATATCACATTTTTCCCCATTGCTCTTTTATCTCGCTACTACTATTCTGTAATCTTGAATGTCGTGCAGTTTCCAACTATGCCACTGGCAGTATTCTTTTTAACTTTGACTTATATAAATGGGGGGAATAAATATGCCCCTTAAACAGCATCTAATCAAGCGCAATGTGCTGTTCGTGCTGGTGGCCATTGTTATCTTTCTGATGAAGGCGCATTACCATGGGCCGCTGAGCGGGGTATTTCACGATTATGGCGGCAACTTCACGGCATCGTTCGCCGTCTACTTCGTCGTGGCAATCGCCCTGATCGGCCGGATGTATTGGAGATTGATCACAGCCATAACCGCCCTGCTGGTCGTGGAGTCGTTCGAACTCACCGATGGGTTCGGGATCATGAGCAACGTGTTCGACCCGCTCGATCTCCTGGCCAATGCGGCAGGGATCGGCCTGGCACTAGCAGTCGATTGGCTGATAAAACCGAAGGCTTGATGGAAAGTCGGGTGCGGTCTGGTGACGGTGCTTTACTTTATTACTTGTGGCAATAGTTTTTACGCTGGGCAGGCCGGAAATCCTTCTGAAGGGAGGCAAAGCGCATGAATGAAAAAAATCGAAAACGGCGGCGGAGCGATTCTAGTGTCCTGCTGCTGTTGACTTTGTTGTTCATGCTGCCCGGAGCCCCATCCCGGGCCGAGGGCTATGGCGACCAGTCGCTCTATGACCTGACGAAGGTGCCGGACAGGGTCCTGATTGACGCCGTCGGCTTCGTCGTGATCAAGGCCGAAATCCATGCGGAGAAGCCCGCTGCCGGCCCGGCCATCACCGTTACCGGCTTCCCGATTTTCGAGCGCGCTTCCGCCCGCTTCGTCTTTTCCCGGGAGATCCTATTTTCCGAGACGTTTCCGATCGGCAGGATCGGCTGGGGCGCTTCGTATCGTTACCTGCTGACCGGACGCGAGGGGGAGCACCTGCAGGTCGTGATCGATCCCTATGCCGACCGGCGCGCCTGGATCAAGTTGAATGAGAAGAACGGGGACCGCGCGATCGTCTTTGCCGACCGGGAAGGACGTGCGAAACCCGTCACCGAGGAGATTGAGATCTTTCCTCTCTCCCGGGAGACCAGGCTTTTTTCCGCGCCCCGAACCGACGCGAAGTCGATCGTCCTTCGCCAGTATCACCCGGATCGTACTTTTTATCCGGCCGCTTTCAAGGGAGACTTCGTCCAGATCGGTGTCCGCCGCCTGACGGACGGCGGGGATCTTGTCGACGACGAGCCCATGGGCTGGATCCAGGCCCGGGATGAGCGGGGGCGCCTGGCGTTCCATCTTTACATGGCGTCCTGGGATTGAAAGGCCCGAAGCGCGGCATGGGGCCAGGCCTTGAAATGACGTTTTTGTTGAGAATGATCCATGCGAGAGAAATAGGACAAACGAAATTCGCAGGCTGCTGCCGTCTGATCTGAGCATTGGGCCGTCATGTCCGCTAAAAGGAGGGAACCCGTGAGAGGATGGATCGTTTTCGCTTGCGTCGCATCATGCTGCGCCGCCATGGGGTCGGCCGGGATGCGGCGGCCGGATACCTATTCTTTCGACTGGCAGGGCCATCAGATGGCGATGGGCGGGCTGTTCGAGAAAGAGCACGCGGAGGAGATCGTGGGCCTGGAAAGGAGGAAGATCGCCCTGCTGCTCGCGAAGGAGAAGGTTGAGGTCTATATGAAGTACTTCGAGCAGGGACTGCGCTCGGACACTGGGATCATCCTGATCGAGGGGGAGGAGCAGCAGTGGCTGGAGATCGCCTATTGGTCCGGCTTCCGCTGCCGGCAGCTGTTCATGCAGGGATACGTAGCCGGGGAGGCGCACCGCGCCGGCGATCCGCGGGCGTTCATCCATAAGATCGAGTAGCGCGAGTTTCCGAAGCGGGCGCGCCGCATCCCTCTTTGCAGAGCTGGCGAAATGCCGCCGGTTCAGCTGGTTCAGCTAGTAGGAATAGCTAGGGGTCAGGTCTCAATATTAGACATTCAGGATAGGGGAGCTATTGGGCGCGTCGGTTCGTTTCAGCCGCCGTGACGACCAGGCCTTTTTCGCAGGCATTTTTATCATAGACCAGCTGTGATTGGGTACGGTGGTTGATGATTTGGCCTTTTATTCCCTGGTTTGGCTCTTGAATTGACAAGAGTCCGGCGGTGAAGTAATCTGCGTGAAAAGCCGCATCGTCGAACGGAGAATACCATGCGCGTGGAGAAACCCCTTTCGCGGCACCTGGCGCTCAAGGCCGGGCCGATCCTGCTTGAAGTCACGCTGATCGTCTTCAGCATCCTGCTGGCCCTGGGAGTCGATTCGTGCCGCGAAAGACATGCCAAGCGCGAGCTGGCCGATGCCGCGCTGGCGAATATTCGCGCCGAGATCGAGCTGAACCAGGCGACCCTGGAGCGCGTGCTTCCCGGGCACCGCGGGCTGCGCGCCCGCCTGGCCGAGGCCATGGCCCGGCTGGAGCGCGGGGAGGACGCGGATACCCAGGTGGATTTCACGCCGTTGAACATGATCAGCGCGGCTTGGGAGACGGCCGCGACCACCCAGGCCCTGGAGCCGGTCGAGTTCCAGAAGGTGCAGCTGCTGGCGCGGCTCTATACCGGCCAGCGCTGGATCCAGCGCTTCGACGATGCCTGGATGGCGGCAACCCTGAACCCGCAGAACCGGCTTCCCGCCATGCGTCGGGTCTATCTCAGCACTCTCCTGGGACTCATCGAAAACTATATCGGCGTCGAGGAGGAACTGCAGCGCAACTTTACCGCCGTTTTGTCCCGCTTCGATAAATGATAAGCTGGATGGTGACGGTGCTTCACTTCATTATTTGAGGTAAAAGAATTTTGCATTCTCTTCTCTTTTCTTGCTACCATCTAGCGTCTGGCGTCTATCGTCTGAGTGGGTTTGGAGGAGGGCAGGATGAAGACAAAATTGGTGGTTGCGGCGGGGATAATGGTCATGTTGTGCGCGGGGGCGGGCTGGGCCGAGGCGGAAGCGGAACAGCCGCGGATCACGGTGAACGGGGAGGCGGTGGTCTATGCCCAGCCCGACAAGGTCACGGTCAACTTCGGTGTCGAGACCTGGGACAACAGCATCGCGATAGCCAAGAAGAAGAACAACGAGGTCATGAGCCGGGCCGTCGCCGCTGCCAAAAAGCTCGGCGTCGAGAACAAGGAGATCCAGACCGACTACCTCACCATTGAGCCCCGCTACAAGAACGATTACCAGAAAAAGAACTTCCTCGGTTATTTCGTGAGCAACACCATGGCCGTGACCATCGCAGACCCCGGCAAGCTCGAGAAACTGGTCGAGAAGCTCCTGGAAGCCGGCATCGAGAACATCGGCGGCATCGACTTCCAGGTGAGCGAGTACAAGAAATACCGGGAGCAGGCCAGGGAAATGGCCCTGAAGGCGGCGCAGGAGAAGGCCGAAAAGATGGCGGCCGTGCTGAACCGGGGCATCGGCGCGGCGATGCAGATCAGCGAGGGCTACAGCGGCTGGTCGGGCTGGGGAAGCAGGCGCCAGGCCATGACCCAGAACGTCGCCCAGGAAGTCCCGGGCGGCGGCGGGGAGCCGGGCACCATCGCCCTGGGCAAGATCTCCATCCGCGCTAGCGTATCGGTGACGTTCGAGCTGAAATAGAAAACCAAGCCGGACCGTCACAACGAATGCCTATGCGCAATGCGAACAGGATGCATAAGCAGATGTTCATTGCAGTGAGGTCCTCTTGATCAACCAAATTCTTCTATTTTCGGGGGCTTTCCTGACCGGCGCCTGGGGGCTGGCTCATTTGTTCCCGACCCGGTCGGTGGTCAGGGGGTTCGGGGGGATCTCCCGGGACAACCAGCGCATCATCGCCATGGAGTGGATCGTGGAGGGCGTCTGCCTGATATTCATCGGCTTGCTCGTGGCCGCCGTTACCCTGGCGGATCGCGGAAGCTCGGCAGCCCGCGCGGTCTACTGGATCAGCATCGCCGAATTGAACGTGCTGTCGGTCGTATCGTTGTTCACCGGCTTCAAAGTGAAGTTCGTTCCCTTCAAGCTGTGCCCGGTGATCTTCACGGGATCGTCAGTCCTGATCCTGCTGGGGAACCTGTTGTAATTTCGCGGATATTTTCTGGCGCGGATCATGAAGACGTGATATAGTCTTGATCTGTCGAGCGGAGCTTTCATGCAAAAAAAAGAAAAACGTGCCGGAAAGGAATTGGCAGCGGTGTGCGGGTTGTTTTGCGAAGCGTGCACCTTGTACATCGCCACGAAGGAAGACCCAAAAAGGCTCAAGTTTCTCGCGGCGCGGTTTCAGCTGGCGGAGGAAGAGGTCAGGTGCAACGGCTGCCGGTCCGGCAAGAAAGGGCCTTATTGCCGTATCTGCAAGATGGCCGCCTGCGCCGCGGAAAAAGGGATCGACTTCTGCGTCGAATGCGACGAATATCCCTGCGCCGATCTCAAGAAGTTCCAGTCAGAGCGGCCGCACCGGATCGAGCTGTTCGAGGACCTGGCGCGGATCAAGGCCGTTGGCTGGGAGCGCTGGCTGGCCGGATCCCGTGAAAATTATGCCTGCCCCAAGTGCCGGACAGTGAATTCCGCGTACGACCTGAAATGCCGGAAATGCGGCCATGAGCCGAGCTGCCAGTATGTGGCCCGGCACAAGCCGGCGATCGAAATGGCTTTAAAGAACAGGTGATGCTTGGGACCAGCCATCCGGGCTGGTTCTTCTCCCGCTGTTATCTGGCGGCTGGCGCCCCGTGTCCTGCTGAACCTTCAGCCAGCGTTCCCAATCTTGGTATCCCATCCGACGAGTTGCGGTGTTCCATCAATGCCTGCTCAAGATACCCGCCGGGGCGGAATTGAAGACGGCAACGGCCCGGAATCCAGCCGGCGCCTTGCCGGGGAGGAAGCATGGGAACGAAATCAAGGATGGTCGTCGCGGGGGTCATGATGGCTTCGTTGCTGTCGGCATCGATTCAACTGCCGGCCAAGGCGCGCCAGGGTGCGCGGGTCATCGTGGAGCGGAAGGACGGGGCCACCGTCAGCGGCGAACTGCTCATGGTGAAAAGGGACTGCCTGGTCGTCGATGGCCAGGGGGGAGGAGTGATCGTCGGCTTGGGCGATGTTCATTTGGTGAGGATCGTGAAGAAATCCATGGCCGGGGCCGGCCTGCTGGTCGGGCTTGTCGGCGGCACGCTGGTCGGATATGGAATGGGCAGGGAATCGCCCGGAAGCCAAAGCCGGGAGCAAAGCGCCACCCTTTCATTCCTGTTTCTCGGTCTGCCGTGCGGGGTCCTCGGGGCGCTGCTTGGGGTGGCTCTGGGGAAAGACTCCGTCCTGGAAAAAGACAAAATGAAGCCGTTCTCGTTCCTGTTCGCGCTCAACCGCTGTGCCCGGGTATATGACCCCTCTTTAGTCATTGGCCATTGATACGGGGTATTTCAGGGAGGGGATGGTGTCAAGTCTTTAAAGACCGGACACCCTTGTGCCGCTGTCAAGAGGAATGGACCGGGATGGTGACGGTGCCTTGCTTCGTTGCTTTGGGCAAAGAGCTTTGCATTTTTTCTTCTTTTCCTGCTACCATCTAACGCTCATCGTCCGGTGACCCAGTTCATTCCATGAAGCGGATTGCACACTTGCCGGCTGGGGGATAGAATGGGGGCGGATACAAGGAGGCAGGCAATGATCAGCCGGATATGGCATGGCTGGACGACGCCGGAAAACGCGGACAGGTACGAGGCGCTGCTCAAGGAGGAGATCTTCGCCGGCATCCTGGGCCGGCACATCCGCGGCTTCCAGGGCATCCAGCTGCTCCGCCGCGCCAGCGGCAACGAAGTGGAATTCATCACCGTCATGCGCTTCGATTCGCTCGACGCGGTCCGCGAATTCGCCGGGGATGACTACGAGGCGGCCGTCGTCCCCGCCAAGGCCCGGGCTGTCCTGTCCCGCTTCGATGCCCGTTCCCAGCATTATGAAGTAAGGGAAGAAAGGAAGGGGAAATAAGGCGCCTGGGCGTCCGGCCGCCGGAAAAGCTCATGAACGAGGCGAAGCGGGAAACGGAAGCGCTACGCGAGCTGGCGAAGGATCTGGGCATCGACCTGTTCGGCGTGGCCGATCTCAGGCGGCTGCAGGGGATGCCGACGGGACTGGACGGCGGCCCGGCCGGCCTGACCGGCATGTTCCGCTTCGCGATCGTCCTGGGCGCGCAGTTGCATAAGCTGGGGAAGAAGGCGACGGGCGACGACCATTGCCTCTTCCTGGAGAGAGCGGCCCTGGGGATCTCGGGCTATTTGGAGGGGAGGAAGGATCGCGCTCTGATCGTCCATCCCGAGGACGAGTTCGATCCCGTCCGGCGCCTGGGGCTGCTGTCGCTGAAGGTGCTGGCCAAGGAAGCGGGGCTCGGGTGGCAGGGGCGTTCCCTGCTCATCGTCTCGCCGGAGTTCGGCCCGGTCCACCGCTGGATCGCCCTGCTGACCAACCTGGAACTCGAAACCGGCGCACCCATGGAAAACCGCTGCGGCGACTGCTCCCGATGCGTGGACAGCTGCCCGCAGCAGGCGCTGAAGCTCGTACCTTTCGCCGACCATCCCGAGCGCCGGGAGGACGTCCTCAATGTCAGCGCCTGCCGGGGAGACGACGGCTGCCTGGCCTGCCTCGAGGTATGCCCCTGGCGGCCGGATCCCCTTCCGGAGAGCATAGAGCAAGCTCGTTCCGCCGAGCTATAAGGAGACCATCATGCAAAATGTCCTGTTGATCGTCGCCGTGGGCATCGCGGCCGTGTTCGTCACGGGGTATTCGCTGAAAAAACTGGGGCGGCCATTCAAGACGCTGCCGCTGACGCTGCACAAGCTGCTCGGCGTCGGCGTCTTCATCTACCTGGCCGTCACCGTCGTCCGCTTGGCCCGCGCCGGATCGCTGAACGGCCTCGGATGGGGGCTGTGCCTTTTGGCCGGCGCCCTGTTCCTGGCGGCGTTGGCCAGCGGCGGCTGGCTGGCCGCGGCCAAGGGAGAGGCCAGGCTCGCCGAGACGCTGCACCGCATCCTGCCGCGCCTGGCCGTCATCGCCACGATCGCCTGGTTCTACCTGCTGATCCGGCGCTGACGTTCCGTGAACGAATGGGTGACCGGGAGAGCGTGAAAATGATCCGATGACGATCCTGTGGAAATACCTCAAGCCCTTCCGGGGCTGGCTGCTGCTGGCCATGGTCCTGGCCACGGCGGCCCAGGTGCTGGGCCTGCTCGATCCCATCATCTTCGGCCGCATCATCGACCGTTTCGCCGTCAACCCCGGCGGCCGCCCCCCGTCCGAGCTGGTCCCCGGCGCCCTGCGCTGGCTGGCCCTGGCCGTGGCCGTCGGCGCCGGCGCCCGCATCTTCCACGCCCTGACCGACTACGTCACCCGCCTGGTGACGCAGAAGTTCGGCCTGGCCGTCTTCAACGACGGGCTGCGCCAGACCCTGCGCCTGCCCTACCACGAGTTCGAGGAGGCCAGCAGCGGCCACATGCTGGCCACGCTCAGCAAGGTGAAGGCGGACAACGAGCGCTTCATCGCCTCCTTCATCACCGTGCTGTTCTCCTCGCTGGTCGGCGTAGCGTTCCTGGTCTGGTATGCCTTCACCCGCCACTGGCTGCTGGTGCCGGTCTTCCTCTTCGGCGTGGTGGTGCTGGGAGGCATGACCGGCCTGCTCAGCCGCCGCATCAAGACCATCCAGCGCGCCGTCGTCGGCGAGACCAGCAAGATGAGCGGGGCCATCACCGAGTCGTTGCGCAACATCGAGCTGGTCAAGAGCCTGGGCCTGACCTACCCCGAGATCCGCCGCCTGAAGGGCTTTACCCAGCGCATCTTCGACCTGGAGATGAAGAAGGTCGGCCGCGTGCGCACCCTCGCCTTCCTGCAGGGGGCGCTGCTGCTGCTGCTCAAGGAGTCGATCCTGTTCATCCTGCTGTGGCTCATCTTCCACAGTCGGCTGTCGCCCGGGGAGCTGATCTCCATGCAGTTCATCTCCACGCGCATCATCTTCCCGCTGCAGGACCTTGGCGGCATCATCCTGGCCTACCGCGAGGCGCAGGCGTCGCTGCAGGCTTTCGACGAGCTGATGCGCAAGCAGCCCGAGGAGCGGCCGGCCGAGCCGGTGGAGATCGGCGAGATCAGCTCGCTGCGCTTCGACGACGTCGGCTTCCGCTACAAGAGCGCCGCCCAGGACGCGGTCTCCGGCCTCACTTTCGGCGTCCGCTGCGGCGAGACCGTGGCCTTCGTCGGCCCGTCGGGGTCGGGCAAGTCGACGCTGGTCAAGCTGCTGGTGGGGCTCTATGCGCCGACGCGGGGGACGATCTATTACGACGAGGTCCCGTCGCGGGATATCCGCCTGAACCGCCTGCGCCGCCAGCTGGGCTTCGTCACCCAGGAGACGCAGCTATTCTCCGGCACCATCCGCGAGAACATGCTCTTCGTCAAGCCCGACGCCGGCGACGACGAAATCATGGCCGCGCTGGAGCAGGCCGCCGCCGACCGGCTGGTGCGGGAGTCGCCGCGCGGGCTGGACACGCTGCTGGGCGAAGGGGGCAAGAAGGCGTCGGGCGGAGAGAAGCAGCGCCTGGCCATCGCCCGCGCCCTGCTGCGCCGGCCGCGGCTGCTGATCTTCGACGAGGCCACCTCCTCGCTCGACTCGCTGACCGAGGAGGAGATCGCCCAGACCCTGCGCAAGATCTCCGCCGACCACCGCCAGATCACCATCATGATCGCCCACCGCCTCTCGACGGTGATGCACTCCGACCGCATCTGCGTGCTGGAGAAGGGGCGGGTGGTCGAACAGGGCACTCACGAGTCGCTGCTGAGGAAGAAGGGGCTGTACTATGCCATGTGGCGCCAGCAGGTGGGCGAGCGGCCGGCGAAAAAGGAAAAAAACAACCAGGAAAGAGCCGAAACGCCCTCATGAGGGGGCAGGGGGCGGGCGCAGCCAGGTTGGCGGGGCCGGGCCTCGGCCTGAGGGGAAAAGCGATGGACACTGACGAGAAAGCCGTGTGGACGGCCCGGGCAACGATCGAGATCGCCGCGGCGCCGGAAAAGGTATGGTCCGCGCTCACCGGGATCGACCGCTGGCCCGAGTGGCAGCCCGGCGTGTCCGCGGCCAAGCTCGAGGGGGGACTTGCGGTGGGCAGCGTCTTCCGCTGGAAGGCGAAAAGCCTGGGCATTGTCTCGACCGTCCGCGAGCTGGAGCCGGGGAAACGCATCGCCTGGGCGGGGATCTCCCTGGGCATGCGGGCCGTGCACGCCTGGACGCTGGAAGCGACGGGCGCCGGCACGAGCGTGACCACCCGGGAATCGATGTCGGGGTGGCTCGCGTCCTTCATGCGCATCGTCTCCCCCGGTTTCCTGGAGAAGTCCGTCGCCGCTTCCCTCCATGCGCTGAAAGCCCGGAGCGAGCGATCGGAATGAAGGCCGGCAGAGGAGAGCATAACGAAAACGGGCGCTGCCCGCGGTTCCGGCGTTGCCAGGCCGACAAAGTGAATGCGGACTTTTCAGCCATTATGAATTGGAGGCTACAATGAAATCCGGATCGGATGGAAGGAAAATCGCGTCGGCCGCCATTGCCTTTCTCTTCTTGCTGGCTGCTCAGCCCGACCGGGCCGAGGAGAACCCCTCGCAGAAAGCGCTGACCGCGGCCGAAGTACTGGCCGCGGCCCAGCCCGGCGAATGGCGGCCGCTCGACCCGGAGAACACCATCTACCTCGAGCTGGCCGGCGGCCGGGTGGTTATTGAGCTGGCGCCACGATTCGCCCCCCTTCACGTCGCCAACGTCAAGGCGCTGGCCCGCGAGAAGTATTTCGACGGCCTGGCCGTCGTGCGCGTGCAGGACAACTACGTGGTGCAGTGGGGCGATCCCAATGCCGAGAATCCGGATAAGGCACGCAAGATCCTGCATGCCAGGCCGACCCTGCCCGCGGAGTTCGACCGCGCCTGCGATGACGCCGCCCCGTTTTTCGCCCTTCCCGACGGCGACGTCTATGCTCCCGAGGCCGGCTTCGTCGACGGCTTCCCGGCGGCGCGCGACAAGGCCGCGGGACGCATGTGGCTGATCCACTGCTATGGCATGGTGGGCGCCGGCCGCGGCGACGCGGCCGACAGCGGCGGCGGTGCCGAGGACTATGTCGTGATCGGCCACTCGCCGCGCCACCTCGATCGCAACTGCACCCTCTTCGGACGCGTGGTCCAGGGCATCGAGCATCTGTCCGCCCTGCCGCGCGCATCGGGCCCCATGGGCTTCATCGAAGACGCGGGGCAATGGATCCCCATCCGCTCGGTCCGCGTGGCCGCCGACGTGCCGCCGGCGGAGCGGAGCGAGCTCGAGGTCCTGCGCACTGACAGCGACGCGTTCCGCAGGCTGATGCAGGCCCGCCGCGAGCGCAACGAGGCCTGGTTCCTGAACAAGCCCGGCCGCGTCGAGGTCTGCAACGTGCCGGTGCCGGTGAGAAAAAAGGGGAATTAGGCTCGGCCGCCCCGGTGCGCCCGGCCATTTGCGGTCCGGGCCAGGAAGAAGTAAGGCGGGGCGTTGCAGTTCCTTGTGGCCGCGCATATAATCGGAAAGGGGGTGCGGCCGTCGCGTCCGCATGGAGGAGAACAATGAAACGTTGCGCATGGCTGCTGGCGTTCGCGGTCCTGGCGCTGGGCACTTCGCTGCCGGCGCAGGCCACCGCGGGAGGTGATGAGGTGAAAAAGGAGGACATGGTCAAGATCAAGCTGCCCGAGCCGAAATTCGACGGCGCGGTGTCGCTGGAGAAGGCCATCAAGAGCCGGCGCTCGGTCCGCGATTACGCGGGCGAGTCGGTCACCCTGGCCCAGGCGGCGCAGCTGTTGTGGGCCGCCTACGGCATCACCGCGCCCATGCCCGAGGGCCCGGTCTTCCTGCGCGGCGGGCTGCGCGCGGCGCCGTCGGCCGGCGCGCGCTATCCCTTCGAGGTCTATCTCGTCGCCGGCAAGGTGACGGGCCTGGCCGCCGGCGTCTACCGTTACGTCTCGGAGGAGCACGCCCTGGTCAAGGTCCTGGACGGCGACGTCCGCAGCGCCCTCTGCGAGGCGGCCTACGGCCAGGAGTGGATCCGCGAGGCGCCGGCGTCGCTGTTCGTCTCCGCCATCTTCGAGCGGACGACGAAAAAATACGGCGAGCGCGGCAGCCAGCGCTACGTCTGGATGGATTCGGGCTACCTGGGCGAGAACGTCTACCTGCAGGCGGAGGCGCTGGGCCTTGGCTGCTGCGTCGCCGGCGCCTTCGACGACGACGCGGTCAAACGGGCCATGAAGTTGCCCGCCGGCGAGGAGCCGATCTGCATCCTGGCCGTGGGGAAGAAAAAATAGGGCGGGGATGCTGCGGGCAGCCGGGAAAATGAGCAACCTTGCGGGACGAGCGTGGCAACGGAGCCGGCAACACCGGTTCCTCCCCGGCCGAACGGCTGCCGCCCTGTTCATGCTTTTTCTCCCTGCCGTATTCGCCTCTTGCGGCCGCGGCAACGAACCGGAGCCTGAGCCGGAGGACCCGAACGTGCTGGTTGCCCAGGTCGTGGCCGTCACGGCCACTGCGGAACAGGAGCTGGCCAACGAACTGAACCAGTCGGTGGCGCCGCTGGATGACGGCGGCTTCGCGGTAGTCTGGGGGCAAGGCGAAACCACGGGTGCCCGCGACATCATGACGCAGTGGCTGGATGCCGGGGGCATGCCCGTCCGCCCGGCGGGTCCCCTGAAGGTGACGAGCTACCTGGACGACGCCGGCGACTCGGTGGTGATCGGCCGCGAAGGGGGCGGAGCGTATGTGGCCTTCTCGCAAGTCGACGGCCGGGCGTTCCAGGTGAAGGTCCAGGCCTTCGATCGCGGCATGGTCCCCCTGTGGCCGGCGCCGATGCGTTCCGCCATCCACGACGGCGGCTATGAATCGCAGCTCGAGCCTTCCCTGGCCCCTGACACCGCCGGGGGCGTCTTCGTGAGCTTCTATACCCACAGTGAGCGGGACGGCTGGGGAATCAAGTGCCAGCGCATCGACGCCGGGGGCGTCCGGGCCTGGGGGGACGAGGGGATCGTTCTCGGCCGGCGGTACGGATTCGTCACCTATCCCACTGTCGTGGCCGACGGCCTGGGCGGGGTGTACGTTTTTTGGCTGAACCTGGGGAACGATAATGCCGTGCCGCCGGAAACCATGCAGGTCGAGGGGCAGCACCTGGACGCCTCAGGGAACAAGCTGTGGGGCGACGCGCCCCTGGTCATCGACCGCGGCGATGGCGCCCGGAGCGGCTACAGCTACACCGATTACATGGCGGTCTCCGACGGCCAGGGCGGCGCGATCGTGTCCTGGTACGCCGACCTCGATCCCGGAGACCATGAGATCGATACCCTGGTGCAGCGGGTGAACGAATCCGGCCAGCTGCTTTGGGGAGAGGGCGTCTCGGCCGGAAGCGCAGACCGGAGCTGCCAGCTCGATCACCTCATCAGCGCCCGGGACGGCGGGGTATTCGCCGCCTATCGGGTTTACGAGGGAGAAGACTGGTACAACCGGCTGTGGCTGCAGAGGCTGGGTGCCGGCGGCGAGAAGCAGTGGGGAGATGCCGGGATCGAGATCTCCAACCCCAGCGTGCCGCGCGCAAACTACGCCGTTTATGGATACTTCACCGGCAGCCATCTGAACCTTGCCTGGACCAAGCAAGAGGTTCCTTACACCTTTGATTTCGATGTCGTAACCGGTCGCTTCAAGAAGGACGGGACGGCGATGGATCCGGCCGACGCCGTGATCGTCGATGACACCGACGACAAGCAGTTCACCCGGGGCATGGCCTACAATCCCGTCTCCCAATCCTATTTCATCCTGTGGGAGGATTCCCGGCGCAGCAAGAATTGGGACGACTTCGACATCTACGGCGCCATCCTGCGGAAAGCGGCCTCCGCCATGGCGGTTTCCCCTCCGTTCCCGGTTTCGCTGCCGGCGCGGAAGCCCATGGAGCTCAACCGGAGGCAGACCCGCCCGATGCCCGGCGGCAGAATCGTCCGGCGCGAAGGGCAGATCGCGCGCCTGAAACATGCGGGATCCGCGGCTTGACATGGGCAAGCAATTCGAAATCCGCCCCTTCCCGCGCACCCGGCTGGCCACGTTCGACATCGGCGCGCTCAGCCGGAAAAAGCATTACGTGACCGCGCTGCTGGAATTGGACGTCAGCGAGGCAAGGCGGAAGATCCGCGACAAAAAGAAGGCCGGCGCGAAAGTCTCGTTCACCGGCTGGCTGCTGCAGGCGATCGCCGCCGCCGTCGCCCGGAACAAGGAGGCGGCGGCCTTCCGCGTCGGCCGGTGCAAGTTGATGATCTTCAATGATGTCGACGTTTCGCTCATCGTGGAGAAGGAGGTCAACGGCCAGCGGGTGCCCCTGCCGCTGCTGATCCGCCGGGCTGACAGCAAGACTCCCGAAGAGATTACCGCCGAGATCGACCGGGCCAAGGCCGGCCGGCTGGACGGCGAGCAGATGGTGCTGGAGCGCGGCATGACCGCGGCCGAGAAATTGTACTATTTTCTTCCCGGCGCGGTCCGGCGCCTCGTCTGGCGGCTGATGATGAGGCGGCCGCGCTATTTGTTTAAGAAGATGGGCAGCGTCGTGGTCACCGCCGTCGGCATGATGGGGCAGGTGAACGGCTGGTTCGTCCAGACCTCGGTCCACCCCCTTTCTTTCGGGATCGGCTCGATCCTGAAGAAGGCGGTCGTCAAGGGAGACGAGGTCGTGGTCGCCGAGATGCTGCACCTGACCGTCCTGGTCGACCACGACGCCGTCGACGGCGCGCCCATGGCGCGCTTCGTCGCCGCCCTGACGGAAAACGTCGAGGAGGCCGCCGGGCTGTGAACGACGGGGCAGGAGGCGCAAATGGAGCATTTCCCCGATTTCATGAAGAACGCCATGAACCGGATCGATCCCCGGCAGCAGAACACCGCCGACATTGAGGGATATTACTATGAGGGCAGGGACGGCTCCCAGGCCGCGTTCTGGGAATGCCGCTCCGACCGCGTCTCGCGAGAGCATGCCCACGATTTCGACGAATACATGGTCTGCGTCAGCGGCGAGTATGTCGCATGCCTGGACGGCAGGGAGGTCAGGCTGAAGCCCGGGGATGAGTTGTTCATCCCCAGGGGGACCGTGCAGCGGGGGACGTGCCGGGCCGGGACGCGGACTATTCATTTCTTCGGAGGAAAGAGGGTCGTCCAGCGGGCCGGTTCCTGACGGGCAGGGCGGAAGATCGCTGGCGACGAACAAGGAGACAGAAATGAGCGACAAGGTGCTGGTGGCGTACGGCAGCAAGCACGGCATGACGGCGGAGATCGCCGAGAGGATCGGCAAGGTCATCCGCGAGCGGGGGTTCGATGTCGACGTGGCTTCCGCCGACAAGGCCAAGGACCCGGCCGGTTACCGGGCGGTGATCCTGGGCAGCGGCGTCTATGCCGGCATGTGGCGGCGGCCGGCGGCCAGGTTCCTCAGGGCGAACGCCGCCGAGCTGGCCCGGCGGCCGACATGGTTCTTTTCCAGCGGGCCGACCGGCGACGGCGAGTTGAACGCGCTGCTGCAGGGCTGGAAGTTCCCCAAGGGGCTGCAGGAGTTCGCCGACCGCGTCAAGCCGCGCGGCGTCATCGTGTTCCGCGGCGCCTTCGACGGAAAAAAAGCCAATTTCCTCGAGCGCTGGATCATCAAGAAGGTCAAGGCGCCGTTCGGCGACTTCCGCGACTGGCCGGCCATCGAGGCCTGGGCCCGCGACATCGCCGAGACGCTGAAAAAGAGCTGACGGCGGCGCCGTGCCGGCCGGCCGTTTCCGCAAGGCGCTTGCGGCTGAGATTCCGGACCGCGAACTCGCATGTAATAGCCGACGTGCGGCTGGATCCGCGTCCGCGCGGCAGAGGAGGCCCCATGCGCGCCAAGACGGTCGTGTTCATCGCCCTGTTCATCGCCGCGTCTGCCGCGGCGTTTCCCATCCAGGCCTTCAAGGTGACGGGGGTGTCGGCGTCCGTTTCCGAGCGCGAATACCGCGGCTTCTGCCCGCACCGCTTCGAGTTCACCGGCCGCATCACGGTCAACCGCGAGGGCACGGTGCGCTTCCGCTGGCTGCGCAGCGACGGATCCGCCAACGCCGAGGAGACGCTGGCGTTCACGGAGGCCGGGACCAAGACCGTGTCGACATACTGGCAGCTGGGTGGGATCATGGGCACTTATCGCGACCGCTGGATGCGCATCGAGATCCTCGCTCCCAATTCCCTCCTTTCCAACCCGGCCGTTTTCGACCTGGAGTGCCTGCCGCAGGTGCGCATGGAGCGCAAGGCCTACAGGGTGTCGGGGCGAATCATCACCGGCGGCCAGCACGTCGAGTGGCTCGAGGGGCTGCAGCTCAAGGCCAGGCTGATCAGCGGCACGAGGACGGTGTCCACCTGCACCGCCGCCTTCAACCGCGACGGCGTCTGCTCCTACTCGCTCGTCGTCTTCAACGCGCCGGGTTCATACCGGGTAACGGTCGAGCCGGTCCATCCGACCGATCCCGACCAGTTCTACCTCTGCTTCGACTCGGTCGACCCGGCGTTCATCATCGTCACGCTGAGCGAGGAGGCGCCCGAAGCGGCGGGCCAGAACTTCGACCTCACTTGGAGCTGGCGCCACCTGGACATGGGCGAGGATCATTTCGATTCGCCCTGCTGGTAGCGGGGCCCCGTGTCCCCGCTGTCTCACTTGTGACGCCCGGCGGCGGGGAGGTATAATCCCTCCCGGAAGAAGGCATACATGAGAACGAAAAAAAGCCTCGCCGTCTTGCTGGCCGTCTTTCTGGCAACGCCCCTGGCCGCCGCCTGGTTCGTCCAGCGGGACACGATCGGCGAGGGGATCCCGACCTGGATGGCGACCGCGCGCAGCCAGGACGGGAAGCTGCTGTTCTGGGTGGAATATCCGAGCGACCAGAGCTGTGTGCCGGTCGTGACCCTTAAAAGCGACGGCTGGGAGGCGTTCGCCTTCGACCCGGCGAAAATCGAGAACGTCGCCGCGGTCATCCGCTTCACGCGGGAGCGGCTGCTGCAGGCGCCGGGCTACGCCGCCAATGGCTTCATCTTCGAGTGGGTGCTGGAGAAGGGGCAGATCGCCGAGATGCTGGCCGGCTTCGCCGCGGAGCGGGAATTACTCGTGTCGCTCCCCGGCCGCGAGGGCGAAGTGGCGGGAACGTTCGGCCTGCAGGGGGCGATGGAAGCCATCCAGGGCGCCTGCGCCGCCTGCGAGGAGCTAGTTCTCGCGGAGAACGACTTCGTCATCGCCGACTCGAGCGAACGGCTGCTGACGAAGGCCGAGGTCGCCCGCCTCTCCGCGAACCTTCTGCGCATCGCCCGCAACGAGATCTTCGCCCGTCACGGCCGCGTCTTCCGGGACCCGGTCCTCGGCCGCCACTTCCGCTCCAAGGAATGGTATCGGCCCGGGGCCGGGGAAACGGAATTGTCGGCGACCGAGAAAGCGAACGTCGCCCTGATCGCCGCCTGCGGGAATTGAGCCGCCGGCGCGGGAACGCTGCGTGTCCGATCTTCGTAGAATCATCATGCCGGAAAGGATGAACCGGCTCGGCGCCGTCGTGACGATCGCGTATTACCTCCTGGTCATCTCGGTCTTCGCCGCCCGGCTGCTGGGTCGGCCGCGCTGGGAGCACGGCCTAGGATTCGCGGTCCTGCTGCTGGGATTCCCGCTGGCGCTGCTGCTGGCCGCGGCGCCCGGGCTGCGGCGCCCCCCGCTCTATTTCGTCCAGGTCGGCCTGCTGCTCGCCTACCTGATCGGCGAGGCGCTCCTGGACTACGTGTTCCGGGTCGATTTCCGCCACGTCTGCTGGATGACCATCTCGTACGTCACGCTCTTTTTCGCCGCCTCGGGCGGCATGCTGGGCGTGGCGCCGCTCGCCGGCCGGCCGTGGGGGATCGCGGCCATCGTCCTGTTCCTGGCCATGGCCGCGCTGGCCTTCGTCCAGCGCGCGCTCACCGGCATGTGAATCGGCACCTTGCGGCCGTTGTCGATGCAATGGAAGATCCATGAATAAGATCATCACCTTGATGTGCGCCTGCCTGGCGGCCGCCTTGGCCATGGCGCAGGAGGCGCCGCTCACCCCAGACCCACGCGTCGAGCCTGGGCTGGCCCAGGTGAGCGCCTGGCGGGAGAAGGCGGCCGACATCCATCCCGCCTTCGCTAAGAACTATCCCGTCGCCCTGGTCGCCGGCGGGCAGTGGCGGGTGTTCGCGCCCGAGGGGGAAAAGGGCTGGAAACTCGCCTTCCAGGGGCCTGCGAAGCAGGAAGTCCCCGCTGGCGTGCGCGCCGCCATGCCCCTGCCGTTCTGGGAAAACCGCATGGCCTGCGTGGTCAGCCCCGACGCCTTCGACTCGGCCGGGGAGATCGCCGTCGTGCTCCACGAGTTCGTCCACTGCTACGAATGGGAGACGGTTGAGGCGAAGCTGAAGGAGGGGATGGAGGTCTGCCGCGAGGCCATGGCGCGGCAGGACTACATGTGGGAGCTGCAGCACCCCTTCCCGTACGGCAACGCCGAGGTCAGGCGGGTCTATTTCCTGTGGCAGGAGGAGCTGGCGAAGGGCCATGACGCGCGCGCGAGCCATTGGCGCTCCATACTGCGCAAGGGACTGAACCGCCATGATTGGGAATACATGACCTGGCAGGAGTGGAAGGAAGGATTGGCCCGCCTCCTGGAGAACAGGGTGCGCCAGCGATTCGGCCTGCCGCCCAGGTTTCCCTCGGCCGATGCCCCCTTCGACCGCGTCAGCTTCTACCGCGGCGGCGAGCTCTTCATCGAGCGGCTGGCCGCGAGGGAACCGGGATTGGACCAGGATATCGAGCGGCTCTACCGCCGCATCTTCGCTTCGGGCGGCTGAGCGGGAGGGCGCATCATGGAGTTTTACGAGGCGGTGAAGACAAGGAGAACGGTGAGGGAGTTCGCCGAGAAGCCGGTGCCCGAGGCGGCGGTCCGCCGCGCCCTCGCCGCCGGGCTGGCGGCCCCGAGCAACGCCCACCTGAAGAGCTGGCAGTTCATCCTGCTTCGCGACCGGGAGAAGCGGGACCAGGCGGTCGTCGACCGGCTTAAGGCGCGCGACATGAGCGACCCGGCGGCGATCGAACGCTTCCTGGAGCGGTTCGACCAGGAGGAGCTGAAGCGGGTCTACCGCCGCTCGCTGCCGCGCCAGCAGAGCATGATGCTGGAGGCGCCCGAGCTGCTGCTGGTCTGCTACCGCACCAAGCCGCTGGCCGACTGCCGCACCTGGTTTGAGCTGAACCCGCTGGCCTCGGCATGGATGTGCATCGAGAACATCATGCTGGCGCTGGCCGCCGAGGGGCTGTTCGGCTGCACCTATACCCCGTACGACGCGAGCGCGCTGAAGATGTTCCTGGGCATCCCCGGCGATTACGAGATCGCCGCCGTCATCCCCTTCGGCTATCCCCTGGAACCGCCCGGCCGGGCGAAGAGCGAAGACCTTGAGGCGCGCATCCATGTCGACAGCTGGGAACGCCGGGTTGCGGCCGGGCCGCTTTGATATTATAGTGGGCTCATGATAGAAACGATTCCTCCGCTCCGCCGCGCCTGCCTGCCGGCGTTCGCCATCTTGCTCTGCCTCGGGCCGCCGGCGTTATTCGGCCAGGAGCAGACGCCGCAGCCCGAGATCTGGCCAAGCCGGCAGAGCGGCCAGTGGGTGTGGGTCGCGCCCAGGACCGATCTCTCCCCCGCCGGTGTCGAGGCCGCTTTCGCGCGGATGATCAACGAAGCGACGGCTTACGTCGAGTCGCGCACCAGCGGCGTCGTGTTCCTCCCCAGGAAGTTCCGCCTGACCGAGGGCAGCGCCAAAAAAAGGAGATTGTACAAGGAACGGCCCGAAAAGGCCGGCGACCTGCGCTTCACCTGCGAGTGGCAAAGCGGCTACCTGAACCAGGACCGCGGCCAGACCTACGCGTACATCCCGCTCGACGCCGTGCGCGGCATCGACCTGCACTACATGCCGCGGATGCGCGAGCGCTTTGCCAAGGCGCCCGAAGGCCGGAACTGGGTGGTCAACGTCTTCGCCGACACGCGGTACAGTTTTTTCTTCAGCCTCGAGGACACGGCGCGCCTCTTCATCTCCGCCCTGGCCTCGACCCTGGAGCAGCGTGGGCTGAAGCTCTCCTTCTCGCGGACGGGGCTGATGTGGGAGAACATCACCCTGGCGCAGGCGGCCGACATGGGCCGGGCGGCCGAGGGGGTGCTGGTCACCCGGGTGGCGGCCGGCAGCCCGGCCGACCGCGCCGGCGTCCGCCCCCTCGATGTCGTCCTGGAGGTCAACGGCGAGAAGGTGAAGAACTATTCCCATCTCGCGCTGCTGCTCGACGGACTGGCGCCGGGAACCAGGGCCGCGTTCAAGCTGCTGCGGCGGCTGAAGCCGCCCGATGCATTGCCCGGGCCCTGCCCCTGGGAGCCGCTGAGCGTGGAGATGGAGGCCCGCTAGCGCGACGGCGCGAGACTGTCATGGCGGCCGCAAGGGAGGGGAAAATGGCGGGCAAGCGGATCGGCGTTCTCATCGCGGCGTGCCTTTTGGCGGCCGCGTGCGGCCGCGGCGGGGGAACAAGCGAGAGGTTGATTGACGTGGGCGGTCATCGCCTTTTCCTGCGCGACGCCGGGAAGGGCAGTCCGGTCGTGGTCATCGATGCCGGCATCGGCGACGGCGTCGACAAGGTACGGCCGCTGCAGGAGCGCCTGGCCAGGGAAACGCGGGTCATCGCCTATGACCGCGCCGGCTACGGGCGCAGCCAAGCCGGCCCGCTGCCGCGCGACGCCGGGCGCGAGGCCGGCGAGTTGAGGGCGTTGCTGGAACGGGGCGGCATCCCCGGCCCCTTCGTCGTGGTCGGCCACTCACTCGGGGGGCTGAATGCCCAGCTGTTCGCCGCCCGGTTTCCCGGCGACGTCGCCGGACTGGTCCTTCTCGACCCGCCGCCGCTGTCGTTCCTGCTCGGCCGGGAATATCAGGAGTTCGCGGCGCTGGCCGAGCGGATGACCTCCGAGTGGCAGCGGGCCGCTGATGCTGCCCGGGGCGCCGGCGAACCCGAGATGAGGGCGAAGGCCGCTTTCCTCGCCGCCATCGCGTCGGAGCACCGTGAGATGTTCGCCGCCTCGGCGCAGGCCGCCGCCGCGATTCCGGGCTTCGGCGACGTCCCGCTGACGGTCATGGCGGCCGGCAGGGCGAATCCCGCCTTCGGCCCGGCCGCCGGCGGCTACCAGCGTTACTGGATCGAGCAGAACCGCCTGCTGGCTGCGAAGTCCCCGCATGGGCGTTTCGTACTCGTCCCTGACTCCTCGCACTATCTCTATCTCGATGCGCCGGCCGCGGTCGAGCAGGCCGTTTTCTCCGTGGTGCGCCGTGCCCGGGAACGGCGGTGAGTTGAAGGCAAATCCCGGATCGAATAATATGGGGATGAACGCCCCGTTCCCGGGGCGAGGAGGCGACATGAAGACCGTCCAGCAGGCAGCCGTGGCCTTCGCCATGGGCGTGTTCACCCTGATCGCGGTTTTCGTCAGCCACGCGGCGCTGGTCCACATCTATCGCGGCGCGGGCGATCTCAGCCCGGAGTGGCGGGTCCTGCGCCTCTGCTTTGCCCTGGTGGTGGCGTTCCAGTTCTTCATCCTGGCGACGCTGCTGAGGGTGATCCGCCGCGGCCCTACCCCCGGGGAATGAAGCAGGTCATCGTCCTGGTCGGCCCGAAGGGGGCGGGCAAGACAACCATCGGTGAATTCCTGGCCGGCGAGCTGGGGATCCGCTTCCTGCGCGTCGAGCCTCTGTTCCTGGAGGCCCATGTCCGGCTCGGCGCCTCCCATCCCGATCCCGACCGGCTGGGCTTCGAAGCGGTGCTGGCCAGCCTGGCCGCCGCCCTGCGCGAGTGCGACGTCGCCTGTCTGGAATCGACCGGCGCTTCGCCGCACTTCCCCTGGCTGCTGGCCGAGATGGGCCGGCTGGCGCGGGTGGCGCTCGTCCGCGTACTGGCCGACCCGGCGCAGTGCATTGCCCGCATCCGCGGCCGCGACGCCTCGGTCCATATCCCGGTCTCGCAGGACGACATCGCCCGCATCAACGCTCTCGCCTGCCGGAAAACCCTTCCCTGGGACGCGGTGATCGACAACCGCGGCCGCTTCGACGGCGCCCTCATCCGCCAGGCCGTGCAGGCGCTGATCGCGGAGGGCGAACCGGGCCATGGGCGCTGCTGACCGGGGCAGGCTCCGCCGGGCGCTGGCGGCCCTGCACGCCGTTTTCCTGGGGCTGCTCGCCTGGATCGTCCTGGCCGGCAAAGGCGGTCCGGGCGTCCTCGCCTACGGCCTGCTCCTGCTGCTGGTCATCGTCGGGCTGCTGCAGCGGCGGCGGCTCCTGACCATCCTGCCCGCCGCGGCGCTGCTGCTGGCTGCCATATATTACCTGGCTGTCACCGCGGTGTTCGCCGCGACCACGCTGCCGGCGGCCGCCTTCCTCCCGCTCATGGCCGGCATGGTCCTGCTGCTCCTGTTGGAGGCGGCCACCATTTTGGTCGTCGTTTTCTTCCGCGCTGCCTTCGATTCCTGATATAATGAAGGCCGGCGCGTAGGAGCAACGGCATGAAAACGATCGGCCTGCTGGGCGGCATCACGTGCGAATCCTCCCTGGTCTATTACCAGCTCATCAATGAGCTGGTCCGGGCGCGGCTGGGCGGGCACAACTCGGCCCGGAGCGTCATGGTGTCGGTCAACTTCGCCGACGTCCAGCCGCTCACCGAGCGCGGCGACTGGGCCGGCGTGCTGGCCGTCCTGCAGAAGGCGGCCAAAGGGATCGAGGCCGCCGGCGCCGACCTGCTGGTGCTGTGCGCCAACACGGCCCATAAGCTCGCCGACGAGATCGGCCGCGGCGTCGCCATCCCCATCGTGCACATCGTCGACGCCACCGCCGAGGAGATCCGCCGGACCGGGCTGCGCAAAGTCGGGCTGCTGGGGACGCGCTTCACCATGGAGGAGGAGTTCTTCAGCGGCCGCCTGCGCGAGCGGCACGGCATCGAGGCCCTCGTCCCCGGCCCGGAGGAGCGCCGGCTCGTCCACCGCATCATCATCGACGAGCTGGCGCTGGGCACGGTCGATCCCCGCTCCGGGGAGGCGGTCTGGAGGATCATCGACAGCCTGGTGGCCCGCGGCGCCCAGGCGATCATCCTGGGCTGCACCGAGCTGCCGCTGCTGGTCCGGCAGGACCAGGGCGCGGTGCCGCTGTTCGACACCACCGCGATCCATGCCCGCGCCGCGGTCGACCTCGCCCTGCGCTGAACCGCGGGCGAAGACGGGGAGGAACCGACAGTCATGGCCGACACGGGCCTGAAGGGCAGGGTGGCGCTGGTCACCGGCGGCAACCAGGGGATCGGGGCCGCCGTGGCGCGGGCGCTGGCCGCGGAAGGGGCGGCCGTCTTCATCACCTATCTGCGCCTGAGCGCCGACGATCCCGGCGTGCAGGCGGTAACCGCCCTGCCGGCTTATGCCGCGGCGCGGGGGCAGACGGCGGACGCCTTGGTGGCGGAGATACGGGATCGGGGCGGAAAGGCGGCCTCCTGGGAGGCCGACCTGGCCGATGCCGGCGTGATCCCGAGATTGTTCGACCGGGCGGAGGCGGAACTGGGTCCGGTGGAGATGCTGGTCAACAACGCCGATTCCTGGGTGGGCGACACCTTCCTGCCGGGAACCAACGACCGTTACGGCCGCAGGCTGCCCATGGTGAGCGTTGAGAGCCTGGAGCACGGCTTCGCCGTCAATTCCCGGGCCGCGGCGCTGCTGATCGCCGAGTTCTCCCGCCGCCATGTGAAGCGCGGCGCCGCTTGGGGCAGGATCATCAGCCTGACGACGGGCGGCGCTCCCGGCTTTCCCCAGGAAGCCTCGTACGGCGCCAGCAAGAACGCCCTGGAGAGCTACACGATGGCGGCGGCCATGGAACTGGGGCGGCACGGCATCACGGCCAACGTGTTGTGCCCGCCGGCGACCGATACCGGCTGGCTTACGGCGGAACTGGCCAAGGCGATCGCCGAGGCAGGGCCGCTGTTCCATGTCGGCAGGCCCGAGGAGGTCGCCGAAGTGGTCGTTTTCCTTGCATCGCATCAGGCGCGATTCATCACCGGCCAGAGGCTGGCCATGCGCTGAGCGGGATCGGCAAAGCGAAGGGGGGAAGACATGAAAACTATCGGGCTGCTGGGCGGCATGACCTGCGAGTCGTCGCTCGTCTATTACAGGATGATCAACGAGATGACGCGGAAGCGGCTGGGCGGGAGCCATTCGGCCAAGAGCGTCATGGTCTCGGTCGACTTCGGCGAGGTCGAGCCGCACATGGAGCGCGGCGAATGGGACCGCGTCCTGGGCACCATGCTCGACGCCTCGCGCGCCGTCGAGAAGGGCGGCGCCGACTTCCTGGTGCTGTGCACCAACACCATGCACCGCTTCGTCGCCGAGATCGACCGCGAGATCGCCATCCCCCTGCTGCACATCGTGGACGCCACGGCCGCCGCGGTCAAGAAGGCGGGGCTGAAGACGGTCGGCCTGCTGGGCACGCGCTTCACCATGGAGGAGGAGTTCTACAAGGGACGGCTGCGGGAGCGGCACGGCATCGCCGTACTGGTCCCGGAACAGGAGGAGCGTGAGCGGGTGCACAAGGTCATCATCGACGAACTGTCGCGGGGGATCACCAAGCGGGAGTCCCGGGACGCATACTGGCGGGTGATCAACGGCCTGGCCCGGCGGGGGGCGGAGGGGATCATCCTGGGCTGCACCGAGATCCCCTTGCTGGTGAAGCCCGAGGCCGGCGCCATCCCCCTGTTCGACACCACCGCCATCCACGCCCAAGCGGCGGTCGACCTGGCCCTGGCCTGAGCGGCGTTCGTCGCGGGCTTGCCGGAATCGCGCCGGAGCCGGGCCGCGCTTCATTTTTCCGCGGCTGGCGAGTAAGATGGGGCCGCGATGCAGATGGAGGCTGGCCATGAGAAACAAGGAGGAAACGGCGCTCTGCGCCGTATGCGGCAAGGCGTTCCCCCGCCGCGATCTCGTTCCGGGCTCCGCGGTCCGCGAGGCGGTCGCGCGCGAGATCGTGCGCGAGCACCCGGCCTGGTCGGCCGACGGCTACATCTGCCGCTCCGACCTGGCGCGCTACCGCTCGGCCTACGTCCATTCTCTCGTCGAGTCCGAGAAGGGGGAGATCACCCTCCTGGAGCAGGAGGTGCTCAACAGCATCCGCGACCATGAGCTCCTGTCCCGCAATGTCGATGACGAGTTCGAGCATCAGTGGACTTTGGGCGAGCGCCTGGCCGACCGCCTGGCGGCCTTCGGCGGCAGCTGGACGTTCCTGATCTGCTTCGGGATCTTCGTGGTGCTGTGGATCGGCATGAATTCGCTGGTCCTTTTCCTGCGGCCGCCCGATCCCTATCCCTTCATCCTGCTCAACCTCTTCCTGTCATGCCTGGCGGCGATCCAGGCGCCGATCATCATGATGAGCCAGAACCGCCAGGAGACCAAGGACCGGCTGCGCGCCCAGCACGACTACCAGGTGAACCTCAAGGCCGAACTGGAGATCCGCCAGCTCCACGACAAGATCGACCACCTCCTTTCCCACCAGTGGGAGCGGCTGGCGCAGATCCAGGAGATCCAGCTCGACCTGCTGAACGAGATCGGCAAGAAGAAATAGAACGAAAAATGGCCGGGGCACCCCGCCGCCGGCCGGGAGCTTGACATGCTGATCACCGGGTCGTTCGTCCTGCTGCTGCTGATCGGCTTGGCCGCCGGCGTGCTGTCCGGGATCTTCGGCATCGGCGGCGGAGTCATCATCGTGCCGGCGCTGGTCTACATCCTCCATTTCTCGATGCACAAGGCCACGGGCACCAGCCTCGCTGTGCTGCTGCCGCCCATCGGCCTGGCGGCGGTACTGGAGTACTACCGCCACGGCCACGTCGACATGCGGGCGGCGGTCGTCATCGCCCTGGCCGCCATCATTGGCGCCGGCATCGGGGCCGTTGTTGCCAACCGGCTCTCGGGGCCGGTGCTGCGCCTGCTTTTCGGCCTCTTCGTCACCGGCATGGGCGTCTACCTGATCTTCGGGGCGCTGCGCCGCCTCGGCTGGATCTAGGCGGGAGCGGGTATTTTGGGGGGACTCCTCTCGTGAATTCGCGCAGAGTTTGACTTAATAGGCATGTGATCTGGTAGGACTAAAGCACCAATTTCCAGGCACCAAATTCCAAACAAGCTCCGAATCCCAATGACCAAATGACCAAAACGAAAAAAGATACTTGAAATGGCTTTCGTTTGGGACATTGGAATTCGGAACTTGGAATTCATTTGGGATTTGGTGCTTGGAATTTCATTCCATTCCTCGCACGACCGGCCTTATGCTCGTCCACGCCCACCCAAACCTGTGCGCGAATTGTCGTGTGGAACCACTTTCGGAAGGGCCGGCCGTTGGGATGCCCCGGCAGTTCATGTATAATGCCGCCATGCCCAAGCGCCGGCTGACATTCCTGTTTTCCCTCGCCCTGTTCACCGGCTCGCTGCTGGTGTTCTGGGTGCAGCCGATGCTGGCCAAGCGCGTCCTGCCGCTGCTGGGCGGGGCGCCGGCGGTCTGGACCACCGCCCAGGTCTTCTTCCAGCTGCTGCTGCTGGCCGGCTATCTCTATGCGCATGGCCTCAGCCGGCGCCTGGCGCCGCGCGGCCAGGCGGCCGTGCACCTGGCGCTGCTGGCGCTGGCCTGCGCCTGGCTGTGGCTGCCGCGGACCGATCCGGCGCCGCCGGCGACCACCGACCCCGTCTTCTGGCAGCTGGCCTTCCTGGCGCGCGCCATCGGCCTGCCTTTCCTCGCCCTGGCCGCCGGCGCGCCGCTGCTGCAGGACTGGTTCTCGCGCACGGGCCATCGCCGCGCCCGCGATCCCTTCTTCCTCTACGCCGCCTCCAACCTGGGCTCCATGGCCGGCCTGCTCGGCTACATCCTGGTGATCGAGCCGGCGCTGGGCCTCGAGGGCCAGCGCCGGGCATGGGCCGCCGGGTTCGGGCTGCTGGCGCTCCTGGCCGCTCTCTGCGCCCTGACGCTCCCGCCTGGCCGGACGCGGGCGCCGGCAGGTGGCGAGCCGCCCGAGGCGTCCTCGCCGGCGCCGACATTCCGCCGCCGCGCGCGCTGGGTCTTCCTCTCCTTCGTCCCCTCGTCGCTGATGCTCGGCGTGACCGCCTACCTGGCCACCGACATCGCCTCGATCCCGCTGCTGTGGACGGCGCCGCTGCTCCTGTACCTGCTGACGTTCGTCATCGCCTTCGGCCGCCGCGCCTCGGCCGCGCCCGGCGCCCCCGGGATCGCCGCCCGGGCGCTGCGCATGACCGTGCTGATTCTGCTGTTCGTCTGGCTGGCCGGTATCCGCGATCCGGTCTGGCTGGTGCTGCTGCTGGCGCTGGCCGGGTTCTTCGCCGTCGCCCTCGCCGTCCACCTGCGCCTGGCCGGAGACCGCCCGGGACGCGACCACCTTACCGGATTCTATCTCTGGCTGGCCATGGGCGGGGCGCTGGGCGGGCTGTTCAATTCCCTGCTCGCCCCGCGGATCTTCTCCGGGGTGACCGAGTACCCGCTGGTGATCCTGCTGTCGCTGCTGGCCGTTCCCCTGGATGCGTCCCGAAACGCACCCGGCAACAGCGGCCGCTGGCGGCGCGCGGCCGTGGACCTGGCCTTTGCCCTGGCCCTGTTCGCCCTGGCCCGGCTGCTGGCAACGGCGCTGCCGGCGGCGGTTCCTTTTCGCACCCGGGTGCTGCTGGCCGTGGCCCTGCCGCTGGTGCTGGCCTACCTGGCGTCGCAGCGGCCGCGGCGCTACGCCCTGGCCCTGGCCGCGGTCTGGCTCGCCGTCCTGCTGACGCCCGGCGACGAGGGGACGCTCCTCTTCCGCCGCCGCAACTTCTTCGGCACCCTGCGCGTCACCGCCGACGCCGGCGGCCTCTTCCACCGCTTCTACCACGGCACCACCCTGCACGGGCTGCAGTTCACCACGCCGGGGCGGCGCGACGAGCCGCTGGCCTACTACCACCGCCTGGGGCCGTGCGGCGCGGTCATGGCCCGCCACGAGCAGGTCCCGGCGGGGAACCGGGTCGCCGTCGTCGGCCTGGGCATCGGCGCCACCCTGGCCTACGCCCGGCCCGATGAGGAGTGGACGGTCTACGAGATCGATCCCGAGGTGGTGCGCGTGGCCCGCGACGGCCCCTGGTTCAGCCACTGGCGCCGCTCGCCGGCGCGCAGCGTCCGGCCGGTGATCGGCGACGCCCGCCTCGGCCTGCAGCGCGCCGCCCCGGGCGGGTTCTCCCTGATCATCCTCGACGCCTTCTCCTCCGACTCGGTGCCGGTGCACCTGCTCACACGCGAGGCCATGCGCCTCTACCTGTCGCGCCTGGCCCCCGGCGGTCTCATCGCGGCCAACATCTCGTCGTGGAGCATGGACCTGGGCAAGGTGATGGCCGGCCTGGCCGCCGACGCCGGCCTGGCCTGCATCAACTGGCGCGATGACCGCGCCCTGCCGCCCTCGCCGGCCACGCTGGGCAAGTACCCGTCCAGCTGGGTGGTGCTGGCGCGCCGTGCGGAAGACCTGGGCGGGCTGGCCTTCGACCCCCGCTGGAAACGCCTGCGGCCGCTGCCCGGCGTGCGCGTGTGGACCGACTCCCATTCCGACATCCTCGGCGTGCTCAACTGGCGCTGACCTCCTTCCCAACTTGTGGCAAAAAAAGCGCGCTGCGCCTATAATGGACGCCTGCGGAACGGAGGGCCCATGGCATACAAGGACATCCTGCGCAACTCGTTGAAGACCTTCGAGGACCTGGAGAAGTGGCTCATCGGCCAGAAGGCGCGCGTCGACCCGCGGCTGCGCGAGGTCATCGGCAAGTACCCGATGCGCGTGAACACCTACTATCTCTCGCTTATCGAGAAGATGAACGACGGCATCTGGAAGCAGGCCATCCCCGACGTCGAGGAGCTCGAGCACTACATGGACCTGACCCCCGACCCGCTCGACGAGGAGGGCGACATCCCCCTGGGCGGGCCGCGCACCATCATCCACCGCTACCCCGACCGCGTGCTGCTCTTCGTGTCCAGCGAGTGCGCCATGTACTGCCGCTTCTGCACGCGCAAGCGCAAGGTGGGCGACGAGCTCAAGAATCCCTCCATGGAGGAGATCGGCAAGGGGATCGACTACATCGCCGAGCACGAGGACATCCGCGACGTGCTGATCTCCGGCGGCGACCCCTTCCTGCTCGGCACCCGGCGCCTCGACGAGATCCTGGGCCGCGTGCGGCGCATCCCGCACCTGGACATCTTCCGCATCGGCACCCGCGTCCCCTGCGTCTGGCCGCAGAAGATCACCGAGGACGCCGAGTTCGTCGACATGCTGCGCAGCCATCTGCCCCGCTCGCTGAAGGAGCCGCAGCTCTTCATCAACACCCATTTCAACCATCCCATGGAGATCACCGAATCGAGCTGGCAGGCGATCAAGGTCCTGCGCGACCTGGGCATCCCCGTCGGCAACCAGAGCGTGCTGCTCAAGGGGGTCAACGACGACACCGACGTCATGCGCGACCTGGTCCACGGGCTGGGCCGCATGGGCGTCAAGCCCTACTACCTGTACTACGCCGACTTCGTCGAGGGGACGGGCCACTTCCGCACTCAGATCTTCAGGGGCAAGGAGATCTGCCGCGACCTGTGCGGCGCCACGACCGGCTTCCTGCGGCCGACGTATGTCGTCGACGCCCTGGGTGGCCGCGGCAAGACGCCGGTCGACCTCGGCTATTCCGAGGGGATCAGCGACGACCGCAAGGGCGGCGTGATCACCTCGCCGATCGGCCTGGGCAAGGTCTATGTCAACGATCCCATCGAAAAGGTGGAGGGCAAGCCCATCCGGCACAATCCGAACAGAAAGTGAAAAGTGAAAAGCAAAAAAAGGCAATAAGAAAAAGGTAGAAGGCAAGAGCCAAGAAAAGAAAGACCAGAAAGACGAGGAGCAGGGGGATGGAAAACGTCGAGCGCGAGCTGGCCGGAATCAAGGAACGGCTGGAGCGGATCGAAGTCCAGCTCCGGTTCCTGTTCAAGAGGCTGGGGATCTCCACCCGGGACGCCCCGGCGGCGAAGGCGTCGCCGGTTGTCATCGACCTGCTGAGCCGGGGCGACAGGAAAGGCGCCATGCGCGCCTTCATGGCGGAGACCGGCGCCAGCCTGAAGGACGCCAAGAAACTCGTCGAGTCGCTCGCGGCCGGCCCAAAAGAATAGCCGATGACCCGATGGTACGAGGAGCTGTTCCTGGATTATGCCGATCACTACGACCATGAGCCCTACACGCAGGGCACGGCCGGCGAGTGCGACTTCATCGAGAAGGAGATCGGCGGCGACAAGAAAAAGCGCATCCTGGACATCGGCTGCGGCACCGGACGCCACGCCATCGAGCTGGCCCGCCGCGGCTACCGGGTGGTCGGGGTGGACCTGTCGGCGGCGCAATTGCGGCGGGCCCGGGAAAAGGCGGCCGCCGCCGGAGTCAGCATCGATTTCCGCCGCTGCGACGCCAGGGAGCTGCCCTTCACGGCCGAGTTCGACCTGGCCATCATGCTCTGCGAGGGCGCCTTCCCGCTGATGGAGACCGATGAGATGAACTACGCCATCCTGCGGGGAGCGGCGCGGGCGCTGAAGCCGGGCGGCCAGCTCATTTTCACCACCCTCAACGGCCTTTTCCCGCTGTTCCACTCGGTGAAGGAGTTCCTCGACAGGGAAAAAGGGGAGGGGGGCGCCGAGTGCCGGGAGAGCTCCTTCGACTTGATGACCTTCCGTGACCGCAACGTCACGTCCGTCGTCGACGACTCGGGGAACAAAAAGGAGTTGCGCTGCGACGAGCGCTACTACGTGCCGAGCGAGATCGCCTGGCTGCTGAAATCGCTGGGCTTCCGGGGCATCGGCATCTTCGCCGCCCGGCTGGGCGCCTTCAGCCGCGCGGACGCCCTGACCCCCGACGAATTCGAGATGCTGGTCGTGGCCGAGAAAGAATAGGGACCGCGCCCGCATATTGCCCCAGCGAATAATTTGCCTAAAGCGGCCCGTTCCAATTACCCGTTGAGTTGACTATAATCCCGGGCGGCCGCCGTGCAGGCGGCTGACCCCAGGAGGTGCCCATGGAAACGCTGCTTTCGCTCTGGCTGCCGATCGTGCTGTCGGCTGCGGCCGTGTTCATCGCCAGCTCCTTCGTGCACATGGCCCTGCCCTTCCACAAGGGCGACATGCGCAAGCTGGCGAAGGAGGACGAGGTCATGGCCGCCCTGCGTCCGTTCGCCATCCCGCCCGGCGACTACGCCGTCCCCAGCGCCTCCTCGCTGAAGGAGGCCAACAGTCCCGAGTTCGCCGCCAGGATGGAAAAAGGCCCGGTGCTTTTCATGACCGTGGCCGGAAAGCGGACGACCGCCATGGGCCTCAGCCTGCTGCTCTGGTTCTTCTACGCCGTAGCGGTCGGCAAGCTCGCCGCCTGGGCCGCCGGCCTGGCCCTGCCCGCCGGCGCCGGCTTCCTGCCGGTGTTCCGCCTGGTCGGCGCCATCGCCTTCGCCGGATACTCGCTGGCGCTGCTGCAGCAGTCGATCTGGTACCAGCGCCGCTGGCGGACGACGCTCCTTTCGATGCTCGACGGATTGCTGTATGCCCTGCTGACCGCCGCCATCTTCGGCTGGCTGTGGCCGCGCTAGAAGGGGAGACGCGTGCCTTCCGTGCATGACGTCCTGACGCAGCTGGCCGTGATCGCCGCGGAATACCCGTGGCTGGCGATCGCCTGGCATGTCTATTTCGGCGTGTTCGCGGCCGCGCTCCTGTGCGGCTGGCGCCCGATGCGGCGCCTGGGAGGAGTGCTTCTGGCCCCGCCGCTGTTTTCGGCGAGTGCCATGGCTTGGATCGCGGGCAACCCCTTCAACGGCGCCGTGCTGCTGGCGCTTGCCGGGCTGCTGCTTTTCCTGGCGCTGAAGCAGCCGTGCGCCCCGGCGCGGATCGCGCCGCCGTGGTTTCTTTTCCCGGGCATCGCCCTGTTCGCGGTCGGCTGGGCCTATCCCCATTTCCTCGCCGCCGGCTCGCTCCTGCCCTACCTGTACCGGTCGCCGCTGGGAGTGCTTCCCTGCCCGACATTGGCCATGGTCCTCGGAGTGGCGCTCATTCTCGACGGCCTGGGCTCGCGGGGCCTCTGCCTCGTTTTGGGCGCATTCGGGGTGTTCTATGGCGCCTTCGGCGTCTTGCGCCTCGGCGTTACCGCCGACTGGACGCTGTTGCTGGGGGCCGTGATCGTCCTGGCCCGCGCCGTGGCGAGGCCGAGCGCGGACGGGAGCGCCGGGTGAACGCCGCTGCCGGCCACGGCCCCCGGCCATCGTTCGCGCGCTACCTGCTGGGGACGATCCTGCGGCCCGGACCGACCTTCGCCGGCCTGCTGCAGGACGACCGGCGACTCGGGCTCGGCTCACGCGCACTGGCGCTCAACGCGCTCCTTTACACCCTGGTCTACGTTTTCCTGACCATCGGCAAAGGAGCGCCATCGGTGTTCACTCCGTTCCTGGCCATTTCCAGGGAGTCGTATTATTACTACAACCGCTTCATGCTTGCGCCGAGCATGTTCCTGGGCTGGATCGCCGCCGCCGGCGTAGCGCAGCTTCTGAGCCGCCCTCTCGGCGGCAAAGGCCGCTTCGAGGACAACCTGTCCGTGTTCGGCTTCGCCAGTTTGGTCCCCTGTCTGGCCTCGCTGCTCCACGACCTGCCCGACTCGCTCCTGGGCGCGCTCGGCCTGCTCGACTTGCGCGCCTACGAGGTCACGCTCAATTCGCCGACCGTGTGGCGCGGCATCCTGCTGGCGCTCTACGGCGTCTCCATCCTGTGGTTCCTGGTCCTGTACCCCCTGGGGCTGGCGGCGGCGCAGCGCCTGCGGCCGGCGGCGGCCGTCCTGGCCGGCGTCCCGGCCTACCTGGTGTACCAGGCGATCTTCGCCATCTTCAACCGCTGAGGCGCAACGGAGGTTCAGCGATGATCAAGAAAATCCTGATGTGCCTGCTGGCCTGCCTGGCCGCGACGGTGGTGTGGGCCGTGGACGGGAAGCGGGACCCCGAGTCGCCGCTGCTCGCCTACATGGCCGGAAAGGCCTACGACGAGGCGGCGGCGCGCGAGTTCGCCGCCGACGAGTACGGCATGAGAAAGTACGTCCTGGCTTTTCTCAAGCGCGGCCCCAACCGCCCGACAGACAAAAGGAAAGCCGAGGAACTGCAGGTCGCGCACCTGAGGAACATCGACAGGATGGCAGCGGCAGGCAAGCTGGCGCTGGCCGGCCCCTTCCTCGACGACGGCGAGCTGCGCGGGATCTACGTCTTTTGCGTCGATTCGCTCGCCGAGGCCGAGGCGCTCACCCGCAGCGATCCGGCCGTCCAAGCCGGCAGCCTGGTGATGGAGCTGAGGGAGTGGTACGGCTCGGCGGCGCTGATGGCGGTCAACGCGCTCCACGCCCGGCTGGAGAAGAAACCGGTCGCCGGCGAGTGACGGGCTGGCCCGCGCCGCGGGGCTGGCGCCCGCGGCGCAGGATCAATGTCCGTTCCGCGGTTCCCCTTTATTGAGGGGAGCGGTCTTAAACCGCCTCGATCGTGGAGGGCGGCTTGGTGGCGATGTTGTAAGTGACCGAGACCACTCCCGGTACGCGCTCCAGGATGGCGGCCGCGATCCGCTCCAGGAGCTCGAAGGGCAGCCGCGTCGGCGACGCCTGGCGGGCGTCGACGCTGTCCCAGCAGCGCACCTCGACCTGCTGGCCGAACTGGCGCCTGCCGGCGCGCATGCCGGTCACCCGGTCCTCATGCAGGATGGCCAGGTATTGGAAGGCCGGGATCCCGGCCAGGAGCTCCTCGACGACGGCCGTCGCCTGGCGCACGGTCTCGACGCGTTCGCGCGTGGCCTCGCCGATGACGCGCGCCGCCAGCGCCGGCCCCGGGAAGGGGATGCGGGCGAACAGCTCCTCGGGCAGCCCGAGGGCGCGGCCGAGCTTGCGCACGCCGTCCTTGCGCAGGCGCAGCAGCGGCTCGAGGATGGAGTAGCCGAAGGCCGCCTGCGGGTCGATGCCCAGCTGGGCGAAGACGTTATGCTGGCGCTTGATGCCGGCGACCGTCTCGTCGACGTCGGTCAGGATGGTGCCCTGCAGGAGATGACGGGCGCCGCTCTCGCGGACGATGCGGCCGAACACCTTCTTGTAGAAGGTCTGGGTGATGGCTTCGCGCTTCTGCTCGGGATCGCTGATGCCGGCAAGCGCCGTAAAGAACTCGTCGCGGGCGTCGACCACCTCGACCGCGACGCCGAGGGAGCGGAAGAGAGAGGACACCCGCTCCGCCTCGCCCTGGCGCATCAGGCCGTTCTGGATGAACACCGTGCGCAGCTTCCTGCCCAGGGCGCGATGGCCGAGCAGGGTGACCGTCGAGGAATCGACCCCTCCCGACAGCGCGTTGATCGCCGTCCCTTCCCCCACCGCCCCGCGGATCTCGCGAACCTGTTCGGCGATAAAGCGCTCGCAGTCCAGCTCCTCCGCCCGGATCTCCTGGATCATCCCGCACCTCCTGGCTGTCGGCCAGGATTATACCGCAGGGAAAAGTGAAAAGTGAAAAGGAAAAAGCAGTGGGTAAGGGGTAGAGGGGTTAAGAGGCAAAGTGGCAAAGCAGCAGCATGAACCGAACCTATGTCGCCATTTTCTTGCTTTACCTCTCTATCTTTCTCTACTCCTGATCCCCTCGCTGTTTCTTGGGGACGGAGCTTTAAAATTTGACTTTTTTGCCGCATGGTAAAAAAGTAAAGAATTAAAGTACCGTCCCCAAGGCAACGGCCTGTAGAAGTTCAGATACATATTGGACTCTTAAATTCTTAAAGGAACTCACTTTGTGAGTTCCGGAAGGCGGGCAGGAGTCCGATATGAAGGCTTTTTATCTGTTCCGTGGTCTTCGTGGCTAT